>JAZSGY010000019.1:0-17129 GCA_045532985.1 Eubacteriales bacterium | reverse complement strand
GTCGTGTGTCGCAGTCTGTCGCCTCGTAAATCTCGGCTCTGCCTGCTCGCACTTGGTCGGACTTCGCGGCATCAAAGCATCACACCGTGATGTTTTGATTTGCTCACCCTAAATCTGACAAGCCCTTTATCAAACAAGGGGGAGTGTCAAATTTTGCAATTTGAGACAGCCCCTTATTTTTTATTCTAAGCTCTGTGCAAAGAAAGCACGCGTCTTTTCGGATTTCGGACGGTCAAAGACCTCCTCGGGCGAGCCCTGTTCCTCGATGTTGCCGTCGGCGAAGAAGACGACGCGGTCGGCAACCTCACGCGCGAACTTCATCTCGTGCGTGACGACGATCATCGTGTGTCCCGCCTCCTTCAGCTCGCGGATGACGTGCAGAACCTCTGCGGTGAGCAGGGGGTCGAGTGCGCTCGTCGGCTCGTCGAAGCAAAGGATCGCGGGGCTCTGTGCGAGCGCACGCGCGATCGCGACGCGCTGCTGCTGTCCGCCCGACAGCTCACAGGGGTAATGTCCCATCTTGTCGGCAAGCCCGACCTCGGTGAGCAGCTCCTTGGCGCGGATCTCGTTTTCGGCGTACGCCGCCCGCTTCGCCGCGCGCCGCTGTGAGAAGGAGAGCCCCTTATTCTTACGGATCGCCTCCGCCGCACGCAGATTCATCGGCAGCAGCACGTTTTTCAGCGCGGTATACTGCGGAAAAAGATTGAAGGACTGGAAAACGAGACCGAAGGAAAGACGCATCTGTCGGATCTGTCGGTCGCTGTACTTGGCGGTTGCCGTAAAGGCAAGCCTGTCCCTCTCATCGTTGATCAGGATGTCGCCAAGATCGGCGCGCTCGAGAAAATTCAGGCAGCGCAAAAAGGTGGTCTTACCGCCGCCCGATGCGCCGATGACGGCAACGACCTTGCCGCGCTCCATCGAAAAATCAATGCCGCGCAGGACCTCGGTCTTGCCAAAGCTCTTTCTTAAATTCGTAACCTCAAGATATGCCATAGTTACACCTTATAATACGAGAGCTTGCGCTCGAGATAGTTGAACAGGATCGTCAGCACGCCGACGAACAGAAGGAAGAAAACGCCGATGTAGAAGAGCGGCCAGATCAAGCCCTTCGAAAGCAGACTCATCTCGTTGACGAAGAAGATCTCGGCGACCGCGATCACGCGGGCAAGCGAGGTATCCTTCACGAGCGTGATGACCTCGTTGCTCATCGGTGCGAGGATGCGCTTGACCACCTGCATCAGCACGATGTGGAAGAAGGTCTGCGTCTTGGTGAGACCCAGCACCGCGCCCGCCTCGTACTGCCCCTTCGGGATCGACTCGATCCCGCCGCGGTAGATCTCGGAAAAATAGCAGGCGTAGTTGATCACGAACGCGATCAGCGCGGCGATAAAGCGGCCGTTGTCGATCGTTGCAAACGGACTGCGCCCGAAAAGAAAGCCCGGCACGTAGAAGATGACGAAGAGCTGAAGCATCAGCGGCGTGCCGCGGATGATCCAGACGATCGTGCGGAATACCCACGCGATCGGACGGAGCTTCGCCATCGAGCCAAACGAGATCAAAAGCCCAAGGGGCAGGGCGAACACGAGCGTCAGAAAGAACAGCTCGCAGGTAACGCCAAACCCCTCGAACAAAATTTGGTTGATTTGCGAAAAGGTCATAAATTATTCGCCGATGTTCTTGATCAGGTCGTTTTCAAGATCGTACTTCTCAGCAAGCTCTGCGAGCGTGCCGTCCTTTTCAAGTGCCTTGATCGCCTCGTTGATCTTCGCGGTGAAGTCGCTTCCCTTGCGGCAACCGATCGCGTAGACCTCGCTCTCGGGCGAGTATGCATTGTTGATCTCAAGGTTCGGGTAGTCGCCAACGCCGACCATTGCCTTCGCCATCTGATAGTCAATAACTGCAAAATCAGCCGTGCCGCTTGCAACCTCACGCAGTGCGTCGACCTGCGAGGTGAAGGTGGTTACCTTATCCTCGCCTGCCAGCTCCTCAGCAACCGCCTGACCCGACGAGCCGCCCTCTGCAACGCCCGCCTTACCTGCGAAGGATTCCTTCGTGGTAAGACCGCTGTTCTTTGCGGTGACGATCACCTGACGGTTCTCAAGGTAGGAATAAGTAAAGTCAACGTACTCGGTACGCGAAACGCCGTCCTCATCACCGTAGGTGAAGCCGTTCCAGATCGCGTCGATCGCGCCGCTGTTCAGCTCCATGTACTTGTTCGGCCAGCTGATGGGGGCAAACTTGACCTCAACGCCGAGCTTCTCTGCAACTGCCTGTGCGAACTCGGTGTCAAAGCCGACGAGGTTGCCCTCTTCATCGAAGTAGTTCATCGGCTCGTAGACCGTGATACCGCAGTAGAAGTAGCCGCGCTCCTCGATCTTTTCCCAATCGCTCTGTTCACCGCAAGAGGTGAAGGCAAACAGGGTGCACGCCAGCATCATTACGGCGAGCAATACGGATAAAACTTTTTTCATTTTTCTTTTCTCCTTTTTCTCAATTTAGCACTTTACCACGCTAAATTGTTAATTAGACGTATTTATTATACAACATAAAATCAAATTTGTAAAGAGGAAATGCGAAAAAAAGAGGAATGTAAATCAAAATTTACATTCCAAGCCGTGCGGAGCGCGTTTTTTCGTTTTCGTTTTCAAAAAGCAATCGCTCCCGAAGCGGTTTTGAAAGGGGTGTGGGGAGACTTTTTGCAAAAAGTCCTCCCCACGTCCTTCGTCCTTCTTCCCCCTTACAGCCGTATCCCAAAGGAAGAAAAACCCATATCGAGGAAGAAGCAGAGCACGCCGCCGCCAAGGAGCGAAAGGAAAAGCGACAGCCCGAGGGTCAGCGCCAGCTCAAGCGCGAGCGTGCGGCAGAGCGTGCCGCGCGGAGTGCCGAGCGTGCGCAGAAGCGAAAGACCGTGCCGTCTGCTCCGATAGAGCGACAGAAGCGCGTTTGCGATGCCGACGAGCGTCAGCGTCGCCGCCGCGGCAAGCACGCAGTCAAGAAGCGTCGCGAAGGATGCGTGCGTTTCGCCGACGTCGCCCATCACCGCCTCCGCCGTGACGGTCTGCATACCGCGGGCGGAAAGCTCTGCGAGCAGCTCCTCCCCCGCCTCACCCGAGGCAAGCGAGAAGGCGAAGTAATCAAGCGGCAGACCGAAGTGCGCGGCGTCAAAGAAGATCAGCGGCGCGTCCTTCGGAAGCGTCTCGGAGAGGATCACGCGGTAATCGTTGCCGCGGTAGGTGAGCGTGAAGGCGTCGCCGACCGAAATGCCGTACAGCTCCGCGATCGCGAAGGGCAGGACCGCCTCGTTCCCCTGCGGGAGTCGCTTCGGCGAGAGCGACGGGTCAAAGCAAGCCTTCGCCGACGGCGTGGCGCTGACGGCGTGGACCGTGTAGCCGCTCCCCTCGATCTCAACGCCGCTGTAATAGCCAAGCTCGCCACCGCAAAGGAGTGCGTCACTTTCCCTGAGTGCATCCTTTGCCGCTTCGTCGCCGTAGAGCAGAAAGCGCTCGGCGGTGAAGGTGTGGTCGATCACGTAAACGCGGTCGTAGAGTGCGCCGCGTGCCGCCAAAAGCGCAAAGCCGACCGCCAAAAGCACGGAAAGCAGACGCCCCGCGTGGCGCAGGGAAAACAGCTCCCGCAGATGCAAAAGCGAGAGGCGGAGCGCGGCGGGCATCCGCACCCACCGCGGACGCAAAAGCAAAAGCGCAAAGAACCGCAATGCGTGCGGTACGCCGAAAAAGAGCAGAAGCGAGCAAAGCACCGCCCCGAAAATGGCAGGGAGCATACGCTCGTCGGGCGGTAAACGTAAACAAAGGATTACATTTACAAGCGTGAGCAGTAAAAGCACCGCCGCGAGGATCAGTGCTGTGCGCGCGTGTCTGTGCTCGGCGCGCTCGCTATCCTCAAAGCAGAGGGCAAGCGGTCGCGCGCGCTCGGTGAAGATCGGCACGCTGACGCAGATCGCCGTGAAAAGGAAGGCAAAAAGCAAGCCGAGCGCAGAGTCGGCAAGCGACGGGTAAAGCGGCGCCGTGCGCCACGGGAAGATACTGCCGACGCCGCGCGTCAGCAAAACGGCAAGCAGAATGCCGAGCACGGCGGCAAGCAGGGCGTAAACGCCCCCCTCCGCATACCGCAAGAGCGCAGTCTGCCGCCGTGACGCACCCGCCGCCGCAAAGAGGGCGTATTCGGTGCGCCGCCGCATGGAAAGCAGGCGCAGGGCGGTCACGGTAAGGATCGCCGTCACGATCAGCAAAAGCAGAGTCACGAGAAGAAGCGCCGTGCTTTGGATATGGAAAAGGAAATCCCCCTCGGTGTCACTGCCCGCGATCCTGATATAAGCGTCGGAAAGCTCCGCTGACGAGGAAAGCGCGTCGTGTGCCGCCGCCGTGTCCTCACAGCGGAGAAGAAGGCGGCTGTACGGCAGAAAGCCGTCGCCAAGCGCGGCGATCGCAGGCGCGCGCGCGGCGAGCAGATGCAAAACGCCGGGCAGTGAGACCAGCATATCCCGCTCGCAGAGAAGCCCCGTATCCTTTGCCACCGCCTCAACGGTGTAGGTCACGGGCGTGTTCAGAAGCTCAAAGCGGAAGCTGTCGCCGACCGAGAGTCCCGCGCGGCGCGCGAAGGATTCGGAAAGCACGACCGCCGTGTCAAGGTTCCCCTCGGTAAATCTACCGTATTCTATAAAGGTAAAGTCGTAAAAGGCATCAGCCTCGGGCAAAAGGACGGCAGAGACCGAAAGATACTGCCGCACGCCGTCAAGCTCCGCCGTGCCGCTCAGGGTAAACTCCCCCAGCACGCGGTCGCCGTCCCGAAGGACTGCGCGCGCGTCCTCGGCAAAGAGCATACGCACGGGGGAGTCGCCCCTTTGCGTGACCGAAAGGTCGCAAAGCTCGGTCTCACGCTGTGCGACCTGCTCCGCGTGCGTTTCAAACATTCCCTGAAGTGCCGACGCCGTCACCGTGACCGCGACCGCGAACAAAAGGGTCAGCAAAACGAGCAAGGGGTAGATCGGCGCCGCGCGGAAATCGCGATACAGATGCTTTAAAAAGATCCTCATTGCTCCTCCAGACGACCGCTGCGCAAAAGGACGGTACGCGTGCCGTAGCCCGCGGCGAGTCTGCTGTGCGTGACCTGCACGACGGTAAGACCCCCCTCGCGGTTGATCGAGGAGAGCAGCTCCATCACGCCCGCGGCACTCTCTGCGTCAAGACTGCCCGTCGGCTCGTCAAGAAAGAGGACCGCGGGATCGTGGAGCATCGCGCGTGCGATGGCGGCGCGCTGACGCTGACCGCCCGAGCATTCGTCGGGGTAGGCGGAGAGCCGCGCCGCGATGCCGAAGCGCTCGGAGAGCGCCGCCATTTTATCACACGCGGCGGCATCCGCCGCGCGCGACAGATACAGCGGCAAAAGAATATTCTCCCGCAGCGTCAGCGTCGGGATGAGATTGAGCGACTGATAGACGAAGCCGAGCCGCGTGCGCCGCATACGCGACAGCTCACGGTCGGGTAGCGCGTGAATATCCTCCCCACCGACAAGCACCCTGCCGCCGTCGGGCGGCAGATTGCCCGCAAGGATATTGAGGAGCGTGGATTTTCCACTGCCGCTCTCCCCCATAATGGAAAGAAATTCGCCCGCGGGCACGTGCAGCTCCACGTCGGTAAGGATCGACAGGTCGCCGTAGTTCTTTTGCAAATGCTCCGCGTAGATCATTGCGTATGCTCCTCCTGATAGAGAAAATAAAGCGCGGGGGCAAGAGAGACGAGATAGTCCCCCAAACGGTCAAAGAGGGCGGGATCACCCGTATCCAGTGCCAAAAGGATCGCGTCCTCGCTCGGGAGCGCGGCGCAAAGGGCGGTAAATTCATCGGTACGCCCCGCCGCGTCGATATAGGCAAGCTCGCGCACGGTCGGCTGACGGCGTGCCGTCGCCAAGCGGTCAAGCAGTGCCGAAAGCTCGTCGCGGCAAGCGGAAAGCGCCGATAAAAGCGGCGCCGTGTCGCCCGTCTCGAGCGCGTCAAGCGCATTTTCCGTCATCGCGTGCCCGAGTGCCGCGTAAAGCGACAGAGCCTGCGGGAGCGCCGCCGTAAAGCGCGAAAGCGCACGCGCGTCGGCAAAGTCGCAGAGTGCGTCGGTAAACGGAGTCGCGCGGTCGGAGAAAAGCTCGCCGCAAAGAAAGGAGATCGCGTCAGCAAAGACCGCGCACTCCCGTTCGGTAAAGGAGAGCGAGAGATAGTAGTCGGCGTGGTGGCGAAGGATCTTCAGGATCTCCGCCGTGTGAAGGGCGTTCGTCCCCGCGGCAAGCGAGCCGTGAAGGAGTGAGCCGCCGAAGGCGAAGACCGACAAAAGCTCCGAAAAGCGCGTAGCACCCAGCCCGTTTTGCAGAGCCGAAAGGCACGCAGCGCTCCGCTCTGCCTCCTCGTCAAAGATCGCGGAATCCTTTGCAAGCGCGGCGTACTCCTCGGCGTAATGGATGAGCGCAAGCTCAAGGGTACCGTAGAGGAAGCGCCCCGCGACCTTTGCCGTAAGAAGCACCGAAAGCCGCTCGTAAAGCAAAAGCAGATCGGACGGCGTCGGGTCGGTCGGCAGAGCCTCAAGCACGCTCAGCGAGGAAAGGAGCGCCGCCCCGTCAAGCCCTGCCTCGGCAGAGCGCGGAAGCAGACGCGTAGTGACCGTATCCGCGATCGCCGCGCGCATCGCGGGGGTGGGGCTGATCCCCTTACGGGCGTAGAGCCACGTCGACGCCAGCGCCGTGATGCGCTCGGTCGCCTCGGTGCGCTCGCGCTCCGTATAGGTGACTGCCGCAGGCTCGACCCTGAGCGAGTCGGTCACGCCCTCCCCGTCGCCGTCGCCGCACCCGTAAAGCGGGAGCAGAAGCGCCGTGCAAAGAAGGAGCGCAAGCATCGGTAACAGCCGTTTTCTCATACGCTTTCCTTTCGATTTCTCATTTCAGAAAAACGAGCCGATCACGAAAAATCGGCTCGTTCTCTTGTTGTATTTTGTAAACCTTAGTTTACAGCTTTATCACTTGCCTGCGCCGTTTTTCAGGTCGTCTGCCGCCGCAAACTTCTGTGCCAGCTCGTCGTAGCTGATCCATACGCTCATGCCGTCCGCACGGAACTTGAAGGTGACGTCCTGATAGTCCTCGAAGAACGCAAGGAACTCGGGGGTCAGCACCAGCACCTCGCCGCCAAGCAGCTTTTCGTAGGTTGCGGCGATCGCCTCGCTCGCGCGCAGGGTCGCGGCACTGACCGTAGCCTCCGTGCAGTCGATGTAGAAGGCAGCGGGCTCGTCACCGTTTGCCTCAACGTAGGTACCGCGAAGGAAGATACCGTCCGCGATCTCAACGAAGCCGTTGCCGATCGAATCGATCCATACCTCGTCACCGCCGACGGTGATCGGCGTAACCTCGGTCTGGTAGTAGACGTACTGCCAGATCTCGGTGCCGTCGTTTGCGGTATAGAGCAGGTGCGTGCGGTCGGGCGTATCGCTCGGTGCGTCAACGGACTCGTATGCCGTGTAGCTGCCGTCACCGTAGTAGACCGACGCGTAGAAGCTGAGCGCGCCGTTTTTCTTCACGCCGAATACCCATTTGATGTCGGCGAAGGCGTTGGCAAAGCCCTCGTAGCCGAGGATCTCGTACTCGTACCAAGCGTAATCGGTGATATCGTAGTACTTGCCTGCCGCCTCAAGATAGTAGCAGGTCCGCTCGATATCCCACGCAAGATCCACCATCTCGAACACACCGTTGACGCAATGCGTGGTGTAGGTGTACTCGACTCTGTGATTGGCGGGGATATCGGTCGCAAGTCCGTCAAGGACCATACGGCTGCCCTCACGCTCGTAGCTCTTGATGTAGCGGGTGCGTCCGCCAAGCGACGTCGAAAGCACGTAGACCTCGCCCGCCTCAAACTCGGTCGCAAGACCCGTGAGTGCCGTCGATTCGTAGACCGTGACGTCGTGGCGCTTGATCGTGCGCTCAACGCCGTCGATCTCAACGGTATCGTAGCCCCAGCCGTCGGCCGCGATCTCAAAGCGCAGACCCTCAAAGTAGGTGGAAAGCAAAACCTCGCTCTCCCACTCGATCGCGTATTCGCCCGTATATCTTGCGCCCGTCAGGACCTTGATCCTACTGTCCTCAATGACGAAGAAGAGATTGAGACCGCCCTGAAGGTCGTCGAATTCAACGTAACCGCTGTAAATATCGGGCGTTCCCGCAGCCGCATTCGCGGGGATCATCAGCGCAAGATCGCTGAAGCGGTAGTCACTCGGCGTGATATCGCTCGACGCAAAGTATTCAACGGTCGCAACGCTGCGGGTGTGATAGCGGTAATATCTGCCGTTTTGCAGAACGTAGTAGCCGTGCTCGGTGTCAAGCTGCTTTGCGCTGTAAACGGGGAAGCCGAGCTGTGCGCTCTTTTGTGAATCGTAGGTCACGAAGCCGTTGACGGGCATACCGTATGCGTCGTAATCAATGGTGACCGTGCCGCCGTTCGAATGATAAACCGTGACCGTGCCGTCGCTGTTCGGAACGACGTTCAGACCGTAGTGGTTCTCTTGGAACCACTGATACCAGACGTCCTTATCCTCTACATCGCCGTGCGCGCCGCCAATGAGGTCAGAGATCGAGAGATCCTTCATATTGACCTCGGTGTAAAGGATGAAGCTCTGCTCGATGCCGTCAGCCTCACCGTAAAGCGTGACGCTGAACTCCTCACCCTCGTCCATCAGGTCGTGCAGGCGCTTCAGCACCTCGCCGCCGATCGTGTAAACGCCGCCGTCGGTAATGCTGATATACTTCTCGGGGTGAATGATGTTCGAGAGGTCGATGTGGACCTTTTCGACGCCGTTTCTGTAAACGACCTCGCCGCCCTCGTCGTAGACGTACGCCTGTACGTACATCGCCTCAGCGATCTTGACGTAGCCGTAGGTCACGGGCTTGCCCTCAACCTGATCCTGTCCCTTGACGTACATCACGTTGCCGTCGGGAAGCGTCAGGGTGCTAAGACCGCCAACGGGTGCGTAGCCGATGCCGCTATTGCGGTAGTCGACGTTGACGAATACGCCGTCGGAAACCTTACAGTAGAAGCTGTCCTGTGCGGCGCTGAGCGAAACGAACTTGATCTTTCCGTTATCAAGCTTCGTGCCGTCGGCGAATATAAATTCCGTCTCACTGCTGAAGCCGATATTTTCCATTCTGTCGTACGCGGGGAGCGTAACGGGCGTCGGATCAACGAGATAGTACCAATCAAAATCATCCTGCTTGCTCTGTACGGGCTCGATGCCGACGACGTAGACCGTGTCGTCCTCGATGCAGGTGATCAGACCGACCGTGCTGTACTCCTCCTCACCGTCAAAGCCGAACGCGCTGTAAACCAGCCCCTCGGGAACGTCGCCGAAGCCCGGCAGATAATCCACCGTGTTGTAAGCGAGGTTGCTGAGGTAGGTGCCGCGCGTGAAGTCCGCAAGTGCGATCGCACGCATCTGATCCACGGGGGTCTCCAGATAGTACCTGCCCTGCTGCGTGAAGCTCCAGAAGGACGTGTTCTGCGTGTCGATGAGATACCACTCGCCGTCCTGACGGTATACGGGACCGAATACCGAGGAGTAGAACGGAATCGTCCGCTCGTAATTGTAATCGTATTCTCCCTCGCCGTAGTAGACCTTCTCCATCAGATAGCCTATCACTGCCGCCGTTTCGGGATCGGGCAGATACGCCGTGGGGTCTGCAAGGAAGTCGGCGAGCTTCACCTTCGCCGTGACCGTAGAGTCCTCCGTGTCCTTGCTTACGGGAACGTCGAAGTAGGAATATTTGTAGTATTTGCCCTCGTAGAGGAGATACTGACCGAGATACTCGTAGCGATAGCCGTAGGACTTATCGAGACGGTAGACCTCGTAGCCGAGCTCTGCCGACGCCACGGGATCCTTCACGAGGATATCCGAAAGGTTGAAATCGTGGTAGCCCTCAATGCCCACCGTGTAGTGGATGCCGTCGTCCATACCGCGGATGACGATGTTGCCGTCCTTGTCGATCACGTAGGTCACAGGACCGTTTTCGGTCATCGGCTTGAAGACGTCGCGCACGACGATCTCGGCGCCGTCCTTCTCGTAGGTGAGACTGCCGAAGAGCAGATCCGCCTTGGTATCCTCGCCCGTCTTGACGTCAAGGTCAAGCGTGAGGTCGAAGGCGTAGAGGTTGCCCGCCTCATCCACCGTGAAGCTGATGCCGCCTGCGGGGATATAGGCGTCAAGCATACCCGTGATCATACCCGAGATCATCAGGGGGCTGATCACAGGACCGCTCTCCCCAACGGGACCTTCCATTCCGGGGCCTTCCATTTCGGGAGCATCCGCGGACTTCTTGATCCCGGAGTCGCCGTTCGGTACGTCGATGACGCCGCCGTTGACACCACCGCCGATCAGCTCGCCCGAGGAACCGCCGTCCATCGGACCGTCAGAGGGACCGCCCGGCATCGGCACGGGGATCTCAAGCTCGCCGAGGGTCACGCTGAGCATTCCCTCGATCATATCAAAGAGGTCTGCCGTGCTCGGAGCAAGCTCCATACCCGTCAGAAGCTCGTTGAGCGTCAGATTTGCGTACTGCGACAGCATCTGCTCTGCGCTGAAGTCCTTCATCTGCTCACCGCCGAGGGTCTTGACCAGCGTGTCGATCGCGCTGTACGCGCTCTCGAGGGTCATATCCTGAGCAATCAGGAGCTTCATCATCTTCTGGATCGCGTCCTTCACGAGCATCGTGCCGGGGAATTCGCTCTCAAGCTTTGCAAGGAAGGCGGTCATATCGGTCACGTCGGGATAAAGCTCCTTCAGCGACTCGCCCATCAGCTCGTAAAGCACGGCGCCGACGGTCAGCTCCTTGCGGTCGTCAATCCATTTTGCGATCGAGGCAAGGTCGGCGACGATCGCGTCCGCACTGTAAGTATAGGTGATCTTGCCGTCCTTTTCGGTCTTTTCAAAGAGTGCCGAGACGACGTTGATCAGATCGTTCTTGGTCGGGATCTTGACACCGTCTACCATCTTGATATTGGTGTCGTAGCCTGCACGCAGAGCGGCGTAGGCGTAGACCGTCTCGATCGAATCGAGGGTCGAAACGATCGCCGAGAGCTTCTCGTTCGCGCCTGCGGGCAGAAGCTTCAGTGCCGCCTCAAGTGCCGTGCGGAGCTTTCCGAGGTACTGCTCGACCACGACGTTCAGCTCGTCAAAGAGCTGCTCGTACATATCGCCGAGGACGTCGTAGGGCAGTCCGCCCGACGCCACGTCGAGGTTCGTGACCTGCATTCCGCTTTCCATGCCCTCGATCGCGTAGTAGATATAAAGCTCACCCGAGGCAAGCAGAGCGGCGACCTCGACGGGAATGATCTCCTCGCCGCCGTTGATCACAGCCGTTGCCGTTCCGTTTGCCGTAAAGCTCAGTCTGCCGTTTGCATCCTTCGCAAATACGACCTCAAAATCAAAGGGATAAACGTCCTCGGGGCTCGCGTCCTCGAAGAACATTGCGAGCGGAAGCGCGACCTCGAGCTTCAGCGTACCGCCGCAAAGGCCGATTTCATCGACCATATAGGTCAGATATTCCTCGTAGCTCTTGAAGTCGAGCGCCTCGACCGTGCCCTCGGGGGCAAGCTCTACGTTTTCAAGCTCACCGCAGTTCAGGCAGCTGCGACGCTTCAGACCCGAGGATGCCGCGGTCGGCTCAATGACGACCGTCCATTCGCTGTATTTGTGACCGAGCGCGGGCTTGACGACCGTCTGACAGGTCGAGCAGGTCGCACCCTCGGTGCAGGTGGGTGCCGCGGTCACGGTGTGACCCTTTGCACGCACGTAGTTCAGCTCCTGTACGTCGTTACAGGTGCCGCAAACGCGGTAGGTGTAGCCGCCCTCCTCACAGGTGACGGTCGGCTGCTGTACCTCGCCGTATGCGTGGTCGAGCTTCTGCACGAAGTTGCCGTACTCGACCGCGTGGCAGGCGGAGCATTCGTATACGGTGTAGCCGTACTGACGGCAGGAGGCAGGAACGCTCTCACCCGTCGGAACGTGGTTATGTACGCCGCGGCGGCACTTCATTTCCTGCGTCTCGGCGTATGCAACGGCGTACTTTGAGAAGTGGGAGACCGTGAAGCTGACCGTCGCCGACGCCTCGTCGTAGGTCGCGTCGATCTGCTCGATCTTACCCGTCGCTTCGTTGACGAACCAGATCACGATGCCCTCTGCGTCCTCGCCCTCCTTCAGGGTGTAGGACAGGGTGACCGTAACGTCCGCCGCAAACTCGTCGGCAACGTAGCCGCTGTCGGTGGTGATCCCGAACTCGTAAACGTCGACCGACTCAAGACGTGCCCGCTCCTCCTCGGAGAGGCCGTCGGTGTTGATCTGACTCTTATCGGCAATATCCGCCTTGACCGAGATATTCTCGGTGCCGCTCTCCTTGAGCGCGGCGACGAGCGCCGCAGGCAGGTCGATGCTTGCTTCCTTCATATTCAGCGACAGATCCTGATCGTCGGGAATGCTGTTTGCCGTCATATCGGCCGTGACCTTTGCCGACGCGTCGAAGTAGGAGCGCGTCGCGTCGCACTCGTCGGTCGAGCACTCCTGGTGGATCCAGCCGTCGCTGCTGTCACTATCCGTGTCGACGAACACGTGGGAGGCAAGGGGCAGCTCCACCGTGTTCGGATGTGCGCACCACAGACAGAACTGCGTCTTCTCGCCGTGGGTCTGGCAGGTCGAATACTCGGAGACGACGAACTCGCTGTAAACGTGGACGTTCGGGTTTACGGGGATCTCGATCGTCTCGGTCGCAGGGCAGTTCTTACAGGTGTGGCTCATCTCGCCCGTATGCGTACAGTCTGCCTTCGCCGTGGTCACGAAATCGTTCCAGTCGTGACCGTTTGCCGTCGAGCCGTCAACGTATACCTTGTATACGCCCGCGCAGTCGGCGCAGACGTACTGCGTGTAGGCAGGCTCAAGACAGCTTGCGGGCACAGCAACGCCCGCGCTCTTCGGCGTATGCTTCGCATTCTCGCTGATGGTACAGTGCGCACAGGTGTGCGTGTGCGTACCGTCGAGCGCGTCGTGATAGAGGTCGCTGTGGGGCACGACGGCGATCGCCTCGGTCGTCGTTCCCTTACAGGTCGAGCAGGTGAAGGTCTTGACGCCCGTCTCAATACAGGTCGGGTTCTTCGTGACGATGCCCGCGTCGAGCGTATGTGCGGTCTTCGCGATCGCCGTTCCCTTCTTCACCGTCGCCTTACAGGACTTACAGACGGTGTCGCCCGTGTAGCCCTCTGCCGCGCAGGTCGCCGACTTCGCGCCGGTCACCTCGGTCTCCGTATGCTTACACTTCTTACTGCATCCGAAGACCGTCAGAAGCACGAGCGCAAGGAGAACACTCACGAGCAAAATGCGTGTCAGTTTTTTCATGATCTTTCCTTCTTTCATAGTTTTATTTAGAATTAAGGGTACTTTCAGTATAGCACTCCTCTTTTGAATTGTCAACCGATTTGCAAAACTTTTGCGTCGCGGGGAAGCCGTTTTCCCTTGTCGAAATCTTTTCTCAAAAAAGGGCTTGCAAGCTGCGAAAAACTATGTTAAAATATAGGGTAGGAAATGAAAGAAGGCGTTTTTATGCAGGAGTACGGATATATTGAACGAAACCTTGCCGCCGTGCGCGCCCGTATTGAGGCGGCGCGTGCCGCCGCAAACGGTGCGCCCGTGACCCTCGTCGCGGTCACCAAGAGTGCGAGCGACGCGGAGTTTTTGGCGCTGATGCGCCTCGGCGTCACCGACTTTGGAGAAAACCGCGTGCAGTGCTACCGCGCACGGCGGGAGCTTCTGGCAGAAGCGGGCATCACCGCCGCCCCGCATCTGATCGGCACGCTGCAACGGAATAAGGTCAAGTATATCGCCGACTCGGTCACGCTCATTCAGTCGCTTGACAGTCTTTCGCTTGCCGAGGAGATCGAGAAGCAGGCGGCAAAGGCTTGCCGCGTGATCCCCGTGCTGATCGAGATCAACAGCGACCGTGAGGAGAACAAAAGCGGCGTCCTGCCCGAGGCGGCAGAGGAGCTGGCGCGCGCTGTCGCATCGCTCCCCCACCTTTCCCTTGTCGGGCTGATGACGATGGGGCGCGATCGGAGCGATCCCGAGGAATACCGCCCCGCCTTCCGCGAAACGCGCGCCCTGTTTGAAAAATTCAAGGCGGCGGGTCTTTTTGGGACCGACGCTCCCGTGCTTTCGATGGGGATGAGCGACAGCTACGAGGTCGCAGTCAGCGAGGGCGCGACGATGGTACGCGTCGGACGCACGCTCTTTCGGCGTGAAAACGAGAATTAATTTACGAAAATACAGAAAGGATACGAGTATATGAACTTCTTTAAGAAAAACACCAACCACGACGGATTTGCAGAGGACTACTACGGAGAGAATAGCGGCATCGACACGGTCGACGATACCGAAAACGTCAGCGTGCCGAACCGCAGCGGTATGTCGGGTCTCGATCTCGGCGGCAGTAATCTTGAGCTGAAGGTCGTGCGCCCCGAGCGCTTTGACGAGGTATCGGATATCGCCGATCACCTGCTCTGCCACCGCACCGTCGTTTTGAACCTCGACCTTGCGAACAAGGAGATCGCACGCCACCTGATCAACTTCCTCTCGGGCGTTGCCTACGCCATCGGCGGACAGATCAAGCGCGTGGCAAGCACCACCTATATCATCACCCCCGGTAACGTTGACGTGAGCGAATCGGGCAGCGATCCCAAGAGCGCGGGCTACGACGATATCGCGAATCTCGACTGATGCAGCTTTTCGCCGTCATTCTTTCGCGGACCGTACTGATCCTGCTCGGCGCCGTGCAGACCGCGATGTTTTTTCGCGCCATTTTGTCCTGGTTTATGCCCGAGGAAAACGGGCTGACCTATTTTCTCGCCCTGCTCACCGAGCCGTTCATTGCGCCCGTGCGCTTTATTCTGTCGCGCTTCCGCTTCGCACAGGAGCTGCCGATCGACCTTTCCTTTATGGTCACCTTCCTTCTGCTCGCTGTGATCGAGGCGTTTTTGCCCGTGATCTCAATGTAAGGAGGCGCTATGAAAAAACAGCAACGCATCTATCTGTTCTCCGCGCTCACGGTCGCCTTCGGTATTCTCGCCGATATTCTGACGAAGGCGCTGGCTGTCGACCGCCTCAAGGGGCAGGAGTCCTTCGTCCTCATTCGCGGCTGGCTGCGCTTTACCTATCTTGAAAACGACGGCGCGGCGTTCGGCAGTCTCTCGGAGCATCGCTGGGTCTTTATGGTGCTCTCAAGCGTCGGCATCCTCGCCCTGTGCGCCTACCTGATCCTTGTGAAGCATAACGGCTACCTTCTGCCGCTCTCGCTGTCGCTGATCATCTCGGGCGGCATCGGGAATATGATCGACCGCTTCCGCCTCGGCTACGTCGTCGATTTCATCGACTTCTACCGCTTCGATTTCTGGCGCTATATCTTCAACGTCGCCGACGCCCTCGTTTGCGTCGGTGCCGCACTCATCGTCCTTGCCGTCATTCTCGAATGGCGTGCCGAGTCCCGTAAGAAAGAGGAGGAAAATGTAAACGATGATTTACAAAATCGCTCCAACTGACGCGGGCACGCGGCTGGACGCATATCTTGCCGCGACAGCCGAGCTTTCCCGTTCGGCTGTCGCGCATTTGATCGAGGCGGGGGAGGTCACCGTCGGCGGTGCGCCCGTGGCGAAGAACTCCCGCCTGCGTGCGGGGGACGAGGTCACGCTGACCCCGCCCGCACCCGTCGAGCTGTCGGTGGAGCCCGAGAACATTCCGCTCGATATCGTCTACGAGGACGACGACCTTCTCGTCGTCAATAAGCCCGCGGGGATGGTCGTGCATCCCGCCCCCGGCAATTACAGCGGCACGCTCGTCAGCGCCCTGCTCTATCACTGTAAGGGGCAGCTTTCGGGGATCAACGGCGTCCTGCGCCCGGGCATCGTCCACCGCATTGATAAGGAGACCGCAGGGCTTCTCGTCGTGGCAAAGACCGACGCGGCGCACCGCCGCCTCGCCGCCGATCTGGAAACGCACGCCGTGCGGCGTGAGTACCGCGCCGTCGTGCGCGGCAATCCCAAAACCGATACGGGCACAATCGACCGCCCGATCGGCCGCCACCCCGTCGACCGCAAGAAAATGGCAGTCGTCGCCGACGGACGGCACGCCGTCACGCACTACACCGTGCTGGAGCGCTTCCGCGGTGCTTCGTACCTGCACCTTTCGCTTGAAACGGGGCGCACGCACCAGATCCGCGTCCATATGGCAAGCGAGGGGCATCCGCTCCTGTTCGACACCACCTACGGCGGCGGCAGTACCCCGTTTGAGCGTCGCCACCCGCACCTCTTCAGCGGTCAGGCGCTCCACGCCGTCAAGCTCTCCTTCACCCACCCCACCACGGGCGAGCCGATGGAGTTCCACTCCCCCCTCTCAGACAGCTTTGAAAAGCTGCTGACGCTTTTAAGGAATGAATAAGATTTAAGGGAGAAACCTTTTGCAAAAGGTTTCTCCCTTTGACCCTCTTCGAAAACCTTCGGGAGGGTTTTTATTTTTCTTCCCATAAAAGCTTTGGGGGGTGCGGGGGACTTTCACGAAAGTCCCCCGCACTCTCACTCAATCACCGCGGGGGCGTCGATCGCGGCGGTGTCGTCGGGCGTCTTTACCTCAAGCCCCGCAAGATAGGTCTCGCGCAGAGAGTCGAGGTAGCCGAGCATACAGTAGACGAAGGAGGCGATCTGCCCCTCACAGGCGCGGTCGGGCATCATTTCAAGGTGCTGGCGGATGTAATCCTCGCCGTGTGCGGCGGCGCGGGAAAGAGCGTCGCGGATAACATCAACGGGGGTATCCTCCTCGATCTTGCGTACCGCGTGTGTCATGCGCAAATGCGAGATCGACACGCGACAGCGGTTTTCAAGCAGAGTCAAAAGCGGCGCGGCATCGCTCGCACAGCCCTCTGCGCCGTCGCGCAGAGCCGCGAGCGTCTTTTGCAGCTCTCCGTACTCGGCAAGGGCAGATTCGATCTTGTCGCAGGTCTTATACCGCATCCAGCCAAGTCCTGCGCGCGTCCAGCAGTTGCGGTAGCAGAAGCCGATGTTA
>JAZSGY010000075.1:0-22686 GCA_045532985.1 Eubacteriales bacterium | reverse complement strand
CGGCGTAAACGATGTTGCGCTTCGCGCAAACGGAATCGTAACCATTTGTTCGGTTCGCTGATTTATAGTTGATTATTAACCGAAAGTATGGTATAATTGGATTTGGAAGGTGGTGTGGCTATGAAGGAGGATAAGCTCGGTGATCTGTCTATGGAATTATCCGTAGAGGTTTTGAAATTAACAAAAGAGCTGCGTTCAAAGCACGAAACCGTCATCTCCAATCAAATCGGCAGAAGTACAACAAGTATTTGCGCCAATATTGCCGAAAGCAAGTATGCCCATAGCCGCGCCGATTTTATTGCAAAGCTTGAAATTACACTCAAAGAAACAAACGAAACGAGCAAGTGGCTTGAAATGCTGTGGAGAAGCGCATATATTGATGAAGCAAGACATAAAGCTCTTGACAAGAATTGCTCGACAATCAGATTTTTGCTTGTCCGCTCTATTCAAACGGCAAAGCAAAATGCCACCAAATAATTTTCAAAAGCTATTCTTGCAAAAATTCTGATAGGATGATTACGGTCGGCTTGACAGCCGACGAAAATGATGACGAAGGATGGTGAATGAATGAACAAGAAAAAACTGTGGGGCATGATCGGCAATCTCGTTTTTATTGCCCTGTACGTGCCGCTCTGTATGTATTTTTGTACCTTGGGGGCGTTGCTCCTCGCGCTCGTAAGCTTTTCGTGGTCGGCTCCGATCGTCTTTATACTGACCGCCGCCGTGATCTGGCTTTGCACGCCGATCCTTTGCCTCGTCGGGCTCGTTCTCTCCCTGATCCTCAGAAAAAGGGATCGCTACGTTTTCAGTTATATCATTCAGCTTTTGCCCTTCGCCTCGGTTTTGCTGGCGATCCTTTTTCTCCTTCTTTCCTCTCTCCTCGGAAATACGTAAGGAAAAATCAAACGGAGAAATTATTATAAAATTCGGAAAGGCAGTGGTAGAATGTATCGTTTCTTGAATTCGAAAACGGTCGATCCGACCGAATGTGCCGACCTGCTGTTTGGCGTTGGCAGTGCTACCTCGGCAGGACCCACGCTTCCCGCGGGTTCGATTCATCCAAGTCCCGAGACGCTGGAAAAGGATTGCGGGGGATATTTGCGGGAGGAGCCCATCATCGGCTTCGGACACGCCTACACCTCGGGGGCGGGAGGCACGAAATGCTACGGCAATTTTTTGCTGGCGCCGACGGTTGATCGAATTGAGCTTGATCACGCCAAAAGAGCTTCGTTTGCAAAGTCGGGAACCGAACGCGCAAGCTGCTATCAATATGAGGTTGAATTGGAAAACGGCATTCGCGCCAAGGTAACGCCTGCCCACAATGCGGCGATCTATTCCCTTGAGTATCCCGAGGACAGGGAGGCGTATCTGCTCGTGGATGCGGCGCACAAGCTTGACATTGACGCGAGCATGAGGCGCGGCTTCGTTACCGTTGATCCCAAGGGCAAAAGCATCTTCGGCGGCGGAACCTTCTTCGGAAACTGGAACGGCTTCGATTGGGATATGTATTTCTCGATGGAATTTGACGCGGATTTCGAAGAGATCGGAATTTTTGAGGGGAATGAGCTGCTTTCAATCGCGAAAGATGCGCCTGCACGCGTTTCCATAGACACCGAAAAAAGATTGGGCGCATACGTAAAGTTTTCAAAGGGCGCGCGGGTCAAGGTCAAGCTTTCGGTTTCCTTTGTAAGCGCGGAAAAGGCGCAAGGCCTTCTGTCGGAGCAGATCCCCGATTTTGACTACGAGCGTGTCAGGGAAAACGCAAAAAATACCTGGCGCGACGTTCTGGGGGCGATCGAGCTTCGCTCTGACGACTTCGCGTTGCTTCGCCGCTTTTATACAGCCGTATACCATATGAACGTCCAGCCGCGCGACCGCAGGAACGATCACGGCAAATGGGATGATTTTCACACCGTATGGGATACCTGGAAAACGGTATTTCCGATGTATTCCTTGCTGTATCCGAAAAAAATGGGCTCTATCGTGGAATCCATGGTCAAAAGAGCCGAGGAAAATGAGCGTCTTGGCAACGGCATCGTCATTGGGGATGAGTATACGGCGGCGCGGGAGACACTCGCGGGACAGGGCGGAAACGACGTTGAAAACGTGCTCGTTGACGCATATCTCAAGGGCGTTCCGTTGACCGAATACAGCTGGCGGGAGGTTTATTCCGTGCTTCTTAAGAGCGCCGAGCGTATGCGCTCTGCAGAATATATCGGGAAGGGCTTCGCTACCCAAAACAAAAAGACGGCAAGCGGCGTTCCCTATACCTGGAGATTCATGCCCGCCTCGGTTACCCTTGGATTTGCATTCAACGATAAAGCCGTTGCCACCATGGCGAGCAGAATGGGAACGGCAGAGGAATATGAAAAATACGAGGCTCGCTCGGCAAATTGGCTGAACGTGTGGAATCCCGAAAACCAAAGCGAGGGCTTCTACGGATTTCCGCAAACCCGAAACGGGGACGGTAGCTTTGACGAGGGCTTTGACCCCCACGGCGGCTACAACTCGCACTTCTATGAGATGACAGGCTGGGACGCGTCCTACGTCAATTACAATGATCTCGGTCGTTTGATTCGGACGATGGGCGGCGCACAGACCTTTACGGAACGTCTTCTTTGGGCATGTGAGCACAGCGTAAATTATTATAATGACGACGACGGAAAAGAAGGGTATCTGAATTTTACCAATGAGCCATCCTTCCATATCCCGTGGCTCTTTTGCACAGACGAGATCAGACGCCCCGATCTGGCGGCAAAGGTCATTGACGGAGTGATCAAACGCTTTTCAAAGCAAAACGATTATCCGGGAGACGATGATAACGGCGGAATGTCGTCCTATTATTTGTTCCTGATGTGCGGCTTTTTCCCGTATGCAACGACCGAGAACTACTATCTGCACGGCACGAGAGTCGAGGAGATCGTCTTTCATTTAGGAAACGGAAAGGATCTGCGCATCACGGGTGAAAACGTGGGGGAGAAAAACATCTACGTTCAATCCGCAACGTGGCAGGGCAAGGCGCTTGACACCTGCAAGCTGACGCACGGACAGATCATTACGGGCGGAGAGCTGCATTTCGTTATGGGTGAAAAACCCTCTGATTGGGCGAAAAAATAACGTCATCTGAATACAGAAAAAAGACCGTTTCGCTTGAAGTGAACCCGTATAAAAGGCGATTCGTAAGGACAAACGCTATGCAAAAATTTGAGGGCTATCTTTTCTGCACCGATCTTGACGGCACGCTCTTTGCCGACGACAAGACCGTCTCGCGCGAGAATCTTGATGCGATCGAATCTTTCAAATCCGAGGGCGGACGCTTCACCTTCATCACGGGGCGCGTGCCGCTGACCGCGCGCGGCGTTGCCGATCTGGTGCGCCCGAACGCGCCGATCGGGTGTCTCAACGGCGGCGGAATGTACGACCTTTCGCTTGGAAAATATATCTGGAATCGCACGCTGCCAAATGCGGCGTGGGATCTGATCGACGCGGTCGCCGCAAAAATGCCCGACGTCGGCATTCAGCTCAACTGCACCGACGGACTTTACTATTATAAGGACAACCCCGCAATGGAGCGCTTCCGCGCCCTCACCAACACCGCCTACCGCCCCTGCCCGCACCGCACGCCGCCCTCCGAGGTCTTAAAGGTGGTGCTCGCGCACCGGGACGGCGACCGCCTGCTCGCCCTTGAGCGGCTTTTGCGCGCGCATCCGCTCGCCGCGGAGTTTGATTTCATCCGCTCCGAGCATACGCTCTTTGAGATCCTGCCGAAGGGGGTCAGCAAGGGCGCGCTCCTTTTGCGCATCGCCGAGCATCTCGGCATTTTGCGCGAGCACACCGTCGCCATCGGCGACTACCACAACGATATCTCGATGGTCGCGTCGGCAGGCCTCGGCATCGCCGTAGCAAACGCGGTCGACGAGCTGAAGGCGGTCGCCGACGCCGTGACCGTCAGCAACAACGCGCACGCGATCGCCGCCGCGATCGAGCTCCTTGCGCAAAGAATACCTTAAAGGGAGACTCCTATGCATCCGCTGATCCCGCAGGCGATCGGCATTCTTGCCGTCGCGCTGTTCCTTTTGCAAAAGGCTCCCCTGTTTTTGACGCTTTTTTAGCCAAAAAAGCTTGGCAAAAAACCTGCTGTGAAAAGAGCGTTATAAAAAAGAAAAAAACGACATTCAGTGAATGTCATTCTTCCAAAACAGAACCCTCTTTCGGTTTTCGAGGGGTCAAAGGGGAACCTTTTGCAAAAGGTTCCCCTTATCTCTTTACATATGATACTTCTTCATCATCGCGGTTTCAAATTCGACGATGTAGCGTGCCTCGGCGTCGAGGTATGCCTCGGAGGTGTCGGGCACGAGGTCGCGGAAGACGTGGATCAACTTGCCGACGCGATAACCTCACCCGGGAAAAATCCGCGGTTGCCAAAAAACAGTGCAAAGGTGATCTTCTGATCTTTCATACTGCCCTCCGAATTTGTAAATTTTAAAAAAAGCTTCCTCAATTTTTATTTTACTATGCCGTAATACCGCCGTCAATAGACACTTTCCGACTTTTTGTGGACATTTCTTAGCCTTTCAAGCGCGGATGGATTTTTTCAATGAAAAAATGGCTTTTTTCATGTAAAAGCATAGAATTTTTCCATTTACAAAAAGACTTTCTTTTGTTATACTGTACTTGAAATCTAACCTTGGAGGGACATTCATGGAAACTGTTAAACTTGGAATTTTCGGTCTTGGCCGTGGCATCGGCTCCTTCCGCGCAATGCTCGATTGCGGCGGCGACATCGTTGCCGTTTGTGATAAGGACGAGCGTAAGCTTGCAGAGGCACGCGCCTTCATCGGCAATTCGCTCGCGACCTACACCGACTTTGACGCATTCATCAAGCACGACGGACTGCAGGGCGTTTACCTTGCCAACTACTTTGACGAGCATACGCCGTTTGCGATCAAGGCGCTGGAGCATGGCGTTTCGGTCCTGTCGGAATGTACCTCGAACGCTACGATGGCAGAGGGCGTTGCCCTCGTACGCGCCGCAGAGAAAAGCACGGCGTTCTATATGCTCGGCGAAAACTATCAATATATGAAATTCAATCTTGAAATGCGCCGCGTTTACCGTAGCGGCAAGCTCGGCCCCTGTGTCTTTGCGGAGGGTGAATACAACCACCCGATGGAGGATTTCGCCAAGGAAAACGAGCCGGGGATGAAGGCGCTTCGCCCCTACGGCAGGCATTGGCGCAACCGTCTGCCCGCAACCTACTATATCACGCACTCGCTCGCCCCCTTAATGTATATCACGGGCGCCGTTCCGCGCCGCGTGGTCGGTATGACGATGCATCTGCCGGATACAGAGGATACCCCCTTCCGCAATCTGACGGGTGACCGCGTCGGCGTAATGATGACGCAAAACGACGACGGCTCTATCTTCCGCGTCACGGGCTGTGCCCGCTTCGGTGCGCATGAAAACTCCTACCGCATCTGCGGCACGAAGGGACAGATCGAAAACCTGCGCGCAGGCGAATCGACCGACAGCCGTGAAAGTCAGATCTCCCTGCGTTACAACGATTGGCAGGTTCCCGAGGGGGAGCGCGTCGCCTCGGTCTACCCCGCCGATTGGGAGGGGGACAGAGTCCTGAAATGGAAGATCAACCGTTCGGGACACGGCGGTGCCGACTATTTGATGATGAAGGACTTCATCGAATGCATCCGTGATGGAAGACGGCCCGAGGTCGACGTTTACTTTGCCACCGCAATGGCGTCGGTCGCCATCCTCGGCCACCGTAGCGTGCAAAACGGCAACATTCCCTACGACGTGCCCGACTTCCACCGTGAGGAGGACCGCGTAAAATACGAAAACGACCACGCAACGCCCTTCTACGGCAGGGACGGCAGTAAGCCCACGGTCAATGCGTCCTCAAACCCCGACTTTGAGGCGACCGAGGAAAAGCTCGACGCCTACGACGAGGCGATGAAAAAGATCCCCGACCAGCTTCACTATTAAAACGAAAGCCCCACTCGATTAGCGTGATACTCTTAACGGAGTATTCACGCTAAACTATGATTGCCCTTGCGGGCAAGTTATGAGTTATGAGATGCTTCGTATCGTTATGATTGGCTTCGCCAAGTTATAGGTTAGATGGGCAATCATATCATAACGTTTGCGTTGCAAATTCATAACGGTGAGCGAAAGCGAGCCTCATAACTCTAAACTAAAACGAACAGAAAAAGAGCAGACATACAAGGTTTTCTTCTTGCGTGTTTGCTCTTTCTGCTTGTGTATGGGTTCCCCGAAGCGAAGTATGAGCTTTGGGGGTTCACGTATATGGGTTTGGGCTTAGCCCATAATGCGTTTGACCGATCAAATGCGATGCTCGCACTTAACGGTGTTTTTCAAATTCTCCGCTAAGAACATCACCCCTTTCGAGTGGAGCTTTCGTTTCACGTTCGGCAACGCCGAACATATCACGCCGCGAAGCGGCATATCACGTCCCCGAATGGGGACATATCACGTTCGGCAACGCCGAACATATCACGCTCGCACAGCGAGCATCTGCTCGATCTCCGCCTTCGGGCGCACGCCGACCGACGTCGCCGTGACCTTCCCCGATTTCAGCACCGCGAGCATCGGAATGCTCACAACGCCAAACGCGGCGGCAAGCTCGCCCTCCTCGTCCACGTTCACCTTGCCGACGGTGATCTCGGGATGCTCGGCGGCAATTTCCTCGATGATCGGCGAGAGCATGCGGCAGGGGCCGCACCAATCGGCGTAAAAATCAAGCAGTACGGGCGTATCACCCGCAAGCAGACCTTCAAAATTTGCCTTCGTTACCTTTAACATGACGGTTCTCCTTTACTGATCCTTCGTTTTATAATACAGCATACAGTGGCAGTAGCCCTCGAAATCGGGGTCTGCCATCTGCTCGCGGAACTCGCGGCAGATGCATTTGTATTCCTCGGTGCGCGGCAGGCGGCAGGGACAGTAGCCGCCCTTCTTTTTCAGTCCCTCCTTGATGCGGGCAACGGTTTCCGCATCCTCATTCAGTCGAATTGCCACCTTGATCCCTCCTTCCTCCTTTATTTTACCATACCAACGCAAAAAAGGCAAGCAAATCGTAAAAAACGGTGAATCTTTCTTTGGCTGACAAGATATTCGACGAAAAAACCCCTTGCACATTTCGCAAAAATATGTTATATTGATGATAGATCAAAAAACAGAGGTGATCACAATGAAAATCACAAACGATATCAGATACATCGGCGTGAACGATCACAGGATCGACCTGTTTGAGGGGCAGTACCGCGTCCCCTACGGAATGTCCTACAACTCCTACGCGATCCTTGACGAGAAGATCGCCGTGATGGACACCGTTGACGCCGCCTTCACGCACGAGTGGCTCGATAACATCCGCGACACCCTCGGCGCGCGCACGCCCGACTACCTCATCGTTCAGCATATGGAGCCCGACCATTCGGCAAATATCGCCACCTTCGCGCGGGCGTATCCCGATGCAAAGATCGTCGCCTCGGCGAAGGCGTTCACGATGATGCGCGGCTTCTTCGGCACCGACTTTCCCGACCGACAGATCGTCGTCGGTGAGGGGGACACCCTCGATCTTGGTAAACATAAGTTGACGTTTGTCACCGCACCGATGGTGCATTGGCCCGAGGTCATCGTGACCTACGACAGCACCGACCGCGTGCTGTTCTCTGCCGACGGCTTCGGCAAGTTCGGCGCGCTTGACCGTGAGGAGCCGTGGGCGGACGAGGCACGCCGCTACTATATCGGCATCGTCGGCAAGTACGGCGCACAGGTGCAGGCACTTTTAAAAAAGGCGGCAGGGCTTGATATTGCGATCATCTGCCCCCTGCACGGACCCGTGCTTTCCGAGAATCTCGGCTACTACCTCGGACTTTACAACACCTGGTCGAGCTATCAGCCCGAGAGTGAGGGCGTCGTCGTCGCCTACACCTCAGTGTACGGCAACACGCGCCGCGCCGCGCTTCTGCTTGCGGAGCGTCTGCGTGCCTCGGGCGCGCCCGCCGTCGTGACCTACGACCTTGCGCGCTGTGATATGGCGCAGGCGGTGGCGGACGCCTTCCGCTACTCGAAGCTGGTGCTGGCGACCACGACCTACAACGCAGATATCTTCCCCTTTATGCGGGAGTTCATCGACCATCTGACCGAGCGCGCGTATCAGAACCGCACCGTCGCGCTGATCGAAAACGGCTCGTGGGCACCGCTCGCGGCGAAGGTGATGCGCTCGATGCTCGAAAAGAGCAAGAACCTGACCTTCACCGACACGACGGTAACGATCCGCTCCGCCTTGAATGAGGAAAGCACCGCCGCGCTTGACGCGCAGATCGGCGAGCTTTGCCGTGAGTATCTCGCGCAGGACGGAGAGACCGCGAACAAAAACGACCTCTCCGCGCTCTTTCACATCGGCTACGGTCTTTACGTCGTGACCTCAAACGACGGCAAAAAGGACAACGGACTGATCGTTAACACGGTCACGCAGGTGACGAATACGCCGAACCGCATCGCCGTCACGATCAACAAGGAGAACTACTCGCACCACGTGATCAAACAGACGGGCAAGATGAATATCAACTGCCTGACCGAGGACGCGCCCTTCTTCGTCTTTGAGACCTTCGGCTTCAGGAGCGGCAGAAACGTCGACAAATTCAAAGGCTGCGAGCCGCTGCGCTCGGATAACGGACTCGTTTTCCTGCCGCGGCACATCAACTCCTTCCTTTCGCTGTCGGTCGAGCAGTATATCGACCTTGACACCCACGGTATGTTCATCTGCTCGGTGGACGAGGCACGCGTGCTGTCGGACAAGCCGACGATGACCTACACCTACTATCAGGAGCACGTGAAGCCGAAGCCCGAGACCGACGGCAAGCAGGGCTTCGTCTGTAAGGTCTGCGGCTATATCTACGAGGGCGACACGCTCCCCGAGGACATCGTCTGCCCGCTGTGCAAGCACGGCGCCGCCGACTTTGAACCAATCACATAATGTAAACCAAATTTTACAAAACAAAGGAGATACACCCATGGTCAACGAAAAGGTACACGCACTGCTGAATCAGCAGATCAACAAGGAATTTTACTCGGCATACCTCTATCTCGATTTTTCCAACTACTTTGAGCGCGTGGGGCTTGACGGCTTCGCAAACTGGTACAAGGTACAGGCACAGGAGGAGCGCGACCACGCAATGCTCTTTTACACCTACCTGCAAAACGAGGATATGACCGTCACGCTCGACGCGATCGCGAAGCCCGACAAGAGCTTCACCGCGCATATGGAGGTGCTGGAGGCAGGGCTTGAGCACGAGCGCTACGTCACCTCGCTGATCAACGACATCTACGCCGCCGCGTACGAGGCGCGCGACTTCCGCACGATGCAGTTCCTCGACTGGTTCGTTAAGGAGCAGGGTGAGGAGGAGACCAACGCAAACGACCTGATCACCAAGATGGAGCTGTTCGGCAGCGACCCCAAGAGCCTCTATATGCTCAATCAGGAGCTGGCAGCAAGAGTTTACACCGCACCCTCGCTGGTGCTTTGATCCAAATCTATACAAAAAAACGAAGGAGAAAACAGTTATGGCAAAATACGTATGTGACGTCTGCGGATGGGAATACGACGAGGAGCTTGGCGACGCCGACAACGGCATTGAGGCAGGCACGAAATTCGAGGATCTGCCCGAGGATTTTGAGTGTCCTTTGTGCGGCGTGGGGAAAGATAACTTCTCCGAAGCTTAATCTCGAAGGCGAGAGCCTTTGGGTAATATCCTGATTACCCCTATGATCTCAATCAAAAAATCCTGAAAACTTTTTGAGGGGTGTGGGGGACTTTTTTGAAAAAGTCCCCCACGTTTTTAACCTATGGATCTTGTACTTTTAACTGCCGTCGGGGTCGGCGGCGCGACCGTGATCGGTGCGGTGATCGGCTTTCTGTTTCGGGGGCTGTCGCACCGCTTTTCGGATATCGTTTTATCCTTTGCCGCGGGCGTAATGCTTGCCGCGGCGGTGCTGGGGCTGATCCTGCCGAGCGTTGACTACGGCGGCAAATACGGCCTTCTCATCACGGTTCTCGGCATCTTCGTCGGCGCACTGTGTCTGAACCTGATCGACCGACTCGTGCCGCATTTGCACCGCTTCGTCGGTGCGGAGGGGGAGGCGCATAAAAACGCCAAGCTCTCGAAGGTTCTGCTGTTCGTCACCGCGATCGCCATCCACAACCTGCCCGAGGGCATTGCCGCGGGCGTCGGCTTCGGCAGCGGCGACACGGGCGCGGCACTTCTGATCGCGGGCGGTATCGCCCTGCAGAATATTCCCGAGGGAATGGTCATCATCGCGCCGATGCTCGCGGCGGGTGTCAGACCGCGAAAGACCTTTCTGCTCGCCGCCCTCACGGGTGTGATCGAGGTGCTGGGCACGCTGCTCGGCTACTTTGCCGTGCGCATCGCCGCGGTCATTCTGCCCTTCGCGCTTGCCTTCGCAGGCGGCACGATGCTCTACGTCATCAGCGACGAAATGATCCCCGAGACCCACGCCCACGGCCACCAGCGTGGCGCGACCTACGCGCTTCTGGTTGGTTTTTCGGTGATGCTGGTGTCGGATGTTCTTTTGGGATAAAAAATGCAGACGCTGTGCGTCTGCATTTTTTCACGCTCGGCGCAAGTCGAGCATATCGAATTTGCGCGAAGCGCAAATATATCGACCGAACGCAGTGAGGATATCGACCGAGCGCAAGCGAGGATATCGACAAAACCCCCGTCACCCTATGGGGTAGGGTATTAAGAAAATGACATTCACTGAATGTTGTTTCTGCGAAAAGCCGTCTTTTTGTAATACCGTCGATATATTGCCTGCGGCAATTCGATATACCGCGGCAAGCCGCAGTTCGATATATTCGCGCCAAAGGGCGCGAATTCGATATGCCGCCGAATGGCGGCTCGATATGCGCCGACGGCGCGTTATTTCCGCGACTTCGGCAAGCGGAAAAGCAGGCGCGCGAGGGCGCGGCCGTTCCACGGGATCAGCGGATAAAGGTAGCTGTACTTGCCGTTGAGCGTGCGGTTGGTCGCAAGCAGAATCGGCAAAAGCGCAAGCCCTGCGGCAAAGCCCCAGAGCCCGAAGAGCGCCGAGAGCGCAAGCAGTGCCATCCGCAGGAACTTGAAGGCGTAGCCAAGCTCCTGATTCTGCTGGGTGAAGGATGCGATCGAGGTGAACGCCATATAGAGAATGACGTGCGGCGAGAGCCAGCCGACCTCGACGGCGAACTCGCCGAGAATGAGACCACCGATGACCGAGAGCGAATTGGTCAGCATATCGGGCGTGTTCATCGAGGCGAGCTGGAGTCCGTCCACCGCGATCTCAACGAGGAAAATTTGTAGGATCACGGGGAGCATCCCCGCGGCGTCGGCGGCGGGGATCGCAAACTCGAGCCACGGCGGGATCAGCGCGCGGTAGCGCGTGGCAAGGTAAAAGAGCGGCGTCAAAAAGAGCGACAGCCAGAAGACGGCGTGGCGCAAAACGCGCAGATAGTTGCCCGTCAGCGGCGGAAAATAAAAATCGTCGGTCTCCTGCAAGAAATCAAAGATCGCCGTCGGTAGCACCAACACGCGCGGCGAGGTGTCGCAGAGGATCAAAATCCGCCCCTCGAGCAGCTCCGCCGCCGCGGCGTCGGGTCGCTCGATCGTCCGCACCTTCGGGAAGGGGTTATACCAGCGGCGGCGGATCAGGCTCTCGATCAGGCTCTGCGAGCCGAGCGGCAGGGCGTCGACCTGTATCTCGTCAAGCCGCCGCGAGAGCGCCTTCAGATACTTCTTGTCACAAAGCCCGTCCATATAGCAGATCACCACGTCGGTTTTTGAGCTTTTTCCGACGTTTTTGTAAACCATCGTTAACCTTTCGTCGCGCAGGCGGCGGCGGATCAGCGCGGTGTTGAAGATCAGCGTCTCCACGAATCCGTCCTTCGCGCCCTGCATCACGCGGTCGTCGGACGGCTCCTCGGTATTCCGCGCGGGATAGGTGCGCGCGTCGATGATGATCGCGCGGCCGCCGAAGGCACTGCCAAGCACGCCGACCGCCCCCGACAGAACGAACAGGGCGAAGCTGTCGGGCGACTCGGTCAGATCGACCTCGACGTAGGGGATATGCGCGTCGGCAAAATGCGTAGCATCCCCCGTCCCCTTCAGCGAGAGAAAATAGGTCATCAGCTTTTGCATCACGACGTCCTTGACGAAGCCGTCGATGTAAAAGAGCGTCAGCTCGTCGTGCCCGACGATCAGGCGGCGCGAGATGAGGTCGAAGCTCTCCCTCGTGCGCAGGCGTCGCTCCATATACGCGACGTTTTCACGGTAAAGATCGGTAAATCGTTCCATAGCAACTCTCCTTTCGGTTAGTTTGCCGCGGCACGCAAAAAATATGCGGTTTTCCTTGCAAAACCCATTCGGTTGTGCTACAATACCGATGAAAGATAAAAAAGGAGCATCCCTATGAACAATCCCGATAAGCAGATCTACCCCTATTCCATTGAGCTGCACGCGCACACGCATCCCGTCAGCCCCTGCGGCAACTTCTCCGCGGAGGACACGGTCAGAATGTATAAGGAGCGCGGCGTTGACGCGCTCGTGATCACCAACCATTTCTACCCCACACCCTACAACGGGCTTTCTGAGGCAGAGGCGATCGACAAATACCTTGACGACCTGCGCCGTGCGAAGCGGGCAGGCGAGGAAATGCAAATCAAGGTTTACATGGGAATGGAGATCCGCTTTGCCCAAAACTGCAACGACTATCTTCTCTACGGCGTGACCGAGGAGGATATGCCCTTTTTGCTCGACTGTATGCGCAATCAGGATATTCGGGAATTTTCACGCGTCTATCGCCGTCTTGACCGCCTGCTGATCTTCGCACACCCGATGCGAAACGGTATTGCCGACGTTGATTTCTCACTCTTTGACGGCATCGAGGTCTTCAATATGCACCCCGGACACAACTCACGCGTCTCGCTCGTGGCACGCCGTACCGCGGAGCATCCCGAGCTGATCGTGACGGGCGGCTCGGACTTCCACCACCTCGACCACGACGGCACCTGCCTTCTGCGTGCGAAAACGCTCCCCGCCGACGAGAAGGAATTGGTAACGCTTTTGCGCTCACGCGATTACAGACTGTCGCTTTCCGGATATATGATCACTCCGTATTTATAATAACGAAAGAGCTGTCTCAATGATTTGAGACAGCTCTTTCGTTTATCTCTGCTTGCGGAAAACGAACAGCTTACTGATCACGTAATTCAGAATGATCACGATCAGGTTCGCAACGATATTCGCAAGATCGGCGTTCAGCGACAGCACCGCGGTGAACAGAAGGATGATCAGCGTGTCGATCAGAAGCGTCAGCGCGCGCGAGCCTGTGAACTTCAAAAGCTCGAGAAGCACGCGCGTATCGCGGCTTTCAAAGACGAGGATGCGGTTGGTCACGTAGGCGAAGGCGACCGCCGCCACCCACGCGATGACGTTGGCGACGATCTCCTCGACCCTGCCGCCGCCGCGAAGCAGCGTGTGCGTCAGAAGTGAAAAGACCAAAATGTCAACTAAAGTTGTCAAAACGCCAAATACAAGGTAAAGGATCTGCTCCTTGTATTTTTTAAAAAGGGCAATGATTTTTTTCATACTCTCCTCGATTCAAGCGGCATCAGCGGGTGCGGTCGGCGCCGTCAAGATTGGTCTCGCCAACGATATAGTGCGGTCGGCGCTTGCTCTCGGCGTAGATCTTGGCAATATACTGCCCCATAATGCCCATACAGAACAGCTGAACGCCGCCGATGAACAGTACGATACAGACGAGCGACGGCCAGCCCGCGACCGCGCCGCCGTAAAAAATGGCACGGAAGAAGACGAAAAGGAGCGCGACGATCGAGACGAAGGTGAGCGAGATGCCGCCGAAGGAAGCGAGCTTCAGCGGCGCGTCGGAGAAGTTGATGATCCCCTCCAGCGAGTAGCGGAATAGACTGAAGAAGCTCCACTTGGTCTTTCCCGCCACGCGCTCGACGTTCTCGTACGGCATCCAATAGGTGCGGAAGCCGACCCAGCCGAAGATCCCCTTCGAGAAGCGGTTGTATTCCCCCATCGCGACGATGGCGTCGACCATCTCACGCCGCATCAGGCGAAAATCGCGCGCGCCGTCCACGATATCGGTTTTCGATATCTTATGCATAATTCTATAAAACATCCGCGCGAAGAAGGAGCGGATGCGCGGCTCGCCCTTACGCGATACGCGGCGGGTCGCCACGCTGTCGTACTCGCCCGAGGCAAGCAGCTTCAGCATCTCGGGCAAAAGCGAGGGCGGATCCTGCATATCGGCGTCCATCACCGCAACGTAATCACCCGTCGCGTTGCAGAAGCCTGCGTACATCGCCGCCTCCTTACCGAAGTTTCTCGAAAAGGAGAGATATTTGACGCGCGTATCGGCGGCGGCAAAGCTTTTCAAAACGGCAAGCGTGCCGTCGCGTGAGCCGTCGTTGACGAAAAGCATCTCCGCCTCGTAATCGGGGAGCGTCGTCAGCACGTGGCACAGCTCGGCGTAAAAGGTCGGCAGTGCCTCCTCCTCATTGTAGCAGGGAACGATCAGCGAGATCTTCATAATTTACCTCTTTTTCGTTTTTTGTCGGGGTCGGGTCGTTCGGGTGGTTCGGGACGCCGACGGCTTTTGCCGTCCTGCGGCTTTTTTGCCGCCCCTTTGCGTGCGCGGGGGCGTTTTTTGTATTCTCGCGCCCGCCGCGGGCCGCACGAGACAGTCGGCGGTGTAGCCGATCAGATCACACCTTCCCGCCTTCGTCAGCGCCTCGCGCACAAGGCTCGCGTTCTCGGGCTTCTTGTACTGAAGCAGGGCGCGCTGCATCGCCTTCTCGTGATAGTCACGGCAGACGGCAACGGGCTTCTCGGTCATCGGGTGCAGCCCCGTGTAGTACATCGCGGTCGAGATCGTCCCGGGGGTGGGATAAAAATCCTGCACCTGCTCGGGCGAATAGTTGAATCGGCGGAGCCACAGCGCCATATCGACGGCGTCGGAGAGCGTCGTGCCGGGGTGGCTTGACATCAGATAGGGCACGAGATATTGCTCCCGCCCCGCCTTCGCCGAGGCGCGGAAGTACGCGTCGCGGAAGCGCTCGTAGACCTCGATTCTCGGCTTGCCCATCATCAACAGCGTATGGTTCGCGCAATGCTCGGGCGCAACCTTCAGCTGTCCGCTGACGTGGTGCGCGGCAAGCTGATCGAGGAATCTTGCGTGGTCCTTATCGTACATCAGGTAGTCGAAGCGGATGCCCGAGCGCACGAACACGCGCTTGACGCGCGGCAGTGCCGCCACGCGGGAAAGAAGCTCCGCGTACTCGGTGTGATCGTATTCGAGAAATTTACAGGGCGTGGGGGCGAGACACTTGCGGTTTTTGCACATCCCCTCGGTCAGCTGGCGGCGGCAGGACGGATTTCTGAAATTCGCCGTCGGACCGCCAACGTCGTGAATATAGCCCTTGAAATCGGGGAGTGCCGTGATCTTCTCCGCCTCGGCGACCACGCTCTCCATACTGCGGGAGCGCACCTCGCGCCCCTGATGGAAGGCGATGGCGCAGAAGTTACAGCCGCCAAAGCAGCCGCGGTTGTGCGCGATCGAGAATTTGACCTCGGCGATCGCGGGCACGCCGCCCATTTTTTCATAGTCGGGATGATAGTCACGCGCGTACGGCAGGGCGTAGACCGCGTCAAGCTCGTGCCGCTCCAGCGGCGGCATCGGGGGATTCGCAACGAGCAGCTTGCCGTCGTAGGTCTCGGTCACCGCCTTACCCGTGATCGCGTCCATATTGCGGTACTGCGTCGCAAAGGCACGCGCGTAGGTGAGCTTGTCGGTTTTCAGCGTATCGTAGTCTCCGCAGTCGACCGACGGATAATGCACCGTGTCGCCGACCTTCCCGAGCCAGACCGTGCCGCGCACGTCGCGGATCTTCTTGATCGGGATCCCGCGCGACAAAAGCTCGGCAATGCGCAGAAGGATCTTCTCGCCCATTCCGTAGGTCAGCAGATCGGCGCGGCTGTCCACGAGGATACTGCGGCGCACGCGGTCATCCCAATAATCGTAGTGGGCGAAGCGGCGCAGCGACGCCTCAAGCCCGCCGAGGATAACGGGCACGTCGCCGTACGCCTCACGGATGCGGTTGGTGTAAACGATCACCGCGCGGTCGGGTCGCTTACCCATCTCGCCGCCCGCGGTGTAATAGTCGTAGGTGCGGCGGCGCTTTGCCACCGTGTAGTGCGCGACCATCGAGTCGATGTTGCCCGAGGTCACGAGAAAGCCGAGCCGCGGACGACCAAAGCGGCAGAAATCCGCGGTGCTTTTATAATCGGGCTGGGAGAGGATCGCCACGCGGTAGCCCGCATGCTCCAAAACGCGGGAGATGATGGCGACGCCAAAGGACGGGTGATCCACGTAGGCGTCCCCCGTCACGTATACGAAGTCAACGGCATCCCAGCCGCGCGCCGCCACGTCGGCGGCGGTGGTGGGTAAAAACGCGCTCCGCTCCATCAGAGCGTGAAGTCGGCAAGGCGCACCTCGCGCTGCTCCGATCTTTCCATATCACGCAGGGCGGCGATCCCCGTGTCGATCTCGTTGTCGCCGAGGATGAGCGTATAGCGTGCGCCCTTTTTGTTCGCGTATTTCATCTGTGCCTTCAGACTGCGGCCCATCAGGTCGCATTCAACGATATGCCCCTCACGGCGCAGTCGCTCGGTGATGCCGAGGGCGCACTCCGCCGCACGCGCACCGAGTGCCGCGATATAAAGCACGGGGCGCGCGGGCTCGATATCCGCCGTGCCGCACTCGCGCATCGCAAGCACGAGACGGGTCAGACCCATCGCAAAGCCGATGCCGGGGAGTGCAGGGCCGCCCAGCTCCTCAACGAGTCCGTCGTAACGGCCGCCGCCGCAGACCGTGCTCTGCGCGCCGATGCCCTCGGCAACGAACTCAAACACGGTGCGGGTATAGTAGTCAAGACCGCGCACGATCGCGGGGTCGATCACGTATTCCACGCCCATCGCGTCAAGCATACGGCAAAGGCTGTCGAAATGCGCGCGGCAGTCGGGGCAGAGGTGGTCGAGCGTCTTCGGCGCATCCTTCGCAAGCGCGGCGCACTCGGGATTCTTGCAGTCGAGTAAGCGAAGGGGATTGGTCACAAGACGCTTCTTGCAGGTGTCGCAGATCTCGCCCTCGTGCGACTTGTAGTAGTCGACGAGCGCACCGCGATAATCGGGTCGGCAGGACTTACAGCCGATCGAATTGAGGTGTAGCTTCACGTTCTTCAGCCCCAGGCGACGCAAAACGCTCGCCGCAAGCGCGATCGAGGTCGCGTCGGCGGCAGGGGAATCCGCGCCGAACATCTCGGTGCCGAATTGGAAAAATTCACGGCTGCGCCCCGCCTGCGGTGCCTCGTGGCGGAAGCAGCTGATAATATAGTAATACTTGAGCGGCATCGGATCGCCATACTTACCGTTTTCGATCAGCGCACGCGCGACCGAGGCGGTTCCCTCAGGCCGCAGGGTGATCGAGCGACCCTCGTCGCGGTCAGCGAAGGTATACATCTCCTTTTGCACGACGTCGGTCGTGTCGCCGACACCGCGCACAAAAAGCTCGGTGTTCTCAAAGGTGGGCGTGCGGATCTCGCCGAAGCCGTACTTCTCCGCTTCCTCCCGCATGATCCCCTCCATATAACGGAACAGGGGGGTCTCCTCGGGTAAAATGTCCATCGTGCCTTTAATCTTCTGTATCATCGTTTTGTCCTTCCATGCTTAAAAGCGCGTCGATGCGCTCGTAATTTCCAAGGTAATAGTGCATCCCCAGCACGCACTCAAAGCCCGTTGCCGCCCGATAGTCGGCGCCGCTCGTATGCTTCGGCGTTTGCAGATGCTTGTGATTTGCGCCGCGGCGGAAAACGTCCGCCTCAAGCTCTGTAAAGTATGGTTTACATTTTTCGACAAGCCGCGCCTGCGCGGTCGCCGTGATATAGGTCTGCGTCAGTCGGTTCAGCTCGCCCGACTTCGGGATCCCTTGGCGCACCAGCCGCTCTCTGATACAGAGGCTATGCACCGCGTCCCCGAGGAAGGCGAGCGCCTCAACGCTCGGCAGGTCAATTCGTTCGTTCATTCCTTCTCCTTATCACGCTCGCGTAGCGAGCATATCGAAACACTCGAAGGCACGCGCCTTTTGCAAAAGGCGCCCGAAAACCTTCATAGGGAAAACGAAGGCGGAATGCCCTTTCCCCCACAGCAGGTTTTTTGCCAAGCTTTTTTGTCTAAAAAAGCGTCGTCCTTCCTCTATTCCAGGTTCGCGTAAAAGGCAACCACCTTGCCAAAGATCCGTACGCGCTCGCGCTCACGCCCGACGTAGACCGTGGGGGCAATGCGCGGATTCTCGGATTTCAGAATGGTCTGCCGATGCTCGGGGTCCTGATACACGCGGCGCAAAAGCACGCCGTCGCCGACCGACAGCGCGGCAAGCTCGCCGTCGCCGTAACGCTCACAGCGGCAAAGATATAAAAGGTCGCCGTCACAGATGCGGCCGCCCGTCATTCCCTCGCCCACGGCGTACAGACAGAAATCGACGCGTCCGTCGGCACTGTGCCCCGAATCGCGGTAGATCGGCTGACCCGCCGCGTCAAGCCCCATCAAAAGCGGCAATCCGCCGCCGCACCGCTCGTCGGTAAGCGTCAACAGCTCCGACGGCGTCGTGCCGAGCGCCTCGGCAATCGCGGGTATGCGGTCAAGATAGATGCTGATGATCCCCTTCTCGTAGCGGGAAACCGTCTGCTTCGTCGTGCCAAGACGGGTGGCAAGCTCCTCCAGCGTCATTCCGCGCAAAAGGCGAAGCTCCTTGATTTTTTCTCCGATCTCCATTTTGCTCCTTTATCCCCAAGACGTCGCTCGGGGCGGTCCTTCGTCAATTGGACCGTTCCTTTTCAATTATACATAAAAACAACGCCAGATGCAACACTTTTTTTAAAAAATTTCAAAAAGTCACTTGACAAGTTACAAATTCTGTGCTATGATGAGGTAACGCGATAGGTGACTTCCCCTTCTCCACGAATCACCGATTGCGTGACCGCGGCATTCGCCCTGCGGTTTTTTTCAAATCGTAAAAGTCACCCAAGAGGTGACAAAGGAGTGAAAAGAGTGTTTTATCAATATACGGAGGAAGGGGTCCTTTGCCACCGCGATGCGGATGCGATCCTCTCGTCGATCGCAGATCTGCGCAAAGAGATCGCAAAGGCAGAGGCGGAGCGCGGGCGCCTGCTTGCCGCGGCACGGCGGAGTGATCTTGGCGGGATCCCCTCGCTTGCCGCGCTTTGTGAGCGGGCAGAGGAGCTCTGTGCGCGGCTCTCGCTTCTTTCGGACCTGCTCGACGGGCTGAAGGACGAGCTTGCCGCGAGCCTTTACGCCACGGGGTGTTAGGATGCGCGAGAATATCATTCTGCACCTCGACGCGCGCGATCAGCTTGCCCTGCTCTCGGATGCCGACCGCGGGCGTCTGCTGATCGCCCTGTTTGCCGCCGCCGCAGAGGAGCCGATCCCCGCGCTGTCGCCCGATGCCGCCATGGCGCTCGCGTTTTTGATGCAACGGATGCGTCACGATACCGAAAAGTACGAAAAGACCTGTCAGAAAAACAGTATGAACGCCAAAAAACGCTGGAAAACAGATAGAAAAAACGCGGCATCTATGCCATCGGATGCCACCCGATGCGATCGCATGGATACGGATACGGATACAGATACGGATACGGATATCACACACTCTCCCCCCATAGCCCCCACGGGGGGCGCGCGTGTGAACAGTACCGAGCGGGAGGAGTGCCCCGACTTTGCCGCCTTCCTTGCCGCGTATCCGAAGAAGATCAACCGCAACGCCGCACGCGTAGCGTACGCCGCGGCACGCGCCCGCGGCGCGTCGGCAGAGGAGATCCTTGCAGGGCTTTCCCGCGCAAAAAGCGGCGACAGCCGCTTCCTCGGCGATTCCCGCTATATCCCCACCGCCGCCAATTGGCTCGATTCGGAGGGCTATCGCGACGAGCATGCGCCGTCGGGCACCGCCCCCGCCCGACTCGGCAATTTCGATACCGACGAGGTATTCAACCGCGCCGTCGCACGCAGCTACCAAAAATTCAAGGAAAAAGAGAAAGAAAAGGATTGACGCTTTTTTTGCAAAAAAAGCTTGGCAAAAAAACCGAATGTGGGAGAGGAACTGCCTCTTCCTTTTGAAAAGTTTTTGCGCGACTTTTTTCAAAAAGTCGCAGAAAGGAAAAAATTATGAACTGTTACAAATTACCGCTGGACGTTGAGCGCACGGTTGCCGACCTCTGCCTTGGCTACCGTCGGCGGGAGAATCTTTTACTGCGCGGCGAGCTGTTGCCCGCGACCGCGGCGGAGTTTATGCGGATCAACGCGGCGATCGACGGCGCGCTGGAGGACGAGTGCGAGGTCGCCATCCGCAAAACGATCCTTGAGGATCTCGGTGAGCGCCGCGGCCACCGCCGCTCCCCCCTTGCCTTTATCAGCGTGAACACCTACAAAGAACGCAAAAAACGCACGAAGTACAACATTGCCCGCAGGCTGTCTTTGATTTAATTTACGGATCGACCGAGCGTGGGGAGAGCATCGACCCCATGCGACTTTTTGAAAAAAGTCGCGCAAAAACTTTTGTGGGGGAGAAAAAATGACATTCATCCACCCCTGTTTTATTTCCCCATTCCCGCATTCGGTTTTTTGCCAAGCTTTTTTGCAAAAAAAGCGGAAAGCCCCCGTGAAAACAAAAAACCGAGAGCCGTAGCTCTCGGTAGTTCGTTTTTGCTCCATTGACCAAAATCAATATTTTTTTAAAATTGGTCAACAGATATCATTCCTTCCCCAAAAGCCAATCGGCGGCATCTACGATCCTAACGCCTTCGTATTGATAGGCGCCGTGTCTTGTTCGCGCGATGATCATCTTGGGGTAGGCATCCTTAATTTGTAAAAGCGGGGCAACCTCGCGCAGAAGCGTCTTTTCGTTCCCGATATCGTCGGAGACCTGAATGTACAGCTTTTCATTTCTTTTGATTGCTACGAAATCGATCTCCTTTTTATAGAGAACGCCTGCATAAAGCTCATATCCCCGACGCAAAAGCTCGATCGCTACAACGTTTTCAAGGATCCTGCCGTAATCCATATTCTTCGTGCCCAGCCTTGCATAACGAAAGGCGTGATCGCTCAGATAGTATTTGTCGTTCCCCGAGAGATAGCGTTTCCCCTTGACGTCGTATCGCCGCACCCTATAAAAGGCAAAGGCGTTGCACAAATACTGCATATAGGCTCCGACGGTATTGTGGTTGACGCGCTCTCCGCCGCCGCACAGCACATCCGCGATGCTTCTGACGGAAGAGAGATTTGAAACGTTGTCCATCAAAAAATCAACGAGCTTTTCCATCAGCTGTGCGTTTCTGATCTTGTATTTCGTCCGAATATCCCGCACGACGAGCGTATTGAATACGTCGGCAATATAGTCGTATCTTGCCTCTCGCTCCGTATAAAGGTAGGAGCCTGCCATACCCCCCTCAAGTAGATACGCATCAAGCGCTGCGCAGGGATCGGAAGGCGAAAAATACTGCACGTACTCCCCAAAGGAAAAGGGGAACACCTTGATCTCAAACGTCCTGCCCGTAAAGAGCGTCGCGAGATCCGAGCTTAATAGGAAAGCGTTGGAGCCCGTAATATAGACGTCATATTTTTCGCAGGCGTGAAGCCCGTTGATCGCCTTTTCAAAGCCGCGGCACATTTGAACCTCGTCGATCAACACGAAATTCTGTTTGCCTTCCACATATTTTTGCAAAACGTAATCATATAAAGCCCTGTATTCAAGAAGCTCCTCGTATTCGGGCAGGTTGAAATTGATATGGATCACGTTGCTGTCCGCGATCTTCTCCGTAAGATAGGAACGAAACGCCTCCAGAAGCTTGGATTTTCCACTACGTCGGATTCCCGTGATCACCTTGACGTCAGGCGTTCCGATCACACTGATCAGCTTTTTCAGATACTGCTCTCGCTCGATCAATCTCATTTTTCATCACCTCTATTTCCTATTATAGCACTTCTATTGACCAAAATCAATATTTTTTTAAAATTGGTCAATAGATTTTTCACGGCAAAGCCTCGCGTGAAAAGAACCGAGCGTAGCGAGAATATCGACCCCATGCGACTTTTTGAAAAAAGTCGCACCTCCCCGGTCGCATAGTCGCCTGCCGGCACCGCCCAAGCGGCGGCTTGACACACTCCTTGCTTTGCGGGGTATCGCGGCATAAAAACTTTTGTGGGGGAGGAAAAAATGACATTCATCCACCCCTGTTTTATTTCCCCATTCCCACATTCGGTTTTTTGCCAAGCTTTTTTTGCAAAAAAGCGGGAAGTCCCGACACCCTATTGAATAGGGTGCGCGTAAAAACGCCCCACCCCGTAGGGTATCAAGAAAATGACATTCACTGAATGTCATCGCTCCCTTCATCCACCCCTGTTTTATTTCCCCATTCCCACATTCGGTTTTTTGCCAAACTTTTTTTGCAAAAAAAGCGGGAAGCCCCGACACCCTATTGAATAGGGTGCGCGTAAAAAC
>JAZSGY010000002.1:0-9729 GCA_045532985.1 Eubacteriales bacterium | reverse complement strand
GAGTATGACGGCGACCGTATGGTCTCCTATAACGGAGAACCTTGCAGCTACGATGCGATCGGCAATCCTTCTACCTACCGCGGTAAGACTGCACAGTGGATCGACGGACGTCGACTTGCCTCGTATGACGGTTGCAGCTTCACCTACGACGGTATGGGGCGTAGAATGACCAAGGGCAATATTAACTACACCTACGACTTTGACGGCAAGCTTCTGCGTCAGTCGGACGGCGTGCGTACGCTCACCTTCCTCTACGACCATACGGGGCTTGCGGCGGTCGATTACGTCAATACGCAGAACCCTCTTTTCGGCGGTCTTTACACCTACGTCAAGGATATTCAGGGAAATGTGATCTCCCTTATTGACAAAGACGGCAATCCTATGGTAAAATATACCTACGATGCTTGGGGAAATCATACTATGGTTTCCAACAGTTTCGAGGAGATCACCGACACCGACCAGATCGCACACGTCAATCCCTTCCGTTACCGTGGCTACTATTTCGACACCGAAACGGGGCTGTATTATCTGAAAACCAGATATTACGATCCCGAGGTGGGTAGATTTGTCAACCCCGATTCCATTGATATCATCTCGGCATCACTTGAAGACATTACTGACAAGAACCTCTATGCTTATTGTGATAACAATCCGATTACGAGAGCAGATGACGGCGGTACGTTTTGGAATGTTGTTGTTGGTGCTATAGTAGGTGCTACAGTAAACTTGGTAACTTCTGTGGTTTCTGAAGTTGTGGAAGGCGATTTCGGATTGAAAGATTTTGGACAAATAGCCGTATCAACAGCCATTGGTGCGCTTGAAGGTGCGGCAATAGCCGTTGTCCCCGGTGCTTCTATAGCAATCAGTGCGCTTGCCGGAATTGCTGAAACAGCTATTAATGGTGCTATAGATGGAGCTGAAACGCGAGAAATCATAAGTGATTCTTTAATAGCGGGCGCTATAGGAGCAGTTGGAGGTGCAGGTGGTGCCAGCTTTGCAAAAGGAGGCAAGATAATCAATGATGCTGTATCTTCTTTTGGAAATTCCATAAGAAAGGGCGTGCATCCTGTAGTCAAACGTGCTTCTAGAAAAAAAGTCACAAAGGCATTGAAACATGTTGGAAATACATATCTTCGAGATCAAGCGGAGGCATTTGCATATAACGGTATGTATGAATTTTCTGCATGGTATACGAAAAAAGCATACGCAAGATGACTTGAAAGGGAGTTGAACAGTGAAAAAACGCGACAAAGACCGGTTTCGCAAATCCAAACGAATCATTTGTTTTGCGTTGGTTCAAGTAGGTATTTTGCTCTTGTTTATAGGAATGTTTTATCAAAGCAAGCCAATCAAACAAGAGGACACGCGGCATATTTTGATTACGGTGACCGACGTTGCATACGAACGGAATTTCGGCGAATACAAATTCTACGTTTTTTCCGATTCCGACCGATACGAGTTTTTTGAAACGGGTGCCTTTTCTCTCTATTCCAACAAAGAATTATATGAAATGATCCGTACGGGGGATCGGATTTCCTTGATCTACGTGGAAAAGGGTGGGCTGTTTGGAAAAACCAATTCTGTCGTTGATGCACGCACGGAAACGGAAACTTACCGTTCGTTAGAGCAGGTCAATGCTTCGTTTAAAAAAGCGAACATTGTAATCATCGTGTTTTTCTTCATCGTTGAGCTTTTGTATTTGGCGGTTCTTGCCCTTTGCATTGCATTTCACAATAAAACAAAAGCTTTTTCCAAAAGAAAAAAAGGCGGTTGAAATAGAAAATTTACAAGTGCCGTTTTCTCGGATTATAAGAGAGCCTCGCGCGGAGCAATCCGCGCGGGGTTTTCTGTTTGTAAACAAAGGTTTGCTTTCCCTTCAAAGTTTTTGCGCGCCTTTTTCAAAAAGCGCAATTCCACTGCGCAACTTGACAGCCGCGGCGCGGTGTGGTAGAATAAAAATGTAAAATCTTCCGTTACCGCGGCTACTACTTCGATACCGAAACGGGGCTGTATTATCTGAAAACCAGATATTACGATCCCGAGGTGGGTAGATTTATCAATGCGGATGACGTTTCCTTCCTTGATCCCAATACTGTCAATGGGTTGAATTTGTATACGTATTGTGACAATGATCCCGTTAATGCAAAAGATCCTTCGGGGTGCGGTTGGTTTAAAGACCGATGGGAAGAAATCAAGCAAGGCGCAAAATCGGCATGGGAAGGAACGAAAACGTTTTTCAATGATACGTTTGGTGCATACGTGGATCTTTCTTCCACTGTAAAAAAAGCGGGAGAAGACCTCATCTTTTTCGGGTATGAAAACGGCATAACCCGTGGTGGCAGCATCGGTGACAAGTCGAAACCGATATCTGTGTTTGCAAGTAATGCAGGCGCTTGGTACAAGTTTTGGGAGTATCAAGTAGGACTTAATATTAATATTGGCAATTTCAGCTATTCTTATAGCGTAGGCGTAGGCGAACAGAATTATTCTGTTGGCTGGAAGGATAGTACTGTTAATCTTCAGTCAGGAATTAATAAAATAGGAGTTGGAGTTTCTCACACTGCTGATGATGAAACTATATATAACCAGTTTTACATTCGCACAATTCCAACGGCAGTAGCAGTTGTAACTGCAATTTATATGCCATATTTTTTGCCTGCTGAAGGGGCTATGGCTTACTTGAATTAACGTTATGGATATTTAGGGAGGAAATCTTACTATGAACTACGCAAGAACGAAGAATCAAAAATCGCTTTACGTTAAAGAGATTGGGTTTTGCTTTTTAAAGCCTTATTTGATTGTTGTTGCGTGTGCTTTTGTGCAATCGATCTGTTTTTTTGTTGTTGGGTTTCCTTCGGAAGGCAAGGCATTAGTCTACGGCTTTGTCTCGCTTATAGTCGGGCTTGTTCTGGGCGGAATCGGGATGTTTCGCTTTCTGCGCTTGCGAGCGTTAATTTCTTTAGCATTTGAGACCGAGGCAGAGCAACGATTCGTTTTTGCCGATAACATTTGTTCGATTACAGATTCCAACACGAACGACACTGTTTCTTTTCGTTTGGAGGATGTTTTGCATATTTTTTATGCTCGAAAAACGATTGCCGTTATGTTGCAAAACCGTCGGTATCTTTTCCTTCCGCGACTTCCTAAAATTGAAATGGTCTTTCGTAAGCTTCCTGAAACTCCTTATATGAAAAGAATCAAAAAACAGCGCATCATTTCAGTGGTGATTCTTGTCTTGTTTTTTGCTGTCATGTTCGGTATCTTTTTCTTTGGTTTGCAAAAAACTAAGGATCCAAATGCCTATATTTTTGCATCAATCATTGAATGTGAGATGATCGAAACAAAGGGCGGCACCGTTATCCCGCTTGATGCATCCGAGGACAAAGACAATAAGGGCTTGGAATATAGTGCCTTTTACGGAGCATCCTATCAATCCGATGCGCTTTCCTTTGAGCTCTTTGCATATGAATTTGAAACTGCGGATGCAGCAAAGGAATACCATCAAAGAGGGACGGGAAACGCAACGCCCTTCGAGAATGGTTTCAGAAAACAAGGAACAATCTTCTCCTACACGGTGTGGGTATACGATGGCAATCGTGCTTACACCGTCAAGTGCGATAACTCGGATGCCGAGGAGCTTGATGCTTTTCTTAAGGAAATATTATCGATCACAATTGAATGAATGTTGGGTTGTGAACCAACAGGGACCCCCGCGGGGAGTGACCCGCGGGGGGTTTTTCCGCTTTTTTTGCAAAAAAAGCTTGGCAAAAAACCAAAGGGGGAAAGCAGAAAAAAATTCCAATCTTTTTCCCTTAAAAGTTTTCGGGCGCCTTTTTCAAAAGGCGCAAGGCTTTCGTTCTAAAACCGAAAAGGCGGGCGTAGTCTCGCCTTTTTCTTGACAAAAACCGACGCGTGTGCTATACTCTTTCGCGGAAGGGGGCGAGGACGTGAAACGGTGGAAGCTACTGCAAGCCGTATCGGTATTAATGGGAAGCGTGCTTGGCGCGGGATTCGTGTCGGGTCAGGAGCTTTACCTCTTTTTCGGACGCTTCGGCGTCTTTGGCGTGTGCGGACTGCTTTTGTCCATACTCCTTCTCTCGCTCTTTTTTTATATGCTCCTTCGGTGTCTTGCGCGCGATCCGTTAAAAAATCCCTGCCTGCCCGAGAGCCGCGTGCTTTCTTATCTTGGAGAGGGCATTGAGCTTTCCTTCCTGTTCGTGATCGACCTCATTATGGCGGCGGGTGTCGGCGCACTTTTTGAGGGCGTGCTTGGCGGCACGCTCGCACGCGTGCTGGGCGCACTCGTCTTTTGCGCGGCGGTCGCGTTCCTCATCTGCCTTGGAACGGTGCAGGTCCTGCGCTACTTCGCCCTCGTGACGCCACTGCTCGTATTGCTTGCGATCGGGATCTCGGTCTTCGTTCTGCTTCGCGGCGGCTTGCCGACGCTCTCACGCGATTTTTCCTTCGCCTTTTTCCCAAACGCGCTCTCCTATGCGTCCTACGGCTTCCTTGGTGCGCTCGGAATGTTCTGCGCCCTCGGGCGGCGGATCAACGATCGGCGCACGGCGTCCCTTGGTGCGATCCTTGGCGGCGTTTTGCTCCTTCTGTGTGCGGGCGCGATCCTCTTTGCACTCCTTGCATACCCCGCCGCGCGCGATGCCGAGCTGCCGATGCTCGCGGTCGCCGCGAGCGTGCACCCCGTGCTTTATTACGCCTACGCTTTCCTTTTGCTCGTTGCAATGCTCGGCGCGGCGCTCTCGGTCGCATCCCCGCTCTTTGAACGGCTCGGCGAGCTTTGCCGCGCAAAAACGTCGAAGGGGCGCGTGCCGCTTGCCGCAGGGCTGTCGCTTCTCGTGTTCGGTCTGTCGCTGTTCGGCTTCGCCGACCTCGTCGGCGTGCTCTATCCCCTTTACGGGTATATCGGCTTTCTCTTTCTTGCCTTCCTATTATATAATTATCTGCGCGGTATCCGCCGCGCAAAGCGATAAGGAGTACTTATGCGTTACAAAAACTACATCTGCGACCTTGACGGTACGCTTCTCAACACCATTGACGACTTGCGTGAGGCGGTCAATCACGCCCTGCGTGAAAACGAGCTGCCCCTGCGCACGCACGCGGAGGTTTTATCCTTCGTCGGCAACGGCATTCGCCTGCTGATCGAGCGCGCGATGCCAAACGACGGCGACAGGCACCCGAAATTCGACGCGGTCTTTGACAGCTTCCGCGCCTACTACGCGATCCACTGCGAGGATAAGACCGCACCCTACGACGGCATTCTCGAAATGCTCCGCGCGCTGAAGGCGGACGGCTGTCGGATCGCCGTCGTGTCGAACAAGGTCGACTCCGCGGTACAAAAGCTGATGCCCGTCTACTTCGGCGACCTGATCGACGTTGCCGTCGGGGAAAACGAGGCGGCAGGCATCCGCAAAAAGCCCGCACCCGACGCCGTATTCTACGCGATGGAAAAGCTCGGCGCGACGAAGGAGGACTCGGTCTTCATCGGCGACTCCGAGGTCGACTATCAGACCGCGGTCAACGCAGGGCTACCCTGCATCTCGGTGCTGTGGGGCTTCCGCACCCGTGAATTTCTCGAAGGATACGGTGCATCCGACTTCGTCACCGACCCCGACGAGATCGTAAGGAGGCAAACGCAATGATCCTGAAGGGCTTACAAAAGATGACCCTGCTCGATTACCCCGGCAAGGTCGCCGCCACCGTCTTCACGGGCGGCTGTAATATGCGCTGTCCCTTCTGCCACAATGCACCGCTCGTGCTGTTCCCAAACGAGGTGGAGACCGTCTCTACCGAGGACTTTTTCGCCTTCCTCAAAAAGCGGCAGGGCATCCTTGACGGCGTCTGCGTCACGGGCGGCGAGCCGCTCCTTCAGGCAGATATCGCCGACTTCCTCGGAAAGATCAGATCGCTCGGCTTTTCGGTCAAGCTCGACACCAACGGCACCAACCCCCAAAAGCTGCGTGAGCTGATCGACGCGCACCTCGTCGACTACGTCGCAATGGATATCAAAAACGCCCCCAGCCGCTACGCCGAGACCGTCGGCATCGACGGCTTCGATCTCTCCCCCATCTTCGACTCGGTGTCACTGCTCATCTCGGACGTCGTCGATTACGAATTCCGCACCACCGTCGTGCGTGAGCTACATAGCGAGGAGGACCTACTCGCCATCGCCGCGTGGATCAAAAACGCAAAGCGCTACTACCTGCAGGGCTACATTGATTCAGGCCACCTGATCTCGGACGGACTCTCGGGATATCCCGCACAGGATATGGAAAAACTCCTCCTTTCGGTCCAAAAAATACTCCCCGTGACGGAGCTGCGCGGAATCTGATACTGTACTAAATATGGACAATTGCACAAAAAAGACATCTATATATTGTGCTTTTTGCCAATTGACAAATACTCCTTTTTATAGTAAACTATATACACTGCGAAAATTATGTTTACTGAAAAAGGAGTATTTTTATGTATCAGGTACTGAAAAGAGAAGGTAAGGTCGTAGACTTTAACCTTGAGAAGATCAGCTCTGCTATCCGTATGGCGTTTGAGGCACAGGAGAAGCAGTATCACCCCGACGTGATCGACTTCCTCGCACTGAAGGTCACCTCGGCGTTCGGCGACAAGATCAAGGAGGGACTGATCTCGGTCGAGGATATTCAGGACTGCGTTGAGTCCACGCTGATCAAGGCGGGCTACGACGACGTTGCGAAGGCGTACATTCTGTACCGCCGTCAGCACGAGAAGATGAGAAAGGTACAGTCCGCCGTCCTCAACTACAAGGATGCGGTCAACGACTACCTCAAGATCAACGACTGGCGCGTGAAGGAGAACTCCACCGTGACCTATTCGGTCGGCGGTCTGATCCTCTCGAACTCGGGCGCGATCACGGCGAACTATTGGCTCTCCGAGATCTACGACGACGAGATCGCAAACGCGCACAGAAATGCAGACATCCACATCCTCGACCTCTCGATGCTCACGGGCTACTGCGCGGGCTGGTCGCTGAAGCAGCTGATCCAGGAGGGACTTGGCGGCGTTCCCGGTAAGATCACCTCGGCACCCGCGGCACACCTTTCCACCCTCTGCAACCAGATGGTCAACTTCCTCGGCATCATGCAGAACGAGTGGGCAGGCGCACAGGCGTTCTCCTCGTTCGACACCTACCTCGCTCCCTTCGTTAAGGTGGACAACCTCAACTACGGACAGGTCAAAAAGTGCATTGAAGCCTTCATCTACGGCGTCAACACCCCCTCGCGCTGGGGTACGCAGGCACCCTTCTCGAACATCACGCTCGACTGGACGGTTCCCGCAGACCTGGCAGAGCTGAACGCGATCGTCGGTGGCAAGGAGATGGACTTCAAGTATAAGGACTGTAAGGCAGAGATGGATATGATCAACCGCGCCTTCATCGAAACGATGATCGAGGGCGACGCCAACGGCCGCGGCTTCCAGTATCCGATCCCCACCTACTCCATCACCCGCAACTTCGACTGGTCGGAGACCGAGAACAACAAGCTCCTCTTCGAGATGACCTCGAAGTACGGTACTCCCTACTTCTCGAACTACATCAACAGTGACATGGAGCCCTCCGACGTGCGCTCGATGTGCTGCCGCCTGCGCCTTGATCTGCGTGAGCTGCGTAAAAAGTCGGGTGGCTTCTTCGGCTCGGGTGAATCCACGGGCTCCGTCGGTGTCGTTACCATCAATATGCCGCGCATCGCGTATCTTGCAGAGGATGAGGCTGACTTCTATCGCCGCCTCGACCGTCTGATGGATATCTCGGCACGCTCGCTGAAGATCAAGCGCACCGTCATCACGAAGCTGATGGAGGAGGGACTTTACCCCTACACGAAGCGCTACCTCGGCACCTTCAACAACCACTTCTCGACGATCGGTCTCGTTGGTATGAACGAGGTTGGTCTGAATGCAAAGTGGCTCGGCGGCGATATGACCACAAAGGCAACGCAGCAGTTCACGAAGGACGTTCTCAACCATATGCGTGAGCGTCTGTCCGACTATCAGGAGGAGTACGGCGATCTCTACAACCTCGAGGCAACGCCCGCAGAATCCACCTCTTACCGTCTTGCAAAGCACGATAAGACGCGCTCCCCCGAGATCATCACCGCAAGCGAGTCGGGTAACACCCCCTACTACACCAACTCCAGCCACCTGCCCGTCGGCTTCCCCGACGATATCTTCGAGGCGATCGAGGTGCAGGACGAGCTGCAGACGCTTTACACCTCGGGCACGGTATTCCACGCCTTCCTTGGCGAGAAGCTGCCCGATTGGAAGGCCGCCGCAAACCTCGTGCGCAAGATCGCAGAGAACTATAAGCTCCCCTACTACACGCTCTCGCCCACCTATTCGGTCTGCCGCGACCACGGCTACCTTGCAGGTGAGGTATTCACCTGCCCCGAGTGCGGAAACAAGACCGAGGTCTACAGCCGTATCACGGGCTACTACCGCCCCGTTCAGAACTGGAACGACGGTAAGGCAGAGGAGTACAAGGCAAGACGTGTCTACAACGTAAAGAAATCCTTCACAAAACATCCCGAGGTTGCCGAGAGTCAGCTTGCCGATGCCGCTTGTGAGCAGGCGCTGACGGCAGAGGGCGAGGATCGCATCCTTCTGTTCGCGACCAAGACCTGCCCGAACTGTAAGATGGCGGCAATGTTCCTCGATAAGGCAAATATCGGTTACGAGAAGGTCTATGCCGAGGAGGAGCCCGCGCTTGCCGAGGAATACGGCATCCAGCAGGCACCGACGCTTGTGATCGTTCACGACGGTAAGGCTGAAAAGATCGCCAACGTCTCGAACATCCGCAAATTCACCGAAACGGCTGTTGCCGCCAAGAAATAAGAGGTTTTATGTACGATATCGTGATCGTGGGTGCAGGGCCCGCAGGACTCACTGCGGCTCTGTACGCACTGCGCGCGGATAAAAAGGTGCTGGTGCTGGAGAAGGAGACCTTCGGCGGCCAGATCACCTATTCGCCAAACGTCGAAAATTATCCGGGCTTCCTTAAAATGAGCGGCAACGAGTTTGCCGAAAAGCTGCTGGACCAGGTGCTGACTCACGGTGCCGAGGTCGAGCTTGCCGAGGTCACGGGCATTACGAGTGAGGGAAAGACCCGCATCGTCAAGACCGCCGAGGCATCCTACGCCACGCGTAGCGTGATCCTCGCCACGGGCGCGCGCCACCGCACGCTGGGGCTTGATGGGGAAGCGGAGCTGATCGGCAACGGCATCTCCTTCTGTGCGCTTTGCGACGGCGCTTTTTACAGCGGCCGCGACGTCGCCGTCATCGGCGGCGGCAACTCCGCATTGCAGGAGGCGGTGCTTCTCTCCGACGTCTGCCGTAGCGTCACCATCGTGCAGAATCTGCCGAAGCTGACGGGTGAGGCAAGACTTCAAAAGACGCTCGCCGAGAAGAAAAACGTCAAGATCGTCTGCTCGCACACCGTCGACGCCTATCTGACGAACAGTAGCGGACTCTCGGGCATCCGCATCAAGGATGCCGACAGCGGAGCGCTCCGCGAGCTTGCCGTCGACGGCGTATTCCTCGCCGTGGGGCTCGTCCCGCAGAACGCCCCCTTTGCCGAGAACGTCACGCTCAACGATTGGGGCTACGTCGATGCCGACGAATCCTGCACCACGAAGGACCCCGCCATCTTCACCGCAGGCGACTGCCGCCAAAAGCGCGTCCGCCAGATCG
>JAZSGY010000027.1:0-14752 GCA_045532985.1 Eubacteriales bacterium | reverse complement strand
GTCACGGGGATCGCGCGGACGGCGGGAAGCGACGTGGGGCGCGGTTGCGTCAGCGGCCAGCCGAGCATTTCATAATACTCGCACCGATATGCCGCTACGTCCCTTTGCATTTCCTTGCAGTGCGCTTCCCTTTCCTCCGCGAGCGCGCGGCGGCGCTCGGCAACGACCGACTCGATCCCCTCAAGGTAGGTGAGGCGGTAAGAATTTGAAAGCTGTCTGTCCTCCGTATACATACGACCGACTCCCGTTACTTTTTGCGCTGTATTTTTTCCTTTGTTCCATCGGGACGCTGGAGGTAGGTGTTATCCATCGTCCTTTGCATGTCGCGGCGGAATTCCGCAAGGTACTCTGCACGCAGTGCCGCCTGCTCTGCCTTTTCGGCATCGGACAGCGGCGTCAGCTTCGACTTGCGTGCAAGCTCGTTGATGCGGTCTATCTTGATTCTTTCCATATCAGGCATTCTCTCCTTCGGGCGGAATGGGGGCGATCTGCGCGGCACCCTCGGGCAGAACGAAGCGCACGGCGTGCCTCAGATTCTCGACCGTAAAATCGGAGCATTTCGCAACCTCGCCGTCAAGCGTGAAAGAGAAGCCGTCCTTGACCTTGACCTCAAGCGATCTTGCGCGGCGGTAGACGATATACTTTTTGAATTTCGGGCTGTTCAGATGCATGCCCTTCTTGTAGTAAGAAACCAAGCGCAGAAAGTTAATGCGCGAGACGGGCTTGACGAGGCAGACCTCCATCCATCCGTCGTCGGATACCGAGCGCGGGGCACAGCGGAAGGAGCCGCCGACGTAGGAGCCGTTTGCGACGGTGCAAAGCAGGATCTTTCCGTCATTCAGCAGCTCGCCGTCCGCATAGACGGCGCATTTCGTGCGCATCGCGGTCGCGAGCGCCTTCACGATGCCCGTGGTGTAAGAATTTCTGCCACCGATGATCTTATAGCGACGGACGTTTTCCATCGTTTCGGCAACCGCGGTGTCAAAGCCGAAGTTGACGACGTTGATCGAATAGCGGTCGCCGATCTTCATCACGTCAACGGGATACGCCTCGCCCTCCATCAGCGCGGGAAGATCGAGAAAGACGTCTTTTCCGCCGTAATGCTTCACGTAATCGTTGCCGCTGCCGCAGGGGTAGCAGGCAACCGAGACGCGGTCCCCGCCGCGGACGGCACCGCTGATCACTCCGTTGAGCGTTCCGTCGCCGCCGCAGGCGTAGAAGCGAAGCTCGCCGTCGGGATACTGCTCGATGAGCGCGCGCACGAGCTTCGTGGTGTCGGCACGGCTGTCGGTCATATGCATTTCAACGTCGAGCTGATCGGGGAAGGCTGCGATCTGCTCCTTCAGCGCCGCCGTCTGATTGCACTTTCCTGCCGCAGGGTTCAGTATAAAGATATGTTTCATCCTGTTTTCTCCGATTTTAATATACGGATATACGCTTCATTTATTCTACCACTCTTTGCCGCTTTTGTCAAATAAAAGATTTTTTTGCATCAAAGGTTGATTTTTTCGTATTTTTTAGTTAGAATAAAGAAAAACGCTTGGAGGAAATAGAATGAAGAACCAAAACTGCGGCTACTGCATGGGCGGCGAGCTGCTTGCAAAATTCGGCATTCCGATCTGCAAGCTCTCGGTCTCCGATCTGATCCTTTTTAAGGAGCAGTCGAAGCCCGGTCGCGTGATCGTTGCCTATCGCGATCACGTCAGCGAGATCGTGGACATCAGCGAAGAGGAGCGCAATCTCTTTATGGCGGACGTTTGCCGCGCGGCAAACGCGTTGCACCGTGCCTTCCACCCGAACAAGGTCAACTACGGCGCGTACGGTGACACGGGCTGTCACCTTCATATGCACCTCGTTCCGAAATACGAGGGCGGCGACGAATGGGGCGGCGTTTTCCAAATGAACCCCGACAAGGTCTACCTGACCGACGCCGAATACGCCGAGATGATCGAAAAGATCAAGGCAAATCTGTAACAAAAAAGGGACACTGCGTGTCCCTTTTTTCTTATGAAAGCTCGATATTTTCGTAAATCGCCTGCTCACCGTTTTTGTGGACGGCTTCAAGCGCCTCGCGGCTATCGACCGTCCACTGCACGCCGTCAGCGCCGAGGTAGCGGCAAAGACGGATCGAGGGGAGCGACGGATAGTGACCGTTATACGCGATGAAATCGGGGCGGGAGAAAACGTTCAGCAAAAGGTGCGTGAGAAAAAAGTTGAGGAGGCTCGGCTTCTTCTCCTTGATGAGATTCGTCACGAGCTGACCGCGCAGCACCTGCTTGCGATGGCGGCGGTACCAGCGCAGCAGCATCGGGTTGAAGGATTCGACGCAGTACGCGCCGCGATAGGCGTCAAGCTGTTCTGCGACCTTCGGGCAAAGCGAGGTGTCGGTCGTCTCGCCCTTCAGCTCGATCAAAAGCGGCACGCGGCCGTCGACCGCCGCCAGAAGCTCGGCGAGGGTCGGGATCTGCTCGTCACTGTCAAGCAAACGGTAGCCCTTCAGCTCCTCTGCCGTGCAGTCGGCGAGCTTTTTGTCGACGCCGCACATTCGGCTCAGCGTGTAATCGTGAAAAAGCATTGGCACGCCGTCCTTTGAAAGCTGGACGTCGGTCTCGATCCCCTCTCCTGCCAAAACGGCGGCGCGGAATGCCGCCATACTGTTTTCGGGCAGACCGTTTACGGTATGATAGCCGCGGTGCATATAATCGACGTGCCGTGCGGCAGTGTCGGGATGACGACGCCGCGGGCAGATGAGAAAAAGATAGAGCAAAAACAGAAGAACGAAGAAGGAAAATACGGAAATCGCGATAGAAAGACCGATCATAAAAGCTCCTTTTTAATCAACGTCAAGCTGCTCGAGCAAGCTCTTTTGTGCGGTGGGCTTGCTGTCGCCGTGACGGACGAAGATCATCGTGAGGAAGGCGAGCGCGACGAAGACGGTCGCGTACGGGAAAAGCGAGGTCATACCGACGCCGTCCATCAGAAGACCCGAGAGAACGGGGGTCAGCGTTTGTGCCGCCATAGACGCGGTGTAATAGAAGCCCGTGTATTTACCGACGTTCGAGCCGACCGACAGCTCAACGACCATCGGATAGGAATTGACGCTGATGGTCGCCCATCCCATTCCCGCCAGGGCAAAGAGGATATTCATCACGAGCGCGGGACTTCCCTCACGCATAAAGGAGGCGAAAAAGAAGGAGGTACCAAGCATAAGGATTCCTGCGAGAATGGTCTTTTTTCTGCCGAAGCGGGCGGAAATGAAGCCGATCGGCACGTAAGAGACGATCGCCGCCGCCTGCGCGATGATGAGCGTGGCGTTGTAGTCGAGCCCAAGCACGCTGCCCGCGTAGACCGAATATTTGCTGGTGACGGCGTTGTAGCCCATAAACCACAAAACGACCGACGCAAGGATCAGAAGGAGCGAGGCGTATTCGGCGCGCGAGAGCTTCTTGTCGCCGCCGACGCCGTCCTCGCTCTCCTCGATACCGAGGGCGCGGCTCTCCTCTTGCATTTCGGCAACCAGCTTCGGCTCATTGACCTTCAGACGGAAGACGAGAAGGCACACGAGCATAATGCCCGCAATGATGGCAAAGAAGGGGGTATAGGACATCAGGGCGTTTTTCGCCTTCCCCGTTCCCATCACGATCCCGAGTCCCAAAACGACGATGCCGCCGACAGCGCCCATCAGATTGATGATGGCGTTTGCCTTCGAGCGCAGGGGCTTCGGCGTGACGTCGGGCATCAGCGCGACGGCAGGACTACGGAAGGTACCCATTGAAATGAGCGTAAAGAGCAAAAGGACGACAAAGAATATGAGTGCAGAGGGCGCGGCTGAGGTCGCCGCCCTCGCATACGCCTGCCGCGCGGGAACGACGGCGGCGGTGTAATTGCCGCTTTCATCGTCCGAGCGGATCGCACGGAATTCCGCCTCGGTATAAAGCGTGCGCAGCTCGCCCCGCTCCACCGCATCCTTGCCCGTATGCTTTTCAACGGTAAGGTCGTCAGCGGCATCGGAGTTGTAGAGGGTCACGAGCGCCGCCTCGTCGTCGACGGCGGAAACGGCATCGAGCTTTTTGAGCTGTGCGTTGTCAACGAAGGACAGAGAAACCAGAAGCACGGCGGCAAGGATCGTGCCGATCAGAATAAAGGGCGTGCGCTTACCGTGCTTGCCGCGGTGCTTATCCGATAGTGCACCGAACAGGGGCAAAAGGAAAAGGGCGAGGACGTTGTCGATCGCCATGATCATACCCGATACCGATTGCGACATACCGAACTTATCGGTCAGGACCTTCGGAATAATGGTGTCGTACGCTTGCCAGAAGGTGCAGATGAGGAAGAAGGCAAAGCCGACGAACAGCGTTTTTTTGTAATTCAGCTTCATAAGGTCTCCTTACTTTAGGGAATATACCCAAATTAAGAACATTTTACCACACTCTGCCTAAAAAAGCAAGAGGAGTGCGGACGCACGCCGCCGAAAGAAAAAACAAAAAGAAAAAGGAACCAAAGCAAACAACGCTTTAGTTCCTTCAGATGAAGCAAGCCGAACGGAAACCGAAGCTTTTCAGCTGGGAGTATGATGCCCGCTTTCGCTCACCGAACCACCTTGCCACCGCAAAGCACCGTTTTGATATTGATATCCTTGTCAAACACGCAGATATCGGCATCAAAGCCCGCCTTAAGCTCCCCCTTCTTTAAGGGAAGGCCCATCATTCTCACAGGATAAACCGTCATCATACTGACCGCCTCGTAAAGAGGCACTCCCGCCCGACACATATTGCGAACCAAGCGGTCTGCCGTGGCAACGCTGCCCGCAAAGGCAGTCCTATCCTCCATTTTAGCAACCCCGTCCTCTACGATAACGGGAAGCGGATCGTCAGCACCTCCGAGGAAGCTATGCGTCACGTCCTCACCCGCCGCGCGCATAGCATCGGTGATGAGAGCGACCGTCCCCTTTTTCTTGAATTTTGCGACGTAGGAGAGGAGCGAGTGAGGCAAATGGCACCCGTCTGCAATGATCTCAACGTTCATACCGTCGATATAATACGCCGCCTCAAGGACGCCAGCCACGCGGAAGCCGCCACGGCGCACGATACTGCTCATACCCGAATAAAGGTGGGTGACGTGACGAAAGCCAAGCTCATACGCGCGAAGCACCGTATCAAAATCGGCGTTTGAATGCGCAATGCTGAGCGCGATGCCGTTTTCCTTCGCGAAGGCGGCAAATTCTTCAGCCCCCTTTACCTCGGGTGCAACGCTCCAGCGCTTGATATGTCCCTCTGCCGTGCGCGTGATCGTCTCATATTCTGCGCGGTCGAAGGCGCGGATGTTTTCCATCTTTTGTGCCCCCGCCTGCTCGGGTGAAATATAGGGTCCCTCAATATGAAGACCGATCAAATTCGTACGGATGCGCGAATCGTTTTTTGCCGCCTTATAGCCCTCGATGCCGCGCAAGAGCCCCTTCCGATCTGCGGAAAGGAGTGTCGGCATGACGGACGTCGTACCGTGGGCGAGGTGTGCCTCGGTGGCACGGAAATACGAGTCGGCATCACCGTCCATATAGTCACTGCCGCCTCCGCCATGCTGATGAATATCAACGAAGCCCGCGGAAACGCAAAGCCCTGCGCAATCGATGACGTCGCACGCATCAGGGATAGAAGCGGCGGGAGAAAGAAGCGCTTCTATTTTCCCCTCCGATAAAAGGATGTCCTTTTCTACGATTCCCTCCTCGGTCACCAAAAGACCGCCGTGAAGTCTTGTTTTCAATTCTGCCACTCCTTATCGGCTGTTTCTTGAAGCATCAGCGCCGTTTCGGTCGAGCGCAATACGTTTTCGGTAACGTCTTTCGTGCCGTTTTGAATCTCGCTCAAAAATTCCGTCAGATAGTTTTCGCCGTCGGACTTACCCTCGATACGGATAGGCGCGGTGCTTCCCTCCTCGTAAAGAGTCACTGCGGAATCGCTGCAGAAAAAGGAAAGAAGACCCTTTTCGCACCATACGCGGAATTCCCAATAGGTCGGCATGGTAAAGACCTGCGAGGGAGCAGAATAGGAAACGTCGGCTAAAACACCCGCACCGCTTTCAAGGCGCGCCATAAACATGGCGGAGTCCTTAAAATCCTTATGCTTTACGGCGTAGGAATTCCAAACCCTTGCCGCGTCAACCTTTACGATCCTTTGCCCCGTCAGCATACGGACGAGATCCACACCGTGGATGGAAAGGTCGTTGAGCGTGCCGCCGTGCATCCCCTCTTCAAAATACCAAGCGGGACGGTTTGCGTAATCCAAGCAGTGCTGACCGTTAAACGCGATATTGCGTATCGCGCCGAGCCTGCCGCTGTCGAGGATCTCTTTCGCCGTCAGGGTTTGGGGCATGTAACGCAGGTCAAGCATGCAAGCCACCGTCAGACCCTTTTGCGAGCAAAGCGCGCGAATCTTCTCAAGCTCCTCAGAGGACGTGCAAATAGGCTTGTCGGCAATGACGTGCTTCCCTGCCTCAAGTGCCTTGATGATGACAGCACCCCGATCTCCGTAAGCGCCGCCGACGGCAACCGCATCAATATCCGACGAAAGCCATTTTTCATAGCTTTCGTCCGAGAAGGAAACGCCAAGCTTCGCCTCTGCCTCTGCTCTCGCCTCGGTGTTTTGCTCAATGCAGCCCGCTACCTCCGTCAAAGGGGAGGCGGTAACACGATTATAAAGGCCAAAAATATGCCCGTGGCGAAAGCCGTTAAAAAGGATTCTAACGCTCTTCATCAAAGCACCCTTTCCGCGCTGTCTGCGTCCAAATACATTTTGGCACAAGAATGGCGGCGAAGTGCCGTAGCGGGACAATGCTCGCCGTACGCACCCGTGAGCATTGCCTCAACCGCCGCCGCCTTGGTGGGCGCGGGTACGGTGCAGATCAGCTCACTTGCCGACATGAGAGTGGGGACGGTCAGGGTCAAGGCATACCTCGGCACGCATTCGAGGTCGGGGAAACAGCCGTCGTGCACCTGCTGCATACGGCAGACCTCGTCAAGCTCCACGCGCTTGATGAGTGCTTGATCGTTAAAATCGGCAACGGGCGGGTCGTTAAAGGCGATGTGGCCGTTTTCGCCAATGCCCATACAAACCACGTCGGGAGGATTTTGACGAAGCAGCTCGGTATAATCGACAATGCCCTCCTCTGCGCTGTGCTTTGCTCGGATCAGATGCACAGAAGCAAAGGGCGCGCGGGAAAAGAGATGCTCGGTCAGATATCTCGCGAAGGACTGCTCGTCCTCAAGTCCGAGCCCCACGTATTCGTCCATATGATAGGCATTCACGCGTGTAAAATCCACGTCCTCCTTCAAGAGCGCCTCCAGCGTTTCATTCTGGGAGGGAGCGGCGGCAAAGATAACGTTGGCATAGCCCTTTTTCGCTATGGCGCGATTGATGGCTTCTGCCGCCGCCTTACCTGCGGCATTGCCCATTTCGGTGCGGGTTTTATACACGTAGGTTACTAACTGTTCGGTTTTGATTTCTTTCAGCATGATTATTTTCCTTTCGCTTAATTGAATCTGACGGGCAGACGGTTCTGCGCGTGACAGGTCTCGATGATCGAAACGACGTGAGCGGCTTGCTCGGGCGTGACCTCAAGCGCCTTTCCCTCTATCACTGCGGCATAGAGCTGACGGTAAAAGAGCACGGCGGCATTGTCAAGGTCATCCTTGGAAAACTCGCCCGCCTCCTCGGTAAAGCGAAGCGTTTCAGAGCAAAATGCGGGCGTACCGTCCTCCTTGGCAAGGAAGCCTCTTTCAACGGGGCGCTCGGGATAGACCGAGAAGTCCTCGATATATTTGTGCTTGTACGAGGAGTTGGTGGAAAGCAGCGTCCCCTTCGTGCCGAAGATCTTAAAGGTGTAGTCCCCTGCAAAGGCATCCGCGGAAATGACCTCAATGTCAACGACGGGCTTTTTTGGGGTTTCAAGAATGACCTTGCCGACGTCATCCGCATCTCCGCTGGTAAGTGCCGTTTTCAGCGAGGAAAAGGCAACGCGGGTCTCTTTATCCCACCCAAGCAGAGCAAGCGCCTGACCGACAGGGTGAGGGCCGCTATTGTAAAGACTGCCCGCGCAATTGCATTGCAGCGTCTGCCAGTCCCAACGTCTTGCAAAGCCCGAATACTTTAAATTGATTTGCAAAGCGTCGCCGATCTTGCCGCTCTCGATGACCCTTTTTGCGTTAAGAAACGCCGACGTATACAGCGTTTGGTGAAATCCCGTCACGAGTACGCCGTGTGTCCTCGCGGTCAGGATCAGGTCCATGCCCTCCTCGTAGGTGCGCCCGAAGGGCTTCTCGCAAAGAACGTTGAAGCCGTGCGTTAATAAGTCCTTGGTGATGGGGTAATGCATTTGCGAATAGGAAGCGTTGACCACTAAATCAATATCGTCTCTTGCGAAAAGCTCGGTATAATCCGAGACGACGTCACAGCCGAATTCCTCTTTCGCACGATGTCGGCGCGCGGCATCTGCCTCAACGATAGCGACGACCTCGCAAAAATCGTTTGCCTCGCTCTTAAAAAATCTGCCGTGGATATCTCTGCCGCTGCGGCCCTGGCCGATAATAGCAACTCGCATCTTTTTCATAACGTTATATCCCTCCTAAGGCGTTATTCTCTACTTTCAATATATCATAATAAAATATTCATTTGAATTGTGTTTTTTATATTTATTATTGCATTTTCTACTTTTTTGTGTTATACTTGCATTAAAACGGATCAGGGGGAACGGTATGTTTATTGAGGAGCTTGGCGAGCATATTCCCGAGGTGTCGCACAAATTGATTGAAAAGCCGCGGAAAAGCGTTTATTTCAACCACATTCACAACCATCCCGAAATACTTTTATTTCTGCGTGGGAGGGCGGACTACAATATTGACGGACAAATTTTTTCCCCTATGCCCTATGACCTTCTTTTTATTCCGAAGGCAACCTACCATTATTTAATGCCGGTTGAGTCCGTGCCTTACGAAAACTACGTGCTTGGCATCTCTCCCGCGCTTTTTAAAAAGGAGCATTATCAAAAGCTCTTCTCCGCCCCGCTCGTCATCAACGTCAAGGAGGATGCGGAGCTGAGGGGCTATTTTACAAGGCTTGACCTCTACCACAGTCTCTTTTCCCGCGAGGATTTTGCAAAGTGCGCAAAGAGGCTTTTGGGCGAGCTTATCACCTACGCCGCGTACCGAAAGGACAGCCTGACCTCCGTGCGAAGCGACAGCATTGCATACGTGGACACGATCATCACCTATATTGCCGAGCATATCGAGGAGCCGCTTGATGCCGAGGGCATCGCGCAGCACTTTCATCTTTCCAAATCCTACGTGCAGAATATGTTTTCCGCAAGCATGCATATCGGACTGAAAAAATACATTATGCAAAAAAAGATCTATGCCGCGCACGAGGACCTTGAGAGAGGATTATCCCCAAGCGAGGCTTGCGAAAAATACACCTTCGGGGACTATTCCGTCTTTTACCGACTTTATAAAAAAACGTTTTTCTCGTCTCCAAGGAACAAGAAATAAAGAGTTGCTTTTGCAATCAAAACTGAAAAACCGCATCCTGTACGGATGAGGTTTTTCTTGCACACCGCATCGCCGTCGAGGACGCTTAAAATTTTTTTATTTTTTTCAAAAAAGTAGTTGACAATTCCAAACGGCTATGGTATAATCTCTATCGTTGTGAGCTTGTGCTGGTGTAGCTCAGCTGGTAGAGCAGCTGATTTGTAATCAGCAGGTCGGGGGTTCAAGTCCGTCCACCAGCTCCAAACAACACCTATATATGGGGGAATTCCCGAGCGGCCAAAGGGGGCAGACTGTAAATCTGTTGTCACTGACTTCGGTGGTCCGAATCCACCTTCCCCCACCAACAAAAAAGGAACTTTTGTCTACCAAAAGTTCCTTTTTTGTTTATAAAAGCCGCAGGCTTGGCATACGCCTTGACTGATATGCGAGGGGTGTATATGCTTAACGAAGAGGAGCCGCTATTGTTTCTCCACGCCGCGGCGGTAGGCACTCGGCGTGATGCCGTGCTTGCGGCGAAACAGCGAGGTAAAATAATGCTCGTCGCAGAAGCCGAGCCCCTCCGCGATCTCACGCACGGGCATCGGCGTGGCGCGCAAAAGGAGCTTCGCACGGGCGAGGCGGCGGTCAAGGATATAGGCGTAGGGGGAAAGCCCGACCTCACGGCGGAAGATGCGGTTGATCTGCGAGGGGCTGAGGTAGACGAGAGAGGAAAGCTCTGGAACGGTCAGCGACTCTGCAAGGTGCGCCTCGATATAATTCGTAAGCGTCCGCAGGGTCTCGTTCTTTGCGCTCTGTCCGTAACGGTCGTAGAGGAATTGCAAAAGCGAAAGAAAGGCGTGCGTCGCGGCGGCATGCTGTGAGGCGGCACTCATTTCCTCGCTTGCGACGTGCAGAGCGCGGATGTAAGCATCCCCGCCGACAGCGTCGCGAAATACCACGAGGGAGTTTGGATTGTAAGCGGAAAGAAGGGACGGAATGATCGCGCCGACGGCGTTGAACCAGATCTTGCGCCACGGATCGTGACTGCTTGAATAGTAGTAGTGATCGGCAGACGGCGGCAGGATATAGAGATCCCCCGCGCGTGCGGTGTGGCGCACGCCGTTACAGATCACGGTCCCCTCTCCTCTTTCAACGTATTCGACGCAAAGACAGGGAGAGTGCGGGCGGTTGATGCGATAGGAGCCGTCGCAGATGGAGCTGCCTGCCAGCTCGACCGAAAACGGCAGTCCCTGCATGGACTGAAAATTCAAGAATTCTTCTTTCACGCTTGAAATCCTCACTTTTTATGCAAAAATACATCTTTTCTTGCAATTATTATAGCACTATAATAAAGGTATGTAAACCCCCTTATCAATTTTTTCAAAAAGGAGAATATTTATGAACAACATACCGAGAAGTGAGCATCCGATGCCGATCTTTGAGCGTGCGTCCTGGCGCAATCTCAACGGTGAGTGGGATTTTGCGTTTGACTTTGGGAAAAGCGCCGTTGAGCGCCGCTTGTGGGAGCAGGAAAAATGGGAGCGAAAAATTACGGTTCCCTTCTGCCCCGAGTCGCGTTTGTCGGGAATCGGATATACCGACTTTATGAACGCGGTGGCGTACCGCCGCACGGTCACCATCAGCGAGGACGAGCTGTCGGGTCGCGTGCTTCTGCACTTTGGTGCCGTCGATTACAGAACGCTGGTGTACGTCAACGGCAAGCTCGCAGGTGAGCATCTTGGCGGCTACACCTCCTTTTCCTTTGATATTACCGAGCTTTTGACGGTTGGCGAAAACCAGATCTTCGTGAGTGCGGAGGACGACGTAAGAAGCGAGCGTCAGCCCGCGGGCAAGCAGTGCCGTAAGTACGCGTCCTGCGTTTGCGACTACACGCGCACCACGGGTATCTGGCAGACGGTCTGGCTTGAATTCGTGCCGAAGGCGTACATCAAGAGCGTAAAATACTATCCCGATATCGAGAACGGCGTACTGACAATCGACGCTGTGACCGTCGGATGCGGCAGTCTGCGTGCCGTTGCAAGCTACGAGGGACGGACCGTTGCTGACGTGACGGCGGTATCGAACGGACACGTGATGCTGACGCTTCCTCTCTCTGAGCTTCATCTGTGGGAGATCGGTAACGGTCGACTCTACGATCTGTCGCTCAGCTTTGGCGAGGACGTCGTTTCCTCCTATTTCGGTATGCGCAGCAGCCGCTACGAGGGGCACAAGTACCTTTTGAACAACAGGTCTGTCTTTATGCGCTTCGTGCTGGATCAGGGCTTCTATCCCGAAGGGATCTACACCGCACCGAGCGATGCCGATCTGAAAAAGGATATTGAGCTTTCCCTGGCGGTCGGCTTCAACGGTGCGCGCTTGCACGAGAAGGTCTTTGAGCCGCGCTTCCTTTATCACTGCGACAGGATGGGCTACCCCGTGTTTGGCGAGTTCCCGAACTGGCAGATGGATCACCACGATCCGCAAACGACCGAAACAGTGATGAATCAGTGGCAGGAGGCGGTTTTGCGCGACTTCAACAACCCTGCCGTGATCGGCTGGTGCCCTTACAACGAGACCTGGGGCTATCGCGAGGAAAGCGCAAAGAACGCCGCCATCAGCAGCATTTATAAGCTGACGAAGCATCTGGATCCCACCCGTCCCTGCATTGACGTCAGCGGCAACTTCCACATCACCCCCGAGGTCTACGATATTCACGACTACGATCAGAACGTCGAGACCTTCCGCACGCGTTACGATGAATTTGCAAAGGCGATCACGGCACGCGGAAAGCTTCCGCTGAGCGACGATTATTTCGTGAAGGTCGATCCCCAGCAGGGACACCGTCACCCCTTCTTCGACCAGCCCTACGGCGGCGATCCGATCTTCATCAGCGAATACGGCGGCATTCGGTGGAATACCGACGGCAATCAGGGCTGGGGCTACGGCTCGGCACCGAAAACCGAGGAGGAGTTCATCGCGCGCTACCGCGGTCTGACCGACGTGCTCCTCGATAATCCCCTGATCTCGGGCTTCTGCTACACGCAGCTTTACGATATCGAGCAGGAGATCAACGGTCTTTACACCTACGACAGACGACCGAAGTTTGACGTGGAGATCTTCAAGGCGATCAACACGCGCAAGGCAAAGATTGAAGATTAATCAAATAAAAAACGCCCGTATGGGCGTGTTTTATTTGTGCTTATGCAAAAGATTGCGGATATCGGAGGCGAGGGCGGACAGCTCCTTGTTCGGGCGTCCCTCGATGCTTTTGGCGTAGGCGAGCAGATCCTCTGCCGCATCGACCAGATCGCGGTGGACGGTCTTTGCGCGGGCGGTTTTTTTCTGCGCCTTTCTGATGCCGTCGGGATCGGAAAGATAGGACTCAGAGAGCAGATCGTAGACCGCGCCGCTGTACGGTGCGTCGGCGGGAATGCCAAGCTCCGTGAGCGTTTTGGCGAAGCGGTCGGTGACCTCGTCCTCACCGTGGTTGACGAAGACCCTGCGCGGCGTTTGCTCAAAGCCGCAGAGCCACCCGATCAGTCCTTCCCTGTCGGCGTGACCGCTGACACCCGGTAAAAGAGCGATCTCGGCGTTGACCGCGATTTCTTCACCAAACAGACGGACGCTCCGTGCGCCGTCGTAAAGGATCCTGCCAAGCGTGCCCGCAGATTGATAGCCGACGAACAGAACCGTCGATTCACGCCGCCAGAGATTATGCTTCAGATGGTGGCGGATACGCCCCGCCTCACACATTCCGCTGGCGGAGATGATGACCTTCGGTCGGGGATCGTCGTTGATCGCCTTCGACTGCTCGGCGCTCTCCGCGAAGGTGAGACCGTCAAACCAGAAGGGGTTGATCCCTTGCTTGACGAGGCGAGCGGCGTCGCTGTCGAGCGCCGTGACGTCGCTTTGCACGAAGATGCGCGTTGCCTCGCCCGCCAAGGGGCTATCCATATAGACGGGAAAGGACTCGGCGCCGTCAAACATTTTTTCATCGCGGATGCGGCGCAGATAATAAAGGATCTCCTGCGTACGCCCGACGGCAAAGCCGGGGATCACGACGTTACCGCCACGCGAAAGCGTGCGCTCGAGGACTTCGGCGAGGAGCTTTACAGGCTCGCATTCCTTACGCTCATGCGTGCGGTCGCCGTAGGTCGATTCGCATACGACGAAGTCGCCGTGGGGTACGGGGAGCGGGTCGCGCACGATCGGTCGGTTGGTATTTCCAATATCACCGCTGAAAACGACGGTGCGGGTATTCTCCCCCTCGGTGAGGCGGACCTCGATTGCGGCAGAGCCGAGCAGATGTCCGACGTCGGTCATACGGATCTCAACGCCATCGAGGATGCGCCGCCACTCTCCGTAGCGAACGGGCACCATTTTCGAGAGGATACGCTCGGTATCCGCCATATCGTAAAGCGGCACGTACGCCGTACTGCCGCCGCGCTTTGCCTTACGGTTGCGCCACTCCGCCTCAAAGGACTGGATGTGCGTGCTGTCACGCAGCATAATGGCGGAAAGGTTGCAGGTCTCACGCGTGGCGTAGACGGGACCTCGGAAGCCGCCGCGCGACAGAAGCGGCAGATTGCCGCTGTGGTCGATGTGGGCGTGCGTCAACAGCACGCAGTCGATCATGGCGGGGCTGACGGGCAGCTCCTGGTTTTCAAAAATATCGCGTCCTTGCTCCATTCCGCAATCGACGAGAATGCGGTTGCCGTTGCATTCGATCAGGGTCATACTGCCCGTGACCTCGTGCGCGGCACCGAGAAACGTGAGCTTCATCGGCATCCCTCCTTCAAATTAAAGCAGCTGTTGTTCGTTGACGGTCAGATGGAAGCTGAGTCCGAGATACTCTGCCGCCTTACGGCACATGACCATCCGCCCGATGAAAATCTCGAAGTAGTCCATCACGGGGCTGATCGCCGTGTCGATCGAAAGGCGAAGATCTATGCGCTTTTCTGCGGCGGACAAATCAAGCTCCGCGCGCTCGACCGAGTAATTGACGCGGTCGTGGATATCAAAGGTCGCAAGATCGGAGTTACGGACGCGGCTGCGGCGCACGTCGCTTTTGTCGGCAAGGATCAGTGCGGCGGCAACGGGGCTGACGGCAACGCCCGTGCCCTCGTCGTGGTTGCCGATCGCGGTGACGACGGTGGCAATGTCCTCTGCGGGCATACCGAGTCCGTCGAGGATGCGAAACGCCATCAGCGCGCCGCTTTGCGAGTGGTCGGTGCGGTT
>JAZSGY010000011.1:0-31215 GCA_045532985.1 Eubacteriales bacterium | reverse complement strand
CTTGATCGCGGAGGTGCTGCTGCCGTCGCCGACGTAGTAGCTGCGCGTGCCGTCCCCGTTATCCTTATACGCGTGGTAGAAGGTAACGGTACGGAGTGCCACGGGCGTGCCGTTTTCATCGTACTCAACGGTATGGAACTCGTGCGCGATCTTTTTGGTGTAGCCTGCGGCAGTCAGGACGCTGTCGCTGACCGTTGCGTAGGACTGCTCTGCGTTTGCCGTCCTGTGCGCGCCGTCGACCGTTGCGTTCTTTCCGCCGTCGACGAGGTTGTACCAGGTTGCGTCGCCGTCGGCGTCAAACGCACCGACGGTCACGTCAGCGACCGAGTCGTACGCCATAAAGATCGACTTTGCACCGTCGACGTAGAGCGAGGAAAGGGCGTCTACCTCTTTCCGACGCACAACTGCCGCCAGCTCGGCAGTGAGTGCCGATTCCAGTGCTGCCTTGCTCGTCGTTTCGACTGCCTGATTTGCAAACGCAGCGGCAAGGATCGCGAGAACCTCGCTCTGCTCGTCGGCTCCAAGTGCAAGGAGGCCCGAAATATCAACCTCATAGTAAGCAAAGAGGTCAACGAGGTGGTTTTGGTTCTTCTCATCCGCCGAGAGCGCGAAATCGTACACGCGAACGGCGTAGGTGACGTTCGGTACGTTCTCCATCAGGGAGAGGTTGCGGCTGCCTTCCTTCTTCTCAGCAGCCTTCGGGTAGTAATTGCTCGACTGCTGCGTGTAGGCACTGCCGTTGTAGTATTTGATATCGTAGCTGTACGAGAATGCGTCGTATTCCACGTCGCCCTCGGTCAGCGTGCCGTTTGCAACCTTATCGTAGGTCAGCGTCCAGAACTTGTTGTTGGCAGAATCCGCAGCGTCGAAGTTCGTGCTGTTGGAGCCCCCAAGGCTCGCGCCATTACTGTTGAACGCATTGTCCAAACGGAAGTAGTTGTTGCTACTCATCGCGCCCTTGCCGGCAAAGGCGGTGGAGAATACGCACCATACCTGGTACTGGTTGCCGAGCTGGAACACGGTCATACGGTTCGGCTCACCGTCATAGTTGAAGTTGTAGCCGAAGGTATTTTCGTTGTTATCGGTATCGATCGCGGGGCCGGTGACCGTTACGACCTCAATGGTATATTCGGAATCGAAGGCGGGCGAGTAGGTCTTTCCAAGGTCGATCTTTACGTTGCCCGTACGGGAGATCAGGTTTGCGTCCGACATCACGTTTTGGATACCGCCGTCAGCGCCAAGGCGCCAGCCGCCGAATACGTCGGCAAGCGCGTCCTCAACGAATTTACCGCCCGAAAGCACCGTCCAGCCCGTAAGGTCTGCGGGTGCCTCGGTCGTCCATTCAACCACGCGGGTACGCTTGCTGCCGCCCGAAACCTCGGTATCCGACAGGTCGTACCAAACGCCAAAGTTGGCGTCCCACTTGCCTGCTCTCTTCTCCCAGTAATCCTGGATCTTAACGTAGGTATTCGTGCCCTCCTCGGCAACCCACTTATAGGTCGTATAAACCTCGTGGGAAACGAACTTGACGTCGTCGCCGCCGTTGATCTTCACGGGCTTGCAACGACCGTTGTCAAGGTCCTTGGTCTGGCTGTCGGCAACGTAGTACTTGGTGATCGCCATATAAAGCGGCGTCTCGCCGTCGTAGGTGATCTTACCGACCTGATAGCCGAGGTAGTTGCCGTCCAACTGGTAGTTGCGGCCAAAGGAATACGTGCTGGTGGAAGCGCTCGCCGCGCCAAAACCGCCGTACAGGGTAACGTTTGCGCCGTCCACGAGGTTTTCCCAGGTGCCGCCGCCGTTTGCGTTCAGGGTAACGCGACCGCCGATCGTATCGTACGCCATCAGGATGACCTTGGCGCCGCCGACGTAAAGCGACTTATATGCGTCGGTTGCTGCTTCTCTTTCCGCGCGCGTTACCGCTCCGTCAAGTGTCACCTGCAGGGTCTTGGCGTCTGTCTGCTTAAGGCCGACTGCGGAATACAGATCGGCAAGCTCCGTGAGGACCTTTGCGCGCTCACTCTCCCCGAGTGCGATCAGCTTCGTGATATCGATCCGATAGTAAGCAAGTATATCGACGAGGTGGTTCTGTGCGCGTTCCTCTGCCGTCAGCACCTTCTTATAGGTACGGACCGCGTAGACCTGCATCGGCGTCTGGCTGAAGAGCATGGTCGTCGCGCCGTAAGTATTAACGGTGTAATAGTTGTTGTCATTCCAAAAGATCTCGCGCTTGTCGGGGGTGGAGAAGAGCTCCCAGTTGACCTTAACGCGACCGTCGTCCTGCTTATCCTCGGTAATGAAGAAGTTCAGAGGTATGTTGTTCAGCTTGTTCAGAACAGCGTCCTTATTACCGCCGGTCCAGGTGCCGGAGTTACCGGCGTCACTGTAGCTGGTATAAATGGAGGTCGCGGGGATCACAGTCAAGCTGTCGGAATAGTTCGTGTTGTGCTTGAAGTGCATCCTGATGTTCTTGTTCTGAACAAGCTCGCCCCATTTTTCGATATTGCTGCCAACTGCGGGAGTGCCGCCGGTGTTATCGACGTGCATACCGTCCATACGAACGATCAGCTCAATGGTCGTGTCGCCGCCGCCAAGTAGCTCGGAGGAGAAGGTCATGTTGTGCGTGGTATTACGCTGCTGCCAGGACAGATCGTAGCCGAGCGTCTTATCGCCAAGCGTCCAGCCCGTCTTGTACTCCTTGCCGTCCTTGCCGGTGTAAGATACGACCGATCCGTTGAGGGTCGCCGAGAATCCGCCGGTTAGGTTGACCCAGGAGCCCTTACCGCCGTCAATCATGATGCTTCCGTCGTTTTTCGCGTTATACGCAAGGAAGATGCCCGTTGCGCCGTCGACGTAAAGCGAGGCGTAGTCAAGGGTCTTGATACGCTCGGGGATGGAGTCGATCGATGCTTCGATCGCTGCCTTCGAGGTCTTGTCGAGCGTCACCGACGCATATTCCGTCGCCAGAAGCTCAATTGCCCCTTCATTGCTCAGAACGATGGCAATCTTCTCACCCGATACACCGTAGTAGGCGCAAAGGTCAGCGAAATGGTTCTGATTGATCTCCTCCGCCGTCAGCACCCGATCGTAAATACGGAAGGCGTAGATCGATGCGGGCGCGTCACGCATGATCGCAACCGTCGACATGTTAACGCCATCGCTGACGCTTTCGTTCGGAACATAGGATACGGTACCCTTCGGATTTGCGGAAGAGGAGCCGTACACGTCGGTGCCCGTGGTGAAGCCCGTGCCGATGGCTGCTGCATTCCGGAATGCCTTGTAGGTGTATTCGCCGCCCTCTGCCTGCGCCTTGGTGATCGCAACCGTCGCGCCCGTAGCGCTGAACATGTTTTGGTTCATCTGCGCGTTGCTGAAGCGGTTCGTGTCACCGGAGTTTTGCGTGCTGCCGTAATGGACGAGCGCCTTGCCCCACGCGGTGCCGCCCGTCTGCGGACCAACCTCCGAGGAGTTACGGTTATAAAGGTAGAGCGGACCGAGCTGTACGGAGCCCGAGATCCAAGCGCCCTCACCCTCGTACGCGATGTTTTCAACCGCGGTGTAGGCGAAGCCGCCGTCGGTATCGGTCAGCGCACCTGCGCTCATCAGGAGCTCAACGGTGTACTCATCCTCGGGAAGGAGTGCGAGCTTGTCACCGATGCGAATCTCATGCGACGAGGAAAGACCGATCTTTTGATAGAAATCGGGCAGATCGTAGCGCAGTGCGCCATCGGCATCCATATACCAGCCGCCGAAGGTGACCTTCACGTCGGCGGAGTATGCGCCTGCCTCGGCATCCCAGCCCTCGACCGTGGTCTTGGTGTAGGTGACGGTGTAGGTCTTGTCGCCGATCGTCATCGTCTTGTTGGAGACTGCCGCCAGCGCGGTGTCAGCGTAAACCTCGGTGGTGACTCTGTACTTCTCACCCTTGTAGTTTACGTGCTCCTTCTGGTAGGTTTTGATCACGATCTCGGTCTCGGCGGACGTTTTGCCGTTGACCTTCTGCTCGAAGCTGCCGCTGTACTGTACGGTTTTACCCATCAGCGTAGCGACCTCCTCACCGGTGACCGCGTCAACCCATTTTCCGTTTTCAAGTGATACGTCGTTGCCGAACACGTTCAGCATGACGGTGGCACCGTCTACGTACAGATCCTCGTACGTTACGGTTGCCTCGTTCTCAGCACCCTCTTCAGCACCGACCGAGAACGCCGCAAGCGGCAGAACCGTCAGTACCATCAGAAATGCGAGAAACAGGGATAATGCTTTCCTTTTCATAGTGATACAGTTCCTTTCTGAAAAATTATTGATAAAAAAAGATATCACTTCATCTTAAATTATATATGCTTTTCTTGTTTTTGTCAACATTTAATTAAAAAAATAATTATAAAAAACCGTTTTTTGTGAATAGTGCACAAACAGGAGATTTTGAATTTGTTCAAAAAAACGGGCGCGGCAGTTGCCTGCCGCGCTCGCGCCTTGTTTTTTCGGTTTTTACCGTTATTCGTTATTAATGGAAGAAATCCTTGTCTGCGATATTGTCGCCGTCGACGTAGCGTGCGTCCTGCATCGACTTATCCTTTTCCGCATCCTTATAGTTGCTGAAGGTCTTCTGATAATACTCGCTAAGATCGACTGCGTCGGGCTTCGCCAAGGGACGCTCGGCGGTCTTTTCACAGCCGACGCCCGCAATGATCTCGTAGACGTGCTCCGCGCGCGTCATATCCTCGAGAACCAAGGAGTAGGTATCGGGGTCAATCAGCATGTACTCCCGCATCTTCTCGCCGTGCTCGTTCAGGAGCCCGTTGTCGTAGAGCTCCCGGTATTCCAGTGCCTTGATCAGCGGATCGTCCTTGACGAGCAGGGTGGAGTTGATCTCGTAGAGGTAGAAGAGCGCCTTGTTTCTGCCGATGCCCACCGACAGGTAATCCTGGTAGAGGTTGATGAAGTAGTTATCCTCACTCGTGACGCGGTACGCCTGCTGTCCAGGGTTATCGTAGCTGTATACCCAGTTGTCGTTGCCCTGGTAGGCGATGTAGGAGTGCATTGAGAGTGCTTCCTCATCGACCCAGACGACGTTATCGAAGATGTAGGTGTGGGAGCCGCCGCCGTCGATGTACCAGACGGTACTCGTTTTGCCGCACTTGACGTGTCCCTCACGGCTGCCGATATAGGCGTAGTTATCGTGGATGGCGTTGATCAGCTTGTCGTTTTTGATATCCATCGAACCGCCGTTGAAGTAAACGGCACCACCGTCGTACATAAAGTACATAAAGTTCTCGAAGTAGTTGTACGCCACCTCGACGTAGTCACAGTTGACGTTCTTCTCGGGAGTTTCGCCCCGATCCCAGTTCCAGGTCCAGCCGACCGAGACTGCGGAGTAGGCGGAGTTTACGACCGAGTTGTAGAGAATATCCAGCTCGTACGCCTGCATAAAGTAGATGGCGACGGCGTTGTTATACATATCGGCAATGTTGTGCAGATAGTTGTTCGTGACCTCGACGTAGTAGACCGCGACGGGTGCCGCGACGGCGGATGCGCCGATCGCGTCGAAGTTGTTGCCCGTGATCAGCACGTCCTGCACCGTACCTGCCATATAGATGGCGTGGTACTCCAGCTCGATGAAATTACAGTTTTTGACCGTGAAGTTTTTGATATTGCGCGCAACGATCGCGGCGTCATCGTTCCAGCCGCCCTCTCGGTTGACGTTCGTCTTCTTCAGACTGCCCGCCTGACCCGACATATGACCGTGCTTCGTCATATGGTTACTGCCCGTACCCGTGAAGGTGAGGTTGTCGAAGGTGACGTTGTCGACGTTCTCCAGCACGAACAGCTCGTCAACCATCGGGATGCCGACGGTGAGGTCTGCCATATTCACACCCGCTTCGGGGATGTAGTAGATGACGCCCTCTTCCTTATCATAATAGAACTCGTTTGCCTCGTCAAGGAAGGCGTAGTTGTTGTTCAGGCGGAACTGATATTCGCCCTTGGCGTGTCCCTCGCGCTCAAGGTCGCCGACCGAATCGTGGTTGCGGCGGAAGTTGTCGCCGTCGTCCTTATGCAGGCGCAGGGCGATGAAGCCCTCGACGTTCTTATTGACCGTTGCGCCGTTTCGCTCCATACCCGTGATAACGGTATCGGTATGCTTGAAGTCGATCGCATCGGCACGGATATTTGCGAGATACCACTGCATACGGCAGTACCACTCCACGTAGGGGGACGCGCCGTCGACCATCTGCCAGACCTCCTCGCCCGTTTCGGGATCGGTGACCTTCTCAACAATGCCCTTCATCGCTTCCTCTTGTACGTAGACGACCCAATAGGTCGCGCCCGAATCGTCGTCGGTGAAGCCGTACTCATTCCTCTTCGCGGTGAACCAATCGGTGTGCGCCAGCACGGCACTCTTGCCGTCGATATAGAGGGCGCGGAAGTCGGTGCCCTTCAGGCTCTCGGGCAGTTCGTATTTGTAAATATTGCCTTCGTGCGGGGTGAAGAGCGCGCCGTCAATTTGCAGCGTGCCGTCGAGCGTGGAGCTTCCGTCCTTTGCACCGACGTAGTTCAGACGGTAGGCGTCGTTTCTCAGATCCTCGCCGTCGAGGGTGACGGTCTTGTCGATGAAGGTCGTGCCTGCGGCAAGGCGGATCGAGATGTTCGGCGCGCCGCTGCCGCCGTTGATGATCGCGAGCGCCTTGGCGTTTGCGGCATCGAGCGTTTTCAGCGGACTGTTCTTTCCGCCGTCGTTTGCGTCGTCACCCTTTACCGAGTCGACGTAGATGTCGATCGGGGTGAAGGATGCCTCAACGAGCGTTTCAAGCTTCTCGCTATTCAGGTAAGCGTCGACGTGCTTCGTGAGGTAGTGGGCGACCTCGAAGAGTGAGGCCTCCTCACCCATATTCGCGGTGGTTGCCGACAGATAGGAGATGGCGCTCTCGCCGTCGGCATCCGTCAGCTTGACGTAGGCGCGGAAGACATACGCGCGGCTGAACTCAACGGGGTCGGTGTACTCGTCGAAGTAGACGCTGTAGCCGAAGGTCTTGGCGGCTTCGGTTTCCTTGACGTACTTGCGTGCGCCGCCGCCGGCACTCTCAAAGAGGATCTCGTGATAAAGCTTTTCGGGATCGGTGTCAAGCGTCAGGGCGTAGAGAGAGTCGAGGTCGTTCTTCTTCGCCATCAGAATGCCGTATTCAAGCGTATAGCCGAGGTCGGTGTATTGCTTGATCAGCGCCTCATTCGTCGAATAGATCGCGGCAAGCTCGTTTGACGCGCCGCCCGTTTTGATCGCGAAACCGTCAAAGGAGAGGAATGTCATAGCGACCGCCTCGTCCAGCGCCATCTGCAGGGACTCTTTATCGGCGTTTGCGAAGTTATAGGATGCGAAGCGCTGATACATTGCCATACGGCGTGACTCGGGAACGTATGTAAGGAATGCCGCGACGTCAAGCTCATAGTAGGCGCAGACGTCGGCAAAGTGGTTTTGGAGCAATTCGTCCTTGGTCAGCGTGCGGTCGTAGGTGCGGATCGCGTAGACGTCGGAGGGAACGTTTTGCAGGATCACCATGCTCGACGCGGAGGTCGTGGGGGGAGTGACGGTGGCGATGCCGCCAACGAGCTGTTCGCTACCCGAATAGTACGCCGAGGTTGCGTCGATCTTTTCCGCATCCTTTGCGTTCGGTCCGACGGAAACGACCAGACGCAGGACCGTGTTGCCGTCGTAGGTCTTGGTCGGGAGTCCGCCGCGGTTGCTGTTCTGCCAGCGTCCCGTGCCGTTATAATCGTAGTAGGAATCCTTCGTGGGAAGGGCGGAAAGGCCCGCCTTATAGGTTGCCTCAAAGATATGTAAGAGGACGTAGTTCTTTGCACCGAGGGTCGGGGTGAGCTGGGTGAGCGTCTTATCCTCCTCGTAGGTTGCGCCGTCGGCGATGTCGAGCGAATGATTCATCGCCACGATCTCCATCGTCGAGGTGTGTCCGTCGCCAAGCAGGCTTGCGGGCAGGGTGATGACGTGGTTCTTATTCGCCTTTGCATTCTGCACCGTGGTGCGGAAGGAGAGCGCTTTGCCGTTAATATGCCAACCTGAGTTTACATTTTCACCACCGACGGTATAGGTTTCCTCGAAGCCGGAAACAGAATAGGTCTCACCGCTCACGAGGTTGAGCCACGCACCCGCGCCCTCGTGGAGAACGAGCGTACCGTCCCTGTTTTCTGCGTTATAGGCAAGCAGGATCGAGGTGGCACCCGGGGCGTAAAGTGCGGCGTAGGCTTCGGTCCTTGCACGCTGCTCTTTATCGTAGGTGACCTTGTCGATCAGTCCCTCGATCGCGTCCTTACTGCCGTTTTCAAGGGTGAGATTCATTGCAAGGCCGCCGAGCTGAGCGAGTGCGAGCGAAAAGTCGCCCTCTTCCATTTCGTACAGCGGCGAGACGTCAGCCCCGAAGTAGAAGGCAAGGTCGACGAAGTGATTCTGCAAAAGCTCGCTTTCACTCAGCGCGCGGTCGTAGACGCGGATCGCGTAAATGCTCGAGGGGATATTCTCGAAGAAGACCATCGTCCCCGCGCCGCCGTTGGCGGCGTCGACCGTGATGTCGACCTTGTTCGTCATCGTGTCGCCGTCGGTGCGGAAGCCGTAGGTGAGCTTGATCTTACCGTCTGCGGTCTTATTCTCGGCGAGGGTGAAGCGCAGGGGGCGTCCGTCGTAATTGCGGCTTTGAGGCGTACCGATGCCCTTTCCCGTCCAGCGGCCGCTACTGCTGTACGAGGTGTAGGTCTCCTTGGTGGGGACGGCGGTCATTCCGTCGGCGTAGTTCGTCTCGAAGATATGCTCTGCGGCAAAATTCTTCGCACCGAATAAAAGGGCGTGCTGAGAAAGCTGGTCGCCCGCGGTGAGCGTACCGCTACCGTCCTTATCGGTGAATTTCTTCGTGCCGTCCGCGATCAGGAGCGAGTTGCGAACCGATACGAATTCGATGGTTGAGGTGTTTGCGTCCCCGAGCAGGGAGACGGGGAGCGTCAGCACGTGCTTTTCCGAGCCCTCCCTTGCCATATCGAAGGACATTTCGTAGCCGACGGCGCCGTTTTTCATTTCCCAGCCCGAGGTGTGGACATTCCCGCCGACGGTGTACTCGACGGTCTTGCCCGTCAGGACGTATTTTTCACCGTCCACGAGGTTCTCCCACGTGCCGCCGCCGTTTCCGTCGAAAACGACCGTGCCGTCACCCTCTGCGTTATAGGAAAGCAGGAGTGCCGTTGCACCCTTTGCGTACAGTGCCGTATAGGTGTCGGTCAGGGCGCGACCCGAAAGAGGTGCGTCGCCGCCGCCTTCAACGTCGCCCGCGGGGGGATCGCCCGCCTCATCGGCAAATACGGAAAGCGCCGATACGGTACCGAGCGTCGCGGTCATTAAAAGGGCAAGCAATAGGCACAGGATTCTTTTTTTCATGGTCGTTCTCCGATCATTTTGGTTTTTTGCGAAAAAAACTTTTCCGCTATTTTATCATCAATTTCATTATACAGGAGAGACTGCTCAAAGACAATGGATTTTTTTCGAAATTTTATGGACAAAACCGACTTTATGTGAAATTAAAAACGAAGGCGAGCATTTCTGCTCGCCTTTTGTTTTAATGGAAGAAATCACGGTCGTAGACGTTATCGGCGCCGTCGTATCTTGGGTCATTCATCGTGGTATCACGGTCTTCGTCGTGATATTGCGTGACGGACTTCTGATAGTAGTCGGTCAGATCGACCATATCGGCGCGTGCCAGCGGTCGGTCGGATGCCGCCTCACAGCCCGCACCCGCGATGACGCGGTAGACCTCCAAGACACCCGTCATATCCTCAACCACGGGGGTATAGGTGTCGGGGTCGATGAGCATATATTCCTTCATTGGCAAGCCGTGCCGCGTCGGAATGCCCCTATCATAGTTGTCCTGAAGCTCTGCCGCCTTATCGTAGAGATCGTCGCGCACGATCAGCACGGAGTTGATCTCAAAGAGGTAAAAGAGCGCCTTGACCGAGCCGTTGTTGCTCGTCAGATAGTCCTGGTAGAGGTTGATGAAGTAGTTATCCTCTGCCGTAACGCGGTAGACCTGCTGAGCCGGGTTCTCATAATCGTACTTCCACTGCGTGCTGCCCTGCAGGGAGATGTAGCAGTAGCGCGAGAGTGCCGCCTCGTCGACCCAGACGACGTTATTATAAATGTAGGTGTGCGAGCTGCCGCCGTCCATATACCAGCAGGTGCTGGAGTCGGTGCAGACCGCGTGCCCCTCACGGCTTCCGATGAAGGCGTAGTTATCGTGGATCGCGTTGTAGAGGAGGTCGTGCGAGATATCCGCCGCACCGCCGTTGAAGTAGACCGCACCGCCGTCGAACATGTAGCACATATAGTTCTCGAAGTAGTTGTAGGCGACCTCAACGAAGTCGATGTTGATCTGCTCCTCGGGCTCGTTTCTGTCCCAATTCCAGCCCCAACCGACGGAGACGGCGGTGTAGGCGGAGTTGATGATCGAGTTAAAGAGGACGTCCAGCTCATAGGCGTGCTGGAAGAATACCGTACACGCGCTGTTATACATATTGCCCGTGTTGTGCATGTAGTTGTTCGTCACGCTTGCGTAGTAGACCGTCGTCGGTGCGGCGATCGCCGATGCACCGATCTCGTCAAAGTTACAGCCCATGACGGTCACGTTGCGGATGCTCTGCGCGAGGTAGATGCCGTGGTATTCCAGCTCGATGAAGTTACAGTTTCTGACCGTCAGGCCGTTTATGTTGCGCGCGACGATCGCGGCGTCGTCGTTCCAGCCGCCCTCTCGGTTGACGTTCGTTTTCTTAAGGCTGCCTGCCTGACCCGTCATATGACCGTGATTGCTCATATGGTTCGAGCCTGTGCCCGTGAAGGTCAGATTCTCGATCGTAACGTTATTGATCCATTCCATCACGATCAGCTCGTCAACAAGCGGAATACCGACCGTAAGGTCATTCATATTCTTACCCGCCTGGGGAATGTAATAGATAACGCCCGCCTCCTCGTCATAGTAGAACTCGTTTGCCTCGTCAAGGAAGGCGTAGTTGTTGATCAGTCGGAAGGGGTATTGGCCGCCAAAGTCTGTCGCATCGCGCTCCAACGCACCGACAGAGCCGTGGTTTTTGCGGTAGTTGTCACCGTCGTCGGCATGGAAACGGAGTGCAATATAGCCCTCGACGTTTTTGTTTACTCTGTTGTCGGGATTCGTAAAGTTCATACCCGTAACGATCTTATCGCTTTGCGAAAGGTCGATATCGACGACGCGGATGTTGGCAAGATACCACTTCATACGGCAGTACCATTCCATCTTGGTGTCAGCACCCTCGACGATCTGCCACTGCCCGTCAACGTATTCGACGATTCCCTCAAGTGCCTCGGGCTGAACGTGTACGACCCAATAGGTCTCACCCGTATTGGGATCGACAAAGCCAAGCTCGTTGACCTTTGCATCATACCAATCGCCGCGCGCAAGGGTTGCCGACTTGCCGTCAACGTAGAGCGCACGGAACTGCGTGCTCTTCAAGGATGCGGGCAGCTCGTACTTATAGATGCCCTTTTCGGCATCGTAGAGAGTAAACTGCGAGCCGTCAACCTTCACCGTGCCGTCAAGCGCCGTGCTTCCGTCCGCGTCACCGACGATATTGAGGCGGTAGGCATCGGTTCTGACATCCACGCCGTTGATCTCGATCGGGTGGCTGAGCTCGGTCGTGCCCTTCGGCAGATGAAGCGTGACCGAAAGTGCCTCGGTCTCGCTGATCAGCTTCAGTGCCGCCTCGATGGCGGCATCGATGGTTTTGTAGGGGCCGTTTTCGCTGTTATCGTTGCCCTTGACGGTGTCTACGTAAAGATCGACGCGTTCAAATGATTCCTCGATCAGCGTGCCAAGCTTTTCGTTGTTGAGGTATGCGTTCACGTGCGAATGGAGTGTATTGGCAACCTCAAAGAGCGATGCCTCCTCACCCGTATTGCCAGTCGTTGCCGAGAGGTAGGAGACGATCGTTTCTCCCTCCGGCGTTGTCAGCTGAACGTAGGCGCGGAAATAGTAGTTAACGGTATATTCCTTCGGATTCGTCACAGGATCGAAGAATACGCTGTAGCCGAAGGTTTTTGAGACATCGGTCTGCTTCAGGTACTTGCGCGCACCCGTACCGTCGCTTCCCCACAGTAGCTCGTGGCGGATGCCGTCGGCATCAAGTACGAGGTCGTAAAGGCTGTCAACGTCACCCTTCCTTGCCATCAGGATTCCGTAGGAAACGCCATAACCGAGATCGATGTAGCTTTGGATCATTGCCTCGTCCGTGCTGTAGATCGCGGCAAGCTCATTGCCCTCACCCTCCACCTTGATCGCAAAGCCGTCAAAGGCGAGGAAGGTCACGGCGACAGCCTCGTCAAGTGCCTTTTGCATGCTTGCGGCATCGGCGTTTTCAAAGGTGTAGGAGGCGAAGCGCTGATAGATCAGCGTACGGCGCGCCTCGGGGACGTATTCGAGGAATGCCGAGACGTCAAGCCCGTAGTAGGCACAGAGGTCGGCAAAGTGGTTTTGCAGAAGCTCCGCCTCGGTCAGCACGCGGTTGTAAATACGGATCGCGTAGACGTCGGCGGGCTGGTTTTCGACGAAGATGAGGCTCGTTGCACTCTTGGCGGGAAGCTCCGCCGTAGCGGTTGCCGAGCCGACCTTGTTCACGCCGTCGGAGTAGAAGCTGCCCGTATATTCGATCAGACCGTCCTTATTCATCGAATCGGTGACGACGAGACGGCGAAGCGGGCAGAGGTCGTTATCCTTTGCCTGCGAGACCGTACCCTTGTTCTGATGGTTCCAGCGTCCCTCGGCGTAGGTCATAAAGCAGTTGCCGAAGTTGAGGGTCGCCTTACCGCCCTCAAGGTAAACGCCGTTTTGCGTCAGGCACTGTGCGTAGTGGCGCAGACCGACGTAGTTGCCGATCGAATAGAAGGTATCGCCCGCGGAGAGCGTACCGCTTTCATCAACGTCGGCAAAATCGTGCGTTTCACCCACGTAGGTCGGGAAGTTTGCGCGCGCGACGAACTCGACCGTCGTGCCGTACTCGTTCATCAGCTCGGTGGGCAGGGAGATCGCGTGCAGATCCTTTTTGGATCTCGTGTTCGCGTAGATCTGATCATAGGTGAGTGCGCCGTCCTTGAGCCGCCAGCCAAGCTCGACCTCCTCGTAGGGCGAGGAGTAGGTCTTTTCACAGCCGAGCAGATTGTAGTACTCGCCGCTTACCATATTCATCCAGATGCCGCCGCCGTCGGAGAGGATGACGGTTCCGTCCTTGTTCTCTGCGTTATAGGACATCAGGATCGCCGACGCGCCCTCGGCGTACATCGAGGCGTAAAGCTCGGTCCTTTGGCGTGCCGCGAGGTCGTAGGTCAGATCGTCGATCTTATCCATCAGTGCCTCGGCACTGCCGTTTTCAAAGGTGATGTTGGCGCAAAGTCCGCCAAGGCGAAGGAGCATCGACTCGCGCTCCGCTTCCCCGTATTCATAGAAAAGTGAAACGTCAACGTCAAAGTAGGCGCAGAGGTCGACGAAGCGGTTTTGCAACAGCTCGGCGTAGGAGAGCGTGCGGTCGTAGACGCGGATCGCGTAGACCGTACCGGGCATACCGCCCGCCACGTAGACCTCGCGGTCGGTCATCAGGTAGCCCGTTTTGTCGGCACCCGATTCATCCTGATAGGTAAAGCCCCATTCGCTCGGCTCCGAGGGGACGCTCGAGCCGCTGACGGCACCCGCCAACCAGGCAGCCTCACCCATCGTGTGGGATTTGATCTGTGTGGCATCGTAATGTGACGCAAAGAGCTGTCCTTCCTTGGTATAGGCGTAGTTGTGCGGTGCGCTGACAGCACCGCTTAAGGTGTAGGTGCCGCCTGTCAATCTGGCTGCCGTGTTACTGGAATCGGCCGCCAGACGGGAGCCGTAGAGCCAGCAGGTGTATACGTATTCGACTGCGGGCTTGCCGCTGAAGGCGGTTGAGATGACCGAAGCGTAATCGCTCCACGAGCCGATCTTCGTATTGGTAACAAAGCAGCTTTCACCCTCGTACCTGGTGCGCGAGCCTGTGAAGATAAAGTCGTCTGTGTCAACGACATCCTTGTAATGCGCTACGGTTTCCAGCGTGTAGTCGCTGTCGGCATACTTCTCGATGTCAAGCAGCTCGCCGAGCGTGCCGAGGGAGATCTTCATTCCCATCAGAGCGCCCGCCACCCGATAGTCGCTGTACGACATCGTAATGCCGCCGTCGGAGAGCGTCCAGCCGCCCGTGGTCTCGGTCTTCAGATCGCCGATCTGATAGTTGCCAAGGCAGGTGTAGCCGTCGGTCGGCTCGTCGGTGATCAGCGTCCAGGTGTCGTCACCGCCGCTTGTGGTATAAGCGGGAACGGGGACGGTCACGCTTGATGCGTTGCCACTGTTATCATAGCCGTTGACCACCATCGAGCTCTGACCGCCGTAGGTGACGGCAAGATTCTTGATATAGAGCTTCGCACCGCCCTCCTCGGTCGGGACGATCTCACGGTATTCTGCCACCGATGCGACCTGCGCGTAAAGCACGCCGTCGATCAGAATGCCGTTGGTATTACTGTCAACGTAGGGGCGCCCCTCGCTGTCAATCGCCGCGTAGAGCGTATTGGTACGCACGGCGACGGGCGTGCCGTCCTCACCGTATTCCACGGTGTGGAAGGTGTAAAAGGGAGTTTTCGTATAAGCCGCGCTGTATTTGTTGGTGTGCGTATGGCTCGCGCCGCTCACGTCACGGAAGGCGGCAACGATCTTTGCGTCAGGTGCGCCGTCCACGTAGTTTTCCCACGTGCCCGCACCGTCGGTGAGTGTCACCGACGCGTCGTCCTGATAGGCAACGAGCAGGGATCTCAGTCCTTCCTTGACGTACAGATCCTTGTAGGATGCGGCGACGTTACTGCCGCCGTCGGCGTCACCACCGTCGGGCGCGTCGGCAAAAACGGGCATTGCCGTCATCGAAAACGCCGCAAGGAGCGTCAGAAGCGCCAGAAGGAGGCTAAAGAATCTTTTTTTCATAGGGTTCTCCCTTCGGAAATATGAGATATAGGTTTCGAGTGCAAGATTAGTTCAAGGTTTAAATTAAAAGAATTATAGCATATTTTCATCAGAATGTCAAGAAACAGCAAAAAAAAACGCCACGGTGTGGCGTTTTTATGAAGCGAAGTCCCCCAAAGCGCGAGTGTCGGTTGCCAGCCTGTCGAGGCAGCCGAGACGACACGCGACGGGGACAGGGAATGCAGTGTAATTACACCTCAGGCTCCATTGTAGGGAACAACAGCACGTCTCTGATCGACGCGGAATCGGTGAACAGCATCACGAGACGGTCCACACCGAAGCCAAGACCGCCCGTCGGGGGGCATACAGTTAAGTGACACCCCGCGATCCACAAGCGGAGCGCTGTGGGAGTGGCTGGTGGAACTTATGCGGTATGGAACAAAGATCCCCCGTCATAAACGGGGGATCTTTTGTTCTTTCAGCCTCCGACTTAAACCTCAGGCTTCATTGTAGGGAACAACAGCACGTCCCTGATCGACGCGGAATCGGTGAGCAGCATCACGAGACGGTCCACACCGAAGCCAAGACCGCCCGTCGGGGGCATACCGTACTCCAGCGCGGTGACGAAATCGTAATCGACCTCGGCGCGGGTGTCGGGCTCGGCGGCGCGCTTTGCGGCGACCTGATCCTCGAAGCGCTGGCGCTGGTCGATCGGATCGTTCAGCTCGGAGAAGGCGTTGCCAAACTCGGTTGCGTTGATGAAGTACTCAAAGCGCTCGGTGAAGCGCGGATCCTCGGGCTTGCGCTTTGCAAGCGGGCTGTTCTCAACGGGATAGTCGTAGATGAAGGTCGGCTGAATGAGCTTTTCCTCAACGTATGCGTCGAAGAATTCGATCAGCACGGTGCCGCGCGTTGCGTCCTTCGGCACCTCGACGTGCTTCTCTTTTGCGACGGCACGCGCTTCTTCATCGCTCTGCCAATCGTAGTAGTCGACGCCCGCGTACTTCTTGACAGCCTCCGCCATCGTAAGACGCTCCCAATGCCCGAGGTCGATCTCGGTGCCCTGGTAGGTGATCTTCTTCGTGCCGAGGATCTTCTCCGCAAGCAGCTGATACAGCTCCTCGACCAGATCCATCATTCCGTAGTAGTCGGTGAATGCCTGATAAAGCTCAACCGTCGTGAACTCGGGGTTGTGCTTGGTATCCATACCCTCGTTGCGGAAGATACGGCCGACCTCATAGACGCGGTCAAGACCGCCGACGATGAGTCGCTTCAGATAAAGCTCGGTCTCGATACGCAGATACATATCGATATCCAGCGTGTTGTGATGCGTTGCAAACGAGCGTGCGGACGCGCCGATCTCCAGCGGAACGAGGATCGGGGTATCGACCTCAAGGAAGCCGCGCGAATCGAGATAGTTTCTGATCTCGGTCATAATGCGCGAGCGGATACGGAAGGTATCGCGCACCTCGGGGTTCACGATCAGGTCAACGTAACGCTGACGGTAGCGCAGATCGGTGTTGGTCAGACCGTGGAATTTCTCGGGCAGGGGCAAGAGCGACTTCGACAGAAGCGTAACCTCCAGCACGTGGATCGACACCTCACCCGTGCGGGTGCGGAAGGCGTAGCCCTTTACGCCGAGGATATCGCCGATATCCCACTTCTTGAAGGCGGCGTAGGATTCGTCGCCGATGTCGTTGCGGCTGACGTAGAGCTGGATCTTACCCGTCGTGTCCTGAAGATGTGCAAAGGACGCCTTACCCATCACGCGGCGGCTGACCATACGGCCGCCGAGGCTGATGACGGTATGCGGTGCTTCCTCCCCCTCGGAAACGGGATCGGGATCGACGAAATCACGCAGAACATCAGCGGCATAGCTGTCTACGTCGTACTTCGTGATCTCGTAGGGGTTTTTCCCCTCGTCAATTAAGGCACGCAGCTTCTCACGGCGAACGTAAAGCTCGCTTGAGGTATTCTGCTCGGGTGCCTGTACCTGTTCGCTCATCGGTTGTCTCCTTTTTCGCGGGTCACGTCGAGGACGTCAATGTGGTATTTCTTGTCGCGGGGCAGCTCGACCTCAACCTTGTCGCCTGCACGCTTGCCCATCAGGGCGGCGCCGATCGGGGAGACGTCGGAGATCTTGCCTGCGGCAGGGTCGGTACCGTAAGAGCCGACGATCTGATAGGTCAGATTCGCGTTCTTCTCGTGATGGAACACCTTCACGGTCGAGCCAACGCTGATGACCGATGCGTCAAGCTCGCTCTCGTCGATGATCTTTGCCTTCGACAGGCGGTTTTCAAGCTCCAGCTTCTGATGAGCGAGCTTTGCCTGCTCCTGCTTTGCCTCGTCGTACTCGCTGTTCTCGGACAAGTCGCCGTAGCTGCGTGCCGTCGAGATATCCTTCTTATTCAGCTCGATCTTCTCGTTGACGTCCTGCAGCTCTTTTACCAGCTCGTCGTATTCTGCCTTTGTAAAATTAAGAATTTCTTCCATGATCGTAACTCCTCACAAATTACTTATTGTTTTCATCTGTCTTTCAGCGCGTTATGTGCCGCCTGCAGCTGCGCGTCGTCAGCGTAGGTCAGCTTGTAGATGTTAATATTCTTTGCCGTCTCGGAAAGCTCGACCGTGACGTCGGGCGTGATGCCGACGCCGTCGTAGTTGCCCGAATAGGGCGGCGTATAATAGAAGGTCGTGAGGCTCAGAAGCGAGCCGTCGACGTTGCCCTCCTTATCGACCTTCAAAGTATTCTGCATACCCGACTGACCGACGCCCTTGCCGTAGGTCTTCGTTCCCATTACGGTCGCGTCGATCTTGCCCTTTGCGTCGTAGTCGCGGAGCGCGCCCGTAAAAAGCTCGCCCGCGGAGGCGGTGTATTCGTTGGTCAGAACGACCATCGGCAGGTCGATCTTATGATCGTTGAGATAGCCGTCAAGATACGCCGCGTAATTCGGATCGGTCTTTCCGACCAGATTCAGCACCGTGCTGACGGTATAGCTTTTCGTTTTATAATTGAGATGCACGATCTCGCCCGCAGGCAGGATATATTCCAGCACCGCAACGACCGAATCGAGAAGGCCACCGGGGTTTGCACGCAGATCGAAGACGATGCTGTCGATCCCCTCGGCACACAGGGCGGTATACGCAGAAACGAACTGCGCGTAGGTGTTTTTGTCAAAGGAGGTGATGCGGATATAACCGACGTCCCCCTCAAGAATGCTGTGATAGACCACCTTTTCGGTCACGGTGGCGCGGGTGACGGTCATATTGATCCGCTCGCCGTCGCGCTCAACGGTAAAGGAGACGGCAGTGCCGACCTCCCCGCGCATCCTTTCGATCGCGGGATAGTAGCCGAGCTCGGCGATATCCTCCCCCTCCACGGCGACGAACAGATCGCCCGGCATCAGCCCCGCCTCGATCGCGGGGGTATCGGGAAAGACGTTCAGCACCTCGATATATCCGCTCTCGGTCAGCGTGACCGAAACGCCGATACCCGAGTAGGTGCCCGTGATATTTTCCTCGTAGCTCGGCTGATCCGCCTCACTGTAATACGCGCCGTATTTGTCGCCGATGGCGTAAAGGTAGCAGTTGACGAGCGTCGTGGTGAGGATCTCCTCATCCGCCGTGACCGCCGCCATTTTGTAGTTGTTGATCATACGGGTGACGATCGCGTCGGCAAGCGAGACGATGTTCTTGAAGCTGCCGACGTAATGCTGCTTGTAGGTCACCTCGACCGAGCTGAGCTTATAAACGTTATATTCGCACGCGGAAAGCAGCGCGCGGATCTCGTCGTAGGTGAGGGCGTAATCTGCCGTCGTATCGTATTCCTCGCCGAAAAGAATGTCCGTCCCGATGCGTGAGAACGCATCCGAGAGCGCCGTCCTGATCGCCGACACGCCCGAGGGCGAGGTCGTCCAATCATCGGTCTGCGGTTCATCGGGGATGGACGAGGATGACATAGGCGGCGGAGAATTGGGTGCATCCGCACAGGAGAAAAACGAACAGCAAAGAAGAATAGCGAGAAGCAAGGAAAGGAACGCTTGCGTTTTTTTCAAAATCGAGGTCTCCTCGGAGCTTTAGAATTTTGCAGGCTTGCTTGCCATGTATTTTTTCACCATTAAGGCAACCTTGAAGGTGATAGCGTGCTCGAATTCGCGCAGGTCGAGTCCCGTGATCTTACGGATCTTTTCAAGGCGATAGACCAGCGTATTGCGATGCACGAAGAGCTTGCGCGAGGTCTCGGATACGTTCAGGTTGTTCTCAAAGAAGCACTGCACCGTCATCAGCGTCTCGCGGTCGAGCGATTCGAGCGAGCCCTTCTTGAACACCTCCTGCAAGAAGATGTCGCAGAGCGTGGTCGGCAGCTGATAAACGAGACGGCCGATGCCGAGATTGTCGTAGGAAATGATGCTGCGATCGGTGTCGAAGACCTTACTGACCTCCAGTGCGACGCGGGATTCCTTGTACGCCTTCGCAAGGTCCTTCAGCGTCTCGGCAACCGTGCTGATGCCGATGGATACCTTCGCGTAAAATTCGCTTGAGATCACGTCGGAGATCGTGTGTGCGAGCGCCTCAATATCCTCAAGCTCGTCCTTTTCGTCCACGTCCTTCACCAGCACCGCTTCGGTGTCGCTGATGTTCAGGATAAAGCAATGCTCGCGATCGGGGAACATCCCCTGTAAGATCTCGTAGGGCAAAAGGTCGGGTCTGCCCGCAAAGCGAACGAGATAGACCACGCGGCGCTCGTCCCCCTCAAAGTGCAGCTCCTTGCTCTTAACGTAAATGTCGCTCGGCAGGATATTGTCGAGAATGACGTTCTTAATAAAGGATGCCTTGTCGTACTTTTCCTCGTGCAGATTGCGGATGTTGCAGAAGGAAATGGCGAGAAGCCCCGCGATACGCGTGGCGGTCTGATCCTCTCCCTCTACGAATACGACGATATCGTTGCGCGTGCCCGAGCCTGCAAAACGATAGGTATATCCACCAACCACGAGCGAGTCTGCGGCGTAGGAAAGCTCCTCACGGATCCCCTGACGTACCTCGCCGACGAGGGCAAGATCGTTCGAGGCGATCACGGTACCACTGTTGTCAAGCACGCCGACCGTGCCGACCAGCAGATCCTTCATCTGGTGAATAATTCCTTGATAAAGGCGGTTCGACATAAAATGTCCCCCTTGTCTGTCATTTGTTCATACTGTACTATATTCTAAATGATTTTTTGTGATTTTTCAATAGTTTTTTGAAAAATTTTATAAAAAATAAATAATTTTTTTGTGCAATTTTCGTCAAAATTACAAGTCGTACCAAAACAACAGCGAGGACAAAACGAACAGCGGAGCGGTCTCACAGCGCAGGATCCGACGGCCAAGACCGCAAAGAGAAAGTCCTGCCGCGGCGGCGCGCTCGACCTCGTCGGGCGAAAAACCGCCCTCACTGCCGACGATCACGGCGATATCCGCGGGGGGATCGGCGGGCAACAGCTCGGACAGCGGCTGCGTGCCCTCTCCCTCGTAGCAAAAGAGGGTGAGCGCGTGCGTGCTTGCCTCCCGCAGCATCGCGTCGAAGGAGAGCGTTTTGCCGACACTCGGCAAAACGCCGCGCCCGCACTGCATTGCCGCGTCGTGTACGATGCGGGAGTATCGCTCGTGCTGACGGTCGGCGCGTAAAGGATCGGGGCGCTTGACACAGCGCGAGGATTCAAACGGCACGACCGACGCCGCGCCAAGCTCAACTGCCTTTTGCAGGATCAGCTCCAGCTTATCGCCCTTCGGATAGCCCTGATAAAGCGTCACGCGGTAGGGTGGCTCAACGGGGCTCTTGACGCTTTCGGTGATCCTTGCCGTCACCGTATCGTGCGTGAAGGCGGTCAGCTCACAGGTATGCTCGTAGCCGTCGGTGGTGACCGCCGTCAGCGTATCGCCCACCGCCATACGGAGCGAGCGCGAGATATGACGCGCATCCTCGCCCGTAAAGGTGACGGTGTTTTCTGAAATGCTCCCCTCGGGGAGAAAAAAGCGCGGCATCAGTCGCGCTCCAAGAGAATGGCGTACCAGTCATTCTCGGTGCGTTCGGAAAGATAGGTGAAGCCCTTTGCGGTGAGTGCCGCTATCACCTCGTCGCGGCGGCATCCGATGATGCCCGAAACGATCAGGCGGCCGCCGCTTCTGATATAGCCCCCGATATCGGGTGCCATGCGCAGAATGATGTCGGCAACGATGTTTGCAACGCAAAGGTCGTAAAGTCCCTTCGTTTTATCGACGCCGAGAAGGAGGTCGGAGACGCCGACCGTTATGTTGGTCACGCCGTCGCGAAGGGCGTTTTCCTTCGAAACGCGCACGGCAACGGGGTCGATATCGTAGGCACAGACCTCACGCGCACCGAGCTTTGAGGCGCAGATCGAGAGAATGCCGCTGCCACAGCCGACGTCAAGCACGCGCTCGCCGCCGCGGATCTCCTCGCACAGATGCTCCATCACAAGACGCGTCGTCTCGTGCGTGCCCGTGCCAAACGCCATACCGGGATCCATTTGCATCGTGATCTCACCGTCGGCGGGGGTATAATCCTCCCACGCGGGCACGACCGTGATGCGGGAGAGCTTGATCGGCTTGTAATACTGCTTCCACGCGTTTGCCCAGTCCTCCTCACACACGCCGTCGCACGTAAGGGTATAGTCGATGCCGAGCGACGACAGGCGCGCGTCAATATAGGCTCTGTACTCCGACACGCTCCGCTCCGCGGGCACGAACAGCGATACGCTCGCCCTCGTGCGGTCGGCGTGAAGCAAGGCGTCGTCCATCAGGTCGCCGTACATCCCCTCCAGCGTCAGATCGCTGTAATCCTCGATCATCAGACCGTTGTCGAGCATCCCCATCACCGCGGTGACGTCGTCCAGATGCTCCACGGCGGCGGTGACCGTCATTTTCGTCCAGATATCATTCATAGCTTCTTTTTACCTCGTCTATGTCCTTCGTGATCTGTTTTTTCAGCGCGTCGACGCTGTCAAACTTCATTTCCGGGCGCAAGCGGCGCAGGAAAAATACGCGGATGCGCTTGCCGTACAGCCAGCCGCGATATCCGATGATATGGGTCTCACAGCTGACAGCCCCCGCGTCCGAGACCGTCGGACGGACGCCGACGTTCGTGACGGCGGGGTAAAGGATCCCGTCCACCAGACATTCACAGTGATAAACGCCGTAGGCAGGCAGAACGAAGCCCTCGGGAAAGTACTGATTGATGGTCGGCGCGCCGAGATGGCGGCCAAGGCACTTCCCGTGCAAAACCGGGAAATTGATCGAGAAGATGCGTCCGAGCATTGCGTTCGCGCTCTCGATATCGCCGTCCTCAAGTGCTGTGCGGATCGCGCTCGAGCTGATCGGCTGCTCGCCGAAAAAGACGGGGGGCAGAACGATCGCATCCCCGCCGCCGCGACGCATCAGCGCACGCAGGGCGTCGGCATCGCCCGCGGCATCCTTGCCGAAGCGGAAGTTGAAGCCGCAGACCGCAGTCCTTACCGAAAGCTTATTTTGTAAAGTTTCGTTTACAAAATCCTTGGGAGAGGTATCCGCCACCTCGCCAAAATCGGCAAGGTAGATATCGTCAACGCCGCTTTCGGCAAGCAGGCGCAGGCGCTCGTCCGATTCGCCGAGACGTGCGCGGGATTTATAGGGAGACGCCTTGTTGTCGGCGAAGGTAAAAACGCCCGAGCGTACGCCGAGCGACCTTGCCTCACAGATCGCCGCCTCCAGCAGCTGACGGTGACCGCGATGCACGCCGTCAAAAAAGCCGAGCGCCAGAACGCACGGCTCCTTTGGCAATTCATCGCGCGAAAGATTATAGAGCATCATCGTCGGGTGCATACCTCCGTGCCGCGGGGTTATCCTTCAGAAGCTCGTTGATGACCGCCATCGCACGGATATCGCGTGAGCGTTGCAGGTGAGCGCGCAGGGTGTCAAGCGCCTTTTTGATCTCGTTTGTATCGAGGCCCTCGGCAACGACGTTGAGAAGTGCCTCGCAATCGGGGCAGACCTCCTTTGCCGCGCCCGCACCGTTGACGTAAAGAATGGCGGGGTCCTCACTCTCGATTGCCACACGGCAGACCGTACATTTCGACATAGCTTTTCCTCTCTTATTTTCAGACTTGATCGTATCAAACGGTTTGGTTTCTACTTAGTATACCATAAATCCCGCCTGCTTGCAAGTCCTTTTCTCGCTTTGTGAAATTTTTTTCAAAAAAGGGTTGCATTTTATAAAAAGAGTGCTATAATGTATATAGTTGAATGATAGGATGTAGAAGAGTGGGTTTGTCTCACTCTTCACTTTTTATGTAAGGAGCAGAAAATGAAAAAAGGAAATATCGCGGACACGGTCAGGGAGCTGCTTTTACCGACGGTCGAGGCACTCGGCTATACGCTCTGGGACGTGACCTATAAAAAGATCGGCACCGAGTGGCATCTTGAGATCACGATCGACTCCGAGGAGGGGATCACGATCGAGGACTGCGAGCTCGTGCATCGCGCGATCGACCCCGTGCTGGACGACGCTGACCCGATTTCCGACGCGTATCATCTTGACGTCTCCTCGCCCGGGATCGAGCGTGAGCTTCGTACCGACGCGCATATCCTTGCCTGCCTTGGTGAGCGTGCCGAGGTCAGACTTTTCGCGCCCCTTGACGGTGCGCGCAGCTTCGTCGGTACCCTTTCGGGACTTGCGGACGGCGTGCTGACCCTCTCGGTCGGAGAGCGCACGCTGGAGCTGCCGACCGACGGCATCTCGAAGATCACGACCGTCTTCTTTGATTAAAAAATATACTTATATAAAAGGAAAGAAAAAATGAACGCTGAATTTTTTAACGCGCTGGATCTGCTCGAAAAGGAAAAGGGCATTCCGAAGGATTACATGCTTGAGAAGGTTGAGGCGGCTCTCGTGAGCGCATTCAAGAAGGAATGCGGCTCGAGCGAGAACGTCCGCATCGTGCTTGACCCCGTCAAGAAGGACGTCAGGGTCTATCAGCAAAAGACGGTCGTTGAGACGGTCGAGGATCCCTTGACCGAGATCAGCCTTGAGGAGGCGAAGGCAATTTCGCGCCGTCACAAGCTCGGCGGTGTCGTAGAGTTTGAGCTGAAGCCGAAGAGCTTCCGCCGTCTGTCGGCGGGTGCGGCAAAGCAGGTCATCATTCAGGGTATCCGTGAGGCGGAGCGCGCACGCGACATCCGCGAATACGAGAACAGAAAAGAAGAGGTCATGACCGCGCGCGTCTACAAGATCGACGACACCAACGGCAACGTGATCCTCGAGCTTGGAAAGGGCACCGTCGTTCTGCCGAAGAACGAGCAGCTGCCGACCGACCGCTTCAAGGTCGGTGATTACGTCAAGGTCGTCGTGACCGAGATCAATACGACCTCGGAGCGCGGACAGATCGTGACGATCTCAAGAACGCATTCGGGACTTATCAAGCGTCTGTTTGAGGAGGAGGTTCCCGAGATCCGCGACGGCACCGTCATCATCAAGGCGGTCGCGCGTGAGGCGGGCGTTCGCAGTAAGATCGCGGTCCTTTCCCGCGATGAAAACGTGGATCCCGTCGGCGCTTGTATCGGCGCGCACGGTATGCGTATCGGCAACGTGATGAACGAGTGTCGCGGCGAGAAGATCGACGTCATTCCTTACAGTGAGGATATTTGCGAGTTCGTAAAGGCGGCACTCTCCCCTGCCGAGGTCATCTCGGTCGAGAAGGTGAGCGAGCGCGGCTGTGAGGTCAAGGTTGCTCCCGAGCAGCTCTCCCTTGCGATCGGACGCGAGGGCATCAACGCAAAGCTTGCGGCGCGTCTGACCTATATGAAGATCGATATCAAGGCGTAAAAGAGGGATCACATGGCAGAAAAGGGACAAAAGGTAAAAAAGATCCCTATGCGGCGCTGTATTGGCTGCGGTGAGCATTTTCCGAAGCGGGATCTGATCCGCGTCGTGCGTTCTCCCGAGGGGTCGACCGCACTTGATTTCACGGGGCGCGCACCCGGACGCGGCGCATATCTTTGCGCGCGCACAGCGTGCTTCGAGAAGGCTCGCAAGACGCGCCGTTTGGAGCAGAATCTGAGCTGCAGCATCTCCGAGGACGTATACGACGCTTTACAAAAGGAGCTGGAGGCGGCAGAGTGAATCGACAGCTGACAACGCTTGGGCTGGCACGGCGGGCAGGGCGGCTCATCATCGGAACGCCGATGGTGTGCGAGGCATTGCGCGCGGCGCATCCGCCCGTTTACGTGTTCTATGCGTGCGACGTATCGGCACCGACCGAGCGCCGTCTTTTATCCAAATGCGCGTATTATAAAATTCCAATCATGAAGCTGGAAGCATCGACCGAGATGCTTGGCAATGCCGTCGGCAAGACGGGGGCGGTCGCGGCGGTCGCGCTGACCGATGCGGGCTTTCTTACCGCACTGCATCTTACCGACAGGAAAGGACGAGAGTGAATATGGCGATCAAACTGACGAAAATTTCAAAGGATTTCAATATAAAGGGCAAGGATCTGCTTGACCTTCTCAAGACGTACGGTCTTGAGAAGAAGGCAGGCGGTGCGCTTGAGGACGACGAGATGGAGATCTTCTTCCAGAAGTACACCGTCGACAATCAGCTGAAAAATCTCGGCGACTACCTTGACGGCGTGGCAACGCTGACAGTCGAGCGCCCGACCCCCGCCGTAAAGGAGGAGGCACCGAAGGAGGAGACGGCCGAGGAGCAGCCTGCTGCACCGAAGGCGGAGCCCGAAAAGAAAGAGGAGGCGCCGAAGGAGCAGAAGGCAGAGCCGAAGAAAGAAGAAGCAAAGCCCGCGCCGACTCCCGAAAAGCCCGCACCGAAGAAAGAGGAAGCAAAGCCCGCGCCGAAGAAGGAGGAGCCGAAGAAGAAGCCGAAGCAATCCTTCAAGACCATTATGCCCCCCGCGGGGACGAACGTTCCGACGGGCGGCGGCGAGACGGTCGTGGTAAAGCAGAAGAACCGCGTCGTCGACACGCGTACCTCCTACGTCGATCTGTCGAAGTACGACGAGCACCGTGACTATACGGGCTACGGCGCACGCGTTTCGGATAACCACCAGAACAGACAGAAGCTGAAAAAGCAGGACACCCGCACACAGGGCAAGGCAGGCCGCGAGAAGATCGACAAGGAACGCGAGAAGATGAAGCGGATGGAGGCAGAGCTTGCGAGAAAGAAGCAGCTTGAGATCACCATTCCCGACGAGATCACCGTCGGTGAGCTTGCGACCCGTCTGAAGAAGACCTCTGCCGAGGTCGTCAAGAAGCTCATTATGATGGGCGTGATGGCGACCGTAAACGAGACCATTGACTACGATACTGCGTACCTGATCGCCGACGAGTTCGGCGCGAAGGCAACGCGTGAGGTCGTTGTGACCATCGAGGAGCGCCTCTTTGACGAGGCCGAGGATACCGCCGAGGATCTGTCGGAGCGTTCGCCCGTCGTTTGCGTTATGGGTCACGTTGACCACGGTAAGACCTCGCTGCTCGACGCGATCCGTCACACCAGCGTGACGCGCGGTGAGGCGGGCGGTATCACCCAGCACATCGGTGCGTACCGCGTGAGCATTAATGGAAAGGACATTACCTTCCTTGACACCCCCGGTCACGAGGCGTTTACCGCAATGCGTGCGCGCGGAGCGCAGGCAACTGATATTGCCATTCTGGTCGTCGCCGCTGACGACGGTATCATGCCGCAGACGGTTGAGGCGATCAACCACGCGAAGGCGGCAGGCATCGACATCATCGTTGCCATCAACAAAATGGATAAGCCCGAGGCAAATCCCGACGCGATCAAGCAGGAGCTGACGCAGTACGAGCTGGTTCCCGAGGAATGGGGCGGCGACGTCATCTGCGTACCGATCTCCGCGAAGACGGGTATGGGTATCGAGGATCTGCTTGAAAACGTTCTGCTCGTTGCAGAGGTCAAGGAGCTCCGCGCGAACCCGAATCGCCGTGCGAAGGGTCTGATCATTGAGGCGAAGCTTGATAAGGGTCGCGGTCCCGTTGCAACCGTGCTGGTGCAAAACGGTACTCTGCACGCAGGCGACGTCGTGATCGCAGGTACTGCCGTCGGACGCGTCCGTGCAATGACGAACGATAAGGGCGAGCTTGTGAAGTCCGCAGGTCCGAGCGTTCCCGTTGAGATCATCGGTCTTGCCGAGGTTCCCGAGTCGGGCGACGAATTCAACGCCGTTGAGGACGAGCGCATGGCGCGCGACCTCGCAGAGCAGCGTCGCGAGAAGATGAAGCAGGAGACCTTCAAGGCAAACTCCCGTATGTCGCTTGACGCGCTCTTTGATCAGATGGGCGAGGGTGTCAAGAATCTGAATATCATCGTCAAGGCAGACGTTGGCGGCTCGGTCGAGGCGGTCAAGGCCTCGCTTCTGAAGCTCTCCAACGAGGAGGTCAAGGTTGCCGTCATCCATACGGGTGTCGGCGGCATCACCGAAAGCGACGTTATGCTGGCAGACGCGTCCGACGCGATCATCGTCGGCTTCAACGTCCGTCCCGACAAGGGCGCTGTCGATTCGGCAGAGCGCAGTGGCGTTGACATCCGCACCTATCGCGTCATTTACGAGTGCATCGACGAGATCACCGCGGCAATGAAGGGTATGCTTGCTCCGACCTATAAGGAAACGGCACAGGGCCGCGTCGAGGTGCGCCAGCTCATCCACGTTCCGAACGTCGGCTATATCGCAGGCTCCTACGTCCTCGACGGAAAGGTTACCCGTCAGTCGCTCGTGCGCGTCGTGCGCGACGGCATCGTCGTATTCGACCGCCGTGCCGAGGAGACCGAGAACTTCTCGAACAAGATTGGCTCCCTGCGCCGCTTCAAGGACGACGTCAAGGAGGTCGCTCAGGGCTACGAGTGCGGTATTATGCTCGATCGCTTCAGCGATCTGAAGGTCGGCGATATCCTCGAAGCGTATATCATGGAAGAAGTCGAAAGGTAAAAAACAAGGGGAACCTTTTCAAAAAGGTTCCCCTTTTACCCCTCTAAAAGTCAAGAGGGGTTTTCTTTTTGGAATGTTTCACAGCAGTTTTTTTGCCAAGCCTTCCCTCGTGCATTATTCTTCCAAGGCGTCTATTTGGTAAACGTCTATATACAGCATAATTCTTTCGTCTGTAACTGCTGTGATCTTCCCTCGCAAAATTACTGTATCTCCAGAGTTCATCTCCAAAACCGTATCCTCATAGAAAGCGTTTTTCAACGTGCAATCCGCATAAACCGTCGTATAGCTTCTATCTCGCTGACGTGCTGTAAAATGCGTCTTATCATCAATCGACGTCACCGTTACAAAAACGCGTACGTATGCATCTAAATATTTCTCCTTTGCACGTGCTTGATTTGCTTCATATTCCTGCCGTAGCTCAATTAAATCTACGTGTGTAAATTCAGTATACAGTAGATCGACCTGCTGCGTTGTAATTTCGCTTTCTTCTCCGCAAGCAATCAAGGAAATCGCTAACAAAATCGTTACCCAAAAAACAAAATATTTTCTCATTTTTCCCCCAAATGGTCTATTTATAGACTATATAGTATCATATTTCGCCCATTTTGTCAAGAAAAAAAGTCTATACTAAATCTGTAACCGAAAGGAGATAGAGTATGGACACTTATACGACGGTAAAAAACAGAATTTTGAAGCTGTGCGAGGAAAAGAGAATTTCCATCAATAAATTAGCAACAGAGTCGGCTGTTTCTGCATCGACCTTGAAAAGCATTTTATACGGAAAAAGCAAAAATCCGGGAATCGTTACCATCAAAATGCTATGTGACGGTCTCGACATCTCCTTGACCGACTTTTTTGATACACCCGAATTTCGTGCGTTGGAACAGGAAATTCGATGAAAACCCGACAAAAGGAATACGGAACCGTCAACGTCGTTGGAAAGAATATCGAAGCGTTACGCAAGCAAAAGGGCATCCGTCAAAAGGATTTTGTTTCACGTATGCAGGTACTGGGCTGTGACATCAACCCAACAAGCTATTCAAAGCTCGAAGGACAGCTGCGCATTGCAACCGATAAGGAGATCTTCGTAATCGCAAAAATCCTCGACGTGCCGATCGAAAGTCTTTACTCGTCCGCAGAATAAAAACAAGGGGAACCTTTTAAAAAAGGTTCCCCTTTCATTTGTATACAGCAGATCCGTAAAGGACGCTTTTTTACCAAAAAAAGCTTGGCAAAAAACCTGCTATGAAGCATTCCAAAAAGAAAATCCCTTTTTACTTTTAGAGGGGTCAAAGGGGAACCTTTTTGAAAAGGTTCCCCTTATTCTCTCACACTCTGAAGATCAGCTCTGCGTAGGTCGGATAAGGCCAGAAGTCGGCAGGGCAGATGGTCTCCATCTCGTCGACGACGGCACGCAGCTCCGCCATAGCGGGCACGATCGCATCGGCGCAGACTGCCGCCTTTTCCTCAGCGCCCTCGGCGGCAAGAAAAATGTCAACTTTCGTTTGCAATTTATCCACGCCTTCATAGGCACGGTCGGAAAGCTCCGCCAAGCGTTTGACGGTCGTTCTCTGTCCGTTCACCTTGATGCCGACGTGATCCTCAAGCGCGCCGATCGTGCTTGCCATATCGCCGAGCGCGGAGCCGACGGCGGGCAGAACGTCGCGGCGAAGCATACGGAGCATTGTCTCCGCCTCGATGTGAATGACCTTCGCGTAGTTTTCAAAGAGGATCTCGGCACGCGAGAAGATCTCGGTGCGGCTCATCACGCCCATTTCGGTAAAGAGGGCGATATTCTTCTCATCGGTGAAATGACGGTAAGCGTCGACCGAGGTCTTGAGATTGGCAAGTCCGCGGCGCTCCGCCTCCTTCTGCCACTCCTCCGAGTAGCCGTTGCCGTTGAAGATGATGCGACGGTGGTTGATGAAGGTCTTACGGATCAGCGCGGTGACCGCCTCCGCAAATTTTTCTTTTCCCGTCAGCTCGTCGGCAAACTCCGACAGCACCCGTGCGACGGCGGTATTCAGCACGACGTTCGGCATCGCGATGTTCTGCGAGGAGCCGAGCATACGGAATTCAAACTTATTGCCCGTGAAGGCGAAGGGCGAGGTACGGTTGCGGTCTGTCCTGTCGCGGCGGATGGTTGGCACGCTCGGCACGCCGAGGTTCATGACCTTACGGTGGCGGTGCGCCAGCGTTTGTCCTGCCACGATGGCATCGACCAGCTCGTCGAGGTCGTCGCCGATGAACATCGAGACGATGGCGGGCGGAGCTTCTCCACTGCCGAGACGGTGATCGTTGCCCGCGTGGGCGACCGAAACGCGCAAAAGCTCCTGATACTCGTCAACCGCGCGAACGACGGCGGCGAGGAAGAGCAGAAATTGCAGATTCTCCTCGGGCGTTTTGCCGGGATCGAGCAGATTCTTGCCGCGGTCGGTGCAGATCGACCAGTTGTTGTGCTTACCCGAGCCGTTGACGCCCGCGTAGGGCTTTTCGTGGAGCAGGCAGATCAGATCGTGACGCTCGGCAACGAGCTTCATGACCTCCATCGTCAAAAGGTTCTGGTCGACCGCCATATTGCCCTTTGCAAAGATCGGTGCCAGCTCGTGCTGGGCGGGCGCCGCCTCGTTGTGCTTGGTCTTTGAGTTGATGCCGAGCTTCCAAAGCTCCTCATCCACGTCTGCCATATAGGCACGGATGCGGGTCTTGAGCGGACCGAAATAGTGATCCTCCAGCTCCTGCCCCTTCGGTGCGGGTGCGCCAAAGAGCGTGCGCCCCGTGAACATCAGATCCTCACGCAGCTCGTACATCTTGCGGTCGATGATGAAATATTCCTGCTCTGCGCCGACGGTGACGGCAACGCGCTCGGTCGCCGTGTCGCCAAAGAGGCGCAGGATGCGGAGTGTTTGCGCCGAGAGCGCGTCCATAGAGCGCAGAAGCGGCGTTTTGGTATCCAGCGCGTCGCCCGTATAGGAGCAGAACGCGGTGGGGATATAGAGCGAGCCGTCACGCACGAAGGCGTAGGATCCGGGGTCCCACATCGTGTAGCCGCGCGCCTCGAAGGTCGAGCGCAGGCCGCCCGACGGGAAGCACGATGCGTCGGATTCACCCTTGATGAGGCACTTGCCCGAGAAATGCATCACGACCTTGCAGTTGCCGACCGAGGAAATGAAGGAATCGTGCTTCTCTGCGGTC
>JAZSGY010000022.1:0-17300 GCA_045532985.1 Eubacteriales bacterium | reverse complement strand
ACTGCGTGTCGCCGGGATCGTTCTTGTCGTCAAGATTCTCGGTCAGACCGTAGGTCGGATCCTTGTATTCGGGCGGCTTCTGTGAGGATGAGGAAGACGAGGAAGACGAAGAACCCGCGGGATCCTTCGAGCCCTTACATGCAACGGCAAAGCCGCAAAGCGTTGCCAGAAGCAGGCAGAGCGCAGTGATTTGAAGCAATTTTTTCATATGTAAGCTCCTTTTTTATTCAAGCGGTTCATCCTCGCACACCGCAACGATACCCTTCAGGATCTCGTTTTCAGCGTATGCGGGATCTGCAAGCAGAGACTCGGCAACGTCCTTGACCGATGCGGCGTCGCCGTAGGCGTCGGTCGTTCCGTTCGTGTAAAGAACGTAGGTGACTCCCGCCTCGTCAGCAAGGATCAAAAAGCCACGGTAAAGGATCTCGGTCTCGTACGCCGCTTTCAGCGCAGTGTCGGCAACGTTGCCATAGGTCACTGCAAGCGTGAAGATATTACCGTAATCCTGGTTCTCGTAGTTGAAGCTCATACCGTCAAGCGTGGAGATCACGGCGATCGCATTGTCGGAGGTAACGCTGTTTTTCTCATCGTAGGAAACGGTCAGCTCGGACATGCCGACGTCAGCAAGTGCAACTGCCGCGCCGTAGCCGATGATCTGCATACCGTTTGCGGTCAGCGACTCTGCCATATCGGTATTGTAGTAGAAGGTGCCGCGGATCGCCGCGTAATCCTCAAGACGTGCGGCAACGCCGAGATACTGAAGCGGGCTGATGCTTGCCGTCTCTGCGTCAAGCAGTGCCTGCAGCTCATCCTTCGTGGCGTTCTGGAAGGTGTAGACCGAGAATTCCTCGTAAAGATCCTTTTTAGCGTCGGCATCGAGAAGTGCAAGAGCGTCAACGTCAAGCGAGAAGTATGCGCAAAGGTCCGCAAAATGGTTCTGCGCGACCTGCTCCGCATTCAGCACGAAGTCGTATGCGCGAACGGCGTATACGGTACCGGGAATGCCCTGCATCAGGAACACGCCTGCATCGGCATAGTTCGGTCCGTACTCGGATACCGTTCCGTCACCGTACTTCTGCTCGCCTGCAACGAAGGAGTACTTCTTCGCGCCGTTGGCGTTCAGACCGACCGTCGCACCGTCCTTGAAGTAGGAGAGGTTCACGACACCTGCAAGGTTTTTGGTGTTATAAGCAAAATTGAAGCGATTGTTCGTGTTGCTGACGGGATATCCCTTGGCTGCGCCGTACTGCCAGGTGATATGCGCATTGAAGATACCGTCCTTCACACCCGTGTACTCGGGGGCAAAGACTGCGTTGTACTCAACGAGCGAGCCGACCTGGAAGCCGTACATATACTGGCTCTCACCCTCGTACAGCGTGCGCGAAGCGGAGAAGATGAAGTTATCGGTATCGTAGGATGCGCCGTAATCCATAATGATCTCAAGCGTGTAGTCGTACTCGGCGTTCTCGGCGTAGCCAAAGAGGTTTGCCATCGTGCCGAAGTCGAGCTTCGAGGTCACGTTCTTTGCAACCATAATATCGGTGTAATCAGCGTAAAGACCGCCGTTCTTCAGCTCCCAGCCGCCCATCGCGCCGGTGATATAGTCGCCGATCTTGTATTCGCCAAGCAGCGTGTAGCCCTCGGTCGGTTCGGTCGCAAGATAGGTCCAGGTGAACTTGCCCTCACCCGTGCCCGTCGTGTAAACGGGGGTGTCAATGCCCTTCTCGGCACCGTTGTCGGTACGCGTGTAGTTGACTCTTTCCTTCTTTACGTACTTTGCATCGGTCTCCTTAATATAGAGCTTCGAGCCGTCGGTCGAGGGAACGAGCTTACGGTAGGTCGTCGTGTTGTTGGTGAGGAAATAGGTCTCGCCGTCAATGATGATCGCGTTGGTCTTGTCGTTGGTGTAGGATGCACCCTCCGCATTCTTCGCGTGGGTCAGCTGTACGGTGCGGATCGCTACGGGAACGTCGTTTTCATCATATTCAATGGTATGGAATTCGTATGCGAGCTCGGCGGTGTAACCTGCATTCGTGTAGGTCCCGCCGGGTATGTAGTCGTAGGAGTAAATGCCACTCATCTGTTTGTTGGCACTGTCGATCTTTGCGTTTCTGTTGCCGTCAATGAGGTTCGTCCAGATCGCGTCACGGTCAGCACCGAAGGAGGAGACCGTCACGTCGCTGACGGAATCGTAAGCGAAGAAGAGCGACTTCGCGCCGTCAACGTACAGGGAAGCGAGCTTGTCGGTGTACTTGCGCGCCGCAAGTGCCTTCGCCGCACTCTCAATGATCGCGTTGATCGCGTTGGCGTCGGTGTTCGTGAAGGTCATGTCCTTTGCGGAGACCGCCAGCATGCTCAGTACGCTCGCTCTGTCCTCATCGTCCATATCGTAAAGAGGAGAAACGTCAGCGCCGAAATAAGCACAAAGGTCGGCGAAATGGTTCTGCAGAAGCTCAGCGTCGTTCAGCGTCCTCTGGTAAACGCGGATCGCGTAAACGTTTGCGGGTGCATTCTCTGCAAAGACCATCGTCGTTGCCTTTTTCGAGAGAAATGCCGAATTGCCGTTCGAAACGCCCTGATGGCTGTCGCCGTCGGTAAAGAAGGTCGCGCTGTAATTGACCTTCGCGTCCGCATCACCCGAATAGCTCTCGCGGATCACGAGGTTGCGGATGCCGCCATTTTGGTTCTGCGCGATGCTGGCAACCTGCCCCGCGTTCTGGTGATTCCAGCGTCCGCTGTCGGCGTAGGTCTTGTAGGACGTGCCGAGCGGGACTGCGGTGTAGCCCTCTGCGTATACGGCGTCGTAGCAGATGCAGACCGCAACGTTGCGAAGACCGATGTAGGATGAAATGCAGTGGAACTTATCACCGGGATCGACCTTACCGTTGCCGTTGACGTCGGTATTGATCCTGTGGCTCTGACCGTAGGAATAGTCAAGCGGCTTCATCTGCGCAACGAACTCGACCGTCGTGTTGTAGCCGTCGCCGAGCAAGGAAACGGGCAGGGAAATACGGTGTGCCTTGTTGCCGTTCATCACGTTTGCCATCGTCTGATCGTAGGTCAGCGCGCCGTCCTCAGCAAAGTGCCAGCCGAGCGTGTGCGTTTCGGCACCGACCGTATAGCTGTCGGTAGCACCCTCGAGGTTGTAGCTCTCGCCGTCGATCAGGTTCGTCCACTTGCCGCCGCCGTTGCCGTTAAGGGTAACGGTGTCTTTCGTGGATTCGTAGGAAAGAAGGGTCGCAGTCGCCCCTTCAACGTACAGTCCCTTGTACGCATCGGCAGGTGTCATTGCTTCACCCTCCGTCATAGTGCCTGCTGCCCCGTCCTGAGCAAACACGGTCAGCACGGTTACGGGCACCGCCGTGACCACCATCAGGATCGCGAGGAACAGACTGAAAAGCTTTCTTTTCATAAGTTTTCTCCTTTTGCACGTAAAAATTTGCGAAGTATAATAACCGTCTTAATTATAACATAGGCAGAAAAGAGAATAAAATGGATTTTTCTGTTTTTTTTATGGACAAAACAGACTTCTTTATTAAAATATTGAAAAAAGTGCGTCAAAAAAATGGCGGAAGCACGCCAAAAACGGCGTTTTCAACGGTTCTGAAATACAAAAATGCCCGAGCGCGCCTGATTTCTTCGCAGATTGCATATTTTTTGAGCTCGTTTTTGTACAAATCTACTAAAAATATATTTTCTTCTTGACAACGAAATTTGTGATATGCTATAATATGGATATCATAGGCGAGTAGTTTATATTTGTATAAAATGTAGACGAAGCCGAAAATTTTCACAAGGAGAACTCTACGATGAAAAAGAAGGTATTAAGCCTATTCCTGGCTCTTCTTATGGTACTCGCAGTTGTGCCGATGGCGGCATTTTCTGTCGGCGCCGGTGAAGTAGACCTGGAATCCAAAACTTACACATACAAGGATCTGTATGTGACGGCTGGCTTGACGGCATTGTTCGTTGGCTACCAGAACGACGCGTCGGTTTCGATCGAAAACGGCAGCGGCACCTGGACGAACCTGGTCGCAGGTGGCAAGGACGCTGCGATCAATGGAAACGTCGTAACCGAATGGGGCGGCTCCAAGACCTATACCGCACCCGCAGAGGGTAACACGGAAGTAAAATTCCACACCCACTATGTGTTTGAGTATGACAAGAACGGCACGCCCGTAGCGGTCCGTGAGGTAAACCTGTATGAAGAGCAGGGCACTGCGGCTTTCAAGGCAACGCAGACCATCACGATCGACGGCGTGAAGCACTATCTGACGAAGGCAGAAACCTTCTACAAGTCGGTCATTGCATCGAACGCGCCCCTTTACGTAAAGGATCTTGCCGTAACCGCAAATCAGCAATCCTATACGACGAACGGCGGCGACTTGACCTGGACGTTGGTTTCCACGACCGAAGAAGAGGGCTACGTCTCTCTTGGTAACTACAAGATCGGCGGCAACCTCTCCTTCACGGCAGGCGGCTGGACGGCAGGTAACGGTATCACGACGTCGTATAACGATCTGTACGTGATGAAGACCGACCCCTCGAAGAACCTCATCGACTTCGGCACGATGGGCGATCTGTTCGGCAGAACCGACGACTACGACTACACCCTTGAGGTGATCGCAGACTACGCGGGCTTCGCTGACGGCGATAACTACGCCTTCACGCTTGAGAACACCGCGAACGAGGGAGAAGGCAGATGGAGTCACGGCCTTGCCAACTGCGGTCCTGTCCGCCTTGGCAGATGGGTCGACAACATGCGCTCCTCCTCGCCGAACCGTCTGCCCTCGGGTCAGGGTATGTATAACGTTTACGTTACCTACTGGCAGGGTGGGCACACCAATCTCTACGCTCAAGACAGCCGTATGGGCTATTACAACACGCAGGGCGTCAGCGGCATTCATAACTATACCTACCTTAAGGCAGCGGACGGCAATGGTTCCGCACGCTTCGAACTGACGCTTGACGGCATCACGAGAAAGGCCTTCGTTCCCGGCGTCGACAAATACTCGGGCGCTCTTGACGGCTCCCGGGAGTCTGTCTACGAGGGCAACGACGCTTCGATGAGAGCCTACGTGATGGCAGGTATGGCGGGTACCGTTTACGCTATCCGTGCATACGACCGTACGCTTAATCTGTCTGAGATCGACCAAAACCACTTTGCTGACCTGTGCGGCTACTACGGCGTCAGCAGTGAAGCGATCACCCGTATGATGGGCGATAAAGAGGTCTTCAACGCGATCCTTGGCAAGTTCGGCTCCTACAAGCTTGGCGAAACCTCGAAGGAGGAGATTGAGAACTCAATCGACGAGGCTTTTGCAAACAAGGAAGCAGTTGCCGAAATCGCAAAATACGCAGCTCTCTATGCAGAGGGCGCAACCGTTCTCCTGAATGCATATAACACCAGAGGCGTTGTTGCCCTTGACAAGTCGGGCAACGGCTCTTGGAAGAACCTGATTGACGGCTTGAACGTAAAGCTCGAAGGCTCGCTTGGTGCTGCAAAGTCGGCAAAGGAGACCTATTCCTTTGGTCGCGCACAGCTTGAGGGTGCGACCCTTGGCTACACCGCAGCGAAGATTACCTACGCAGAAGACGGCACGACGCCGCTTTACCTGACGCAGACCGAGTACTACGTAGCTGACACCAACGGCGGCCATACCGACAACGGCAAATGTAAGCCCATCAAGATCAACGGCGGTGCATTGCAGTACGTCTCGCACCAGGTCTATACCTCTTACAAGTGGGTAGAGGATGCAAGCGTCACCACGTATATCAAGACCGTTGATATGTGGGAAAAGATGGCGGGCTCCTTCCACGTAACCGATAAGTGGATGGATCTCTCCGACACCGAGATCACAGGTGCAACCAAGCGTACCCGCGTTGAGTTCACCACCACCACTCCCGCCGATATGACCGGTTGGGTCGCAATTGAGGGCGGTAAGTTCGTAGAGGATAACCTCAACGAATACTTCGGTGGCTGGCACGACAACGGCAACAGCGTCTCGGTCGATATGGCTGACGTTGCGTTGATGAGCCGTAAGGGCAACACCAGAATCGTTCTGGATCCCTCTTACGTTCCCGCGATCGACTCCGAGTTCACCCTCGAGATCGTATCGAAGATCACTCCCGCAATCGACACTGATAACTCTATGAACACCTTCGGCTACAACTTCAACTACGAGGGTGAGCTGAACCGTATGCAGGCGTTCCAGATGGGCGGCTTCACGCAGTACTGGGGTGTCGTCAGCAGCATTTATCCTAACCCCTCTGCGATGTACAGCACGAACTACTTCGTATATCCGTACCAGGGTGCTGATACTCCCGTAGTCAATGGCACGGCAGGCCGCTCCAACGTGCAAGTAACCCTTTCGGGCAGCTCTGATTACGTGGATCAGGTCTACACCGTTACCTACGATAAGGTAAAGGATGGCGAGGCGTTCGATATCATTCAGAGCGTTGCTTACGGTTCGGCCGTGCGCACCGCAACTCCCTACAACGATATCACCGTCACGCAGGCAAATACCGCAGAGTTCTATCTCTTGAAGAACGTTCCGAATATCACTTATTCGATCCGTCTCTACAACCACGCGCTCAACAGTGCGGAGAAGGCACAGAACCACTTCGCTGACCTTTGCGCATACTTCAAGCTCGACATTTCGAAGATCCTTGAGCTGAAGGAAGCAGGCGACGATGAGGTCCTCAGCATGATCTACAGCACGGCGCAGACCTACACCTTCACCAACACGACGGCTAACGCTCTGGCAAAGATGATCGACGATGCGATCATCGCAGCAGAGGCTCGCCGTACCACGATGAAGTACGCAGGGCTCTACGCTGAGGATGCAGCAGTCATCCTGATGGCTTATAACGCAGTAAACGACGGCTCGATCGTTCTTGACAACGGTTCGGGCACCTGGACGAACCTCGTTGACGGCGCAACCTTCGAGATGTACGGCGAGACCTCGTCCTTCACGGGTCTTGACGGCGTTGACTACACCACGGGCTGGAAGCTTGGCGACAAGTCGGTCGGCTTCGAGATGTCCTGGCAGTCTATTAAGAGCCACGGCATCAAGGTTCCCTCGAGCTACCTTGGCGATGAGTACACCGTTGAAATGGTCGCAAACGTCACAGGCCTCCACGTCAACAACAGCGGCAGCCTCGGCGTCTACCATAACGTTGACAACTCGACGGACGAGGGCGGCGGCAAGACCTTTACCAAGGGTGATAAGCCTGAGCTTTGGGCAGACATCATGCTCGGTAAGAACCTGCAGATGCACTACAAGCTCACCGCTGAGTACGACGGTGAGAATATGATGCAGCTCCTGCCTCCCGGCGAGCTCTACACGGGCTACCATGAAAACGGTAACAATGGCGGTGGTCCTTGGTTCGGTAACACCGGTATCGGCGGCGTAGCAGGTAAGATCGCCAACTACTTTGTCACCGAGGATCTTTCCGAGGATGCTACGAAGGTCGACCTGCGTTGGCAGGCATACAGCGCATCCACCGTAATCGCAGCTCTGGGCAGAACGGATGCGAACCCCAACGGCATCACCGTTACGAAGGATGTTTACGCGTCCGAGGGCTCGACGGTCACCCTGTTCTCGAACCTTCCCGCTGACGTTTACGCGATCCGCGTATACAACCGCGTTCTGAACGAGACCGAGCGTCTGCAGAACCACTTCGCAGACCTTGCCGCATACTTCATGCTCGACATCGATGCTTTGAAGCTTCTTGACGAGGATGATATGGTAGGCATCTACGAGGCATTCGCAAACTACACCATCGAGACCGCTGACGTAGCAACGCTGCAGGCAGCTCTCGACGAAGAGACCGCATCGGCAAGCCCGCTGCAGTTCAGGGGCATTGCAGGTCGTCTTGAGGACTACGCCGCACTCCGCGGTACCTTCTCCTTTGACGAAACACTGGTAGCGACTCTTGCAGAGAAGGAGCTGACCGTCGTTGACTACGGCGCAATGGTTGCAATTGCTGACGGCATTGATATGACCGACCTCACCGTCACCTACGACGCAGATCTCGGCACCATTACTGCTGATGCAAGCGTGATCGGTATGGTATCCGCCAACGCAGGTATGGCTTACAACTACGCAGCGGATGGCATCGGTAAGGTATTTACCCTTGCAGTTACCTACGGCAACCTTTCGGACGCTGCTCTGAAGGCTGCATACGAGACCGATCTGATCTACCGCGGCTTCCTGGTTCTGACCGATGCTGACGGTCTGGTCTACACGCTGTATGCAAACGGCACGACCGATGCCTTTGGCGACACCGCTTCGATGAAGGACGTTGCAAGCGCACTCCTTGCAGATGCGGAGTATGCAGGCAACGAGATTCTGCAGGGCGTCGTTGATGCTTGCGCAGAAACTCCCGCTGAATAATTCTGTAAACGCATAGGAGAATAAATATGAAAAATATGATTCGTATCATTGCGCTCTGCCTTCTTCTGGTAACGCTCTGCAGCTTTGCTGTTGCATGTAAGGGTTCGAAGGATCCCGCGGGTTCTTCGTCTTCCTCGTCTTCTTCGTCCTCGCAAAAGCCGCCGGAATACAAGGATCCCACCTACGGTCTGACCGAGAATCTTGACGACAAGAACGATCCCGGCGACACGCAGTAATTAAAAACCGTCCGACACCCTTGGGGGTGTCTGATTTTTTATTCAAAAGCGGTGTTTTTTGAGAAATAGTCTTGCAAACCGAGGCGTTTTATGGTAAGATGAAACAAAAAGAAGGGGTGCGATCGCTTGAAATATGAAGCCCTGCTGTTTGACCTCGACGGCACGCTGACAGACCCTGCACAGGGAATTACGAATTCGGTCCGCTACGCACTGCGTCAGCACGGATATCCGATCCCCGATGCTGACACCCTGCTTTCCTTCATCGGTCCGCCGCTTGTGGACAGCTTTTCAGCCCTCTGCGGAACCGACTTTCAGAAAACGCGTGCGCTCGTCGATTCCTTCCGCGTTTATTTTAAGGATCGCGGGATCCTCGAAAACCGTCTTTACGACGGGATCCCCGCACTTTTAGCGGCGCTAAGGGCGTCAGGCTACAAGCTCTACGTCGCGACCTCAAAGCCGCTGGTCTTCGCCCGCCGAGTGCTTTCCGATTTTCATATTGATACTTATTTTAACGGCGTTTACGGCAGTGAGCTTGACGGCACGCGCGACAAAAAGGCGGACGTCATCCGTTATCTTCTGGAAAACGAAAGCGAGCTTGCAGGACGTCCGCTTTTAATGATCGGCGACCGTAAATACGACGTTCTCGGCGCGGCTGAGCTTTCCATCCCCACCGTCGGTGTCAGCTACGGCTACGGCAGTCAAGAGGAGCTTTTGGAAGCTGGCGCGATCGCGGTATTGCCGACGGTTGCGGCATTATACGATTATTTACGCAAAGGAGAATAAATATATGTACGAAAATCTTGAACGGATCGAATGGACCAACTGCTGGCGCGAGGATTCGCAGGGCAAGGAGCGCGTACTGCTGATCGGCGATTCGATCACGAACGGCTACAAATCACTCGTTCACAAGAAGCTTGACGGCAAGCTCTGCGTGAGCGCGATCATGACCTCGAAATCACTCGCAAATCCCCATCTGCTTGAGGAGATCGAGCTACTCGCAAAGCAGGAGGATTACGCCTATAAGATCATCCACTTCAACAGCGGTCTTCACAGTGGCGGTCAGTCGCAGGAGGAATACGGCGAGAACCTTGAAAAGGCGATCCTCTGGCTGCAAAAGACCTTCCCGAACGCCGTGATCACCCTGGCAAACTCCACCCCCACGACGGTGAGGGATAACCCCAACGAATTCATTCAGGGCTCGGTGCAGAAATACAATGCAGAGGTTGCCCGCCTCGGCGAAAAATACGGTCTGGCGGTCGACGATCTTTACTCAGTCGTCTACGGCAAGCCCGAGGTGCGCGTGCCCGACGGCTATCATTATGCCCCCGCAGGCTACGAGCTGCTCTCGACGAAGGTCACCGAATTCCTGCTTGCCAATCTTTCCTGACGCAAATAAAAAAGAAGTGCTTTTCAGCACTTCTTTTTTTGCTTATTCTGAAATTTTTAAAATGAAATCAATTACAGGTGTAGGATCGTTCAACCCGTGCGGATGATGTCCCGTAAGCGGACGCGCGATCACAAGATGCGGGATGTCGGTCCTTTCGTACTTCTCGACAAGCAGGGCACCGTTTTCCGCGTACGGCACCGTCGCATCCTCAGGCCCGTAGGTCATCACGAAGGGGATCCTATGCTCGATCAGGGAAGGAATGCGGGACATCGGATGCGCGTCAAGCAGGAAAAGATCCGCCCTGTCACGAACCTCGGGATATGCCTTCAAAAACTCATTCTCCCACGCCCCCGGCAAGTGTCCGCTTCCCATTTCGGCAGGACAGCTGAAAAAGCTCAGCACGGGTGCCTCTAAATACATACAAAGCACGCGCTCGGGATAAAAGCCCGCGAGATTGACGGAGAACGCACCGCCGCAGCTCATTCCCACCGTGACAACCTGATCGCGCAGACCGTACTCCTTTGAGATGTACTCGATAAAACGCGCCTTCATCGCACAGTCGGCGGGGGTCGCCCAACGGTTGGTATTCTTGACGTACGCTACGTGAAAGCCGCGTCGCAAAAGCTCGATCTCCGTGTTCGGGAATGCGCCAAAGTATTCGGTCTTGAACGCAACGTTATGCTTTGCATCGGGAGTTTTCGGCTTTACAAGGATGGCGTCGTGCCCCTCAAAGCTGAAGTTGATCTGTTCAAATCCGTAAAAGTCCATAGATACCTCTTTATTTGAATTATTTGAAATCCGAATCCTTTTTGACCCTTTCGATCACCTCAACGACGGCAAGCGCCTCCTCGTTCGGGATCGGGTAGGCAAGACCGTGGCGGATGCTCTGATAGAGCGCATCCCAAATGCGGTGCGTGCCGTCCTTGTCCTCCAGCTCAAAGCTCTCGTCGATAAAGGTCAGCTGCTCGTTGTTTCCAAAAGAGCCACCCGTAGGAGTCGACGGATCAGCCACGACGGGGGGGAGCGTGACCGACGGGTCAAGGTAACGGAGCGTGAATACGCCGCGATCGGCAATGAGCGTGCCCTTTGAGCCGTAGACCGTATATTCGGGAATGCGGAGTGCAACGCCGCCGCTGATCTCCATATCGACGATCCTGCCGTTGACGCCCTCCATCACGATCTTGATATGGTCCTCACAGTCACCTGCCGCGGCAACCTGACGGATCGTGGAGAAGAGCTTTTTGTACGCGCCGCCGCAGAAGCGGAGCGAGTGGTCGACGATATGAGGTCCCCAGTTGAGAAGCTGACCGCCGCCATACCTTTTGATCGTCTGCCAGTCCTTTCTGCGCTGATAGCCGTTGCGCGCCAGACGGATCTCGTATACGTCGCCGAGCTTGCCCGATGCAATGATCTCGTTGACCTTCTGGAACGCGGTCTCAAAGCGGCGGTTGTGACGGATGTAAAGGCGCGGGCCGTTTTCCTTTGAGGCAAGCTCGATCAGCTTCTTTGCCTCCTTCACTGAGGTGCAGAAGGGCTTTTCGAGCAAAACGCTCTTGCCCGCCTCAAGCGCCATTTTCGCGTGCTTGTAGTGATCGCAGGAGCGAGTCGCGATATCGATCAGCTCGATCTCGGGATCACGGAGCATATCCTTGTACTTTTTGTAGGGCTTGCTTCCGCACTCCTGCTCGAATTTCTCACAACGCTCGTAGATCTCGTCGCACACGGCGTAAATGCTGAAATAGTCGGGTCTGCTTTTTAACTCACTGCGGTGCATACCGTTGCCGGCTCTGCCAAGACCGAGGAGTCCTATTTTGATTGGAGAAGACATAGCAATATCCTTTCCGTGGCATTTTCCACTGTTTTTATTATACAACGAATTTTTTTGCAATACCATTGCAAAAAAAAGCATAGCATATTGCGAATCAGTGCTTCCTTGGATCCTTTTTCGTTTTATAATATTAAAGAAAAAGAAAAAAGCAAAAAAACGAAAAAAATTTAAACTTTTTTCCAAAAAAGGCTTGACAAATCAAGGAGTTAGTGATATTATAATATACTGCATTATAATCGCTGTTCCTATGGAAAAAAGCGCCTTCGTATGCAGTTTTTTTGCGGGGTGCTTTCCCGTTTTCGGTGTGTATAGCGGGGTCCGAACACACCAAACGCGGGTAATACCGCAGGGACGACGGACTCAAATAAAGTTGAATGGAGTGGTTCTACATGACGTTAAAACCGCAAAAGCTTGGCACCAATGAAAGAATGAGCTTCTCAAAGATCAATGAGACTCTTCAAATGCCGAACTTGATTGAGGTTCAAAAAGAATCCTTCGAGTGGTTCCTCAAGGAGGGTCTGCGCGAGGTTCTTCGCGACGTTTCGCCCGTAGTGGATTTTTCGGGAAATCTGTCGATCGAATTCCTGGATTATCATATCGGTGGTGAGACGAAATACTCGGTAGAGGAATGCAAGGAAAGAGACGCGACCTACGAGGCGCCCCTGATGGTCGAGGCACGCCTGACCAACAAGGAAACGGGAGAGATCAAGCAGCACGACGTGTTTATGTGCAACTTCCCGCTGATGACCGAAAACGGTACCTTCGTGATCAACGGTGCCGAGCGCGTTATCGTATCGCAGATCGTTCGTTCCCCCGGTGCATATTACGATTGCACGGTAGACAAGTCCGGTAAGCACAGCTATCTTGCACAGGTCATCCCTTACCGCGGTGCTTGGCTTGAATACGAGACCGATGCAAACGACGTCTTTTACGTAAAGATCGATAAGAACCGCAAAGTTCCGATCACCGTGCTGATCCGCGCCCTCGGTGAAGAGAGCGACGAGAGCATCCTTTCGATGTTCGGTGATGAGGAGATCCTCACCGCGACCTTCGGTAAGGATGAAAGCGCAAGAGAAGCAGAGGAAAACAAGACCACCCTCGGCGAGGAAGCGCTGAAGGAGATCTACAAGAAGCTGCGTCCGGGCGAGCCCGCTATCGTCGAAAGCGCACAGATCCTTCTGAACAACCTCTTCTTCGATCCGAAGCGTTACGATCTTGCACCTGTCGGACGTTACAAGTACGATAAGAAGTTCGCGATCGGCAAGCGTATTGAGGGTCAGCGCCTTTCCCGTACCGTCGTCAACCCGTTTACGGGTGAGGTCGTTGCGGAGGAGGGGGCATTCCTTTCGCGTGAGCTTGCGACCGCCATTGAAGATAGCGGTATCAACGAGGTCTACGTTCTGACCGAGTCGGACAGAGAGGTCAAGGTCTTCGGCAACGGCACCGTTGCGCCTGAGGTCGTGCTTGGCTACGATCTGAAGGAATGCGGCCTCGAGGAGAAGGTGCGTCTGTCGGTTCTCAATGAGATCATTGAGGCGGCAAACGGCGACAAGGCGACCGTCCTTGAGCTTGCAAAGGCTCGCAGAGACGAGCTGTCTCCGAAGCATATCACGAAGGAAGATATCTTCGTATCCATCAACTACCTTCTGAACCTTTCCCACGGCGTGGGTCAGATGGACGATATTGACCATCTGGGCAACCGCCGTCTGCGTTGCGTTGGTGAGCTTCTGCAGAACCAGCTGCGCATCGGTATGTCCCGTATGGACAAGAACATCAAGGAGCGCATGTCGGTGCACGATACCGAGGATATGACGCCTCAGTCGCTCGTGAACACCCGACCTGTCGCTACCGCGATCCGTGAATTCTTCGGCTCCTCGCCGCTGTCTCAGTTCATGGATCAGAACAACCCCCTGGCGGAGCTGACGCATAAGCGCCGTCTTTCCGCGCTCGGTCCCGGCGGTCTTTCGCGTGACCGCGCGTCCTTCGACGTCCGTGACGTACATCACACGCACTACGGCAGAATATGTCCGATCGAGACGCCTGAGGGTCCGAACATCGGTCTGATCTCCTATCTTGCAACCTATGCCCGTATCAGCAAGTACGGCTTCCTCGAGGCTCCTTACCGTAAGGTGGACAAGGCGACGGGCGTCGTTACCGACGAGGTCGTTTATATGACTGCCGATATCGAGGATAACTATATCATCGCGCAGGCAAACGAGCCGCTGGATGAGGAAGGACACTTTATCAACAAGCGCGTCATCGCGCGTGATAAGGCGGAGATCCTCGAGGTGGACCGTGAGCTGATCGATTACATGGACGCATCGCCGAAGATGGTCGTTTCGGTTGCTACCGCCTGCATTCCCTTCCTTGAAAACGATGACAATACCCGTGCGCTCATGGGCTCGAACATGCAGAAGCAGGCAGTGCCGTTGATGATGACCGACTCTCCGATCGTTGCAACGGGTATGGAGTACAAGGCTGCTGTTGACTCGGGCGCCGTTGTCGTTGCAAACGAGGGCGGTATCGTTGAGCGCGCAAGCGGCGACGAGATCGTCATTCTGACCGATTCGGGTAAGAAGGAGCGCTATCAGCTGATCAAGTTCAAGCGCTCGAACCAGGGCACCTGCGTCAATCAGCGTGCCATCGTCAACGAGGGTGACAGAGTAGAGAAGGGACAGGTCATTGCAGACGGTCCCGCAACCAGCAACGGTGAGATCTCGCTCGGTAAGAATGCCCTGATCGGCTTTATGACCTGGGAGGGCTATAACTACGAGGACGCAGTTCTTCTGAACGAGCGTCTGGTTCGTGACGACGTTTACACCTCCCTGCACATTGAAGAATACAACATTGACGCAAGAGATACGAAGCTCGGCCCGCAGGAGATCACGCGAGAGATCCCGAACGTGGGCGAGGACGCACTGAAGGATCTGGATGCAGACGGTATCGTCCGCATCGGTACCGAGGTGCGTGCAAACGATATCCTCGTCGGTAAGGTCACCCCGAAGGGTGAGACCGAGCTGACGCCCGAGGAGCGCCTGCTTCGCGCGATCTTCGGCGAAAAGGCGCGTGAGGTCAGAGATTCCTCGCTCCGCCTGCCGCACGGTGAATCGGGTATCGTCGTTGACGTCAAGGTCTACTCGCGCGAAAATTCCGACGATCTTGCACCCGGTGTCAACAAGACCGTGCGCGTCTATATTGCTCAGAAGAGAAAGATCTCCGTGGGCGACAAGATGGCAGGCCGTCACGGTAACAAGGGTGTCGTTTCGAGAATTCTGCCTCCCGAGGATATGCCCTTTTTGCCCGACGGTACGCCGCTCGATATCGTTCTGAACCCCCTCGGCGTTCCTTCCCGAATGAACATCGGTCAGGTGCTTGAGGTGCATCTCGGTATCGCCGCAAAGAAGCTCGGTATGAAGGTTATGACGCCCGTATTCGACGGCGCGACCGAGAAGGATATCTCGGAGTGTCTCGAGCAGGCAGGCATCGCCCCCAACGGTAAGACGGTCCTCTACGACGGCCGTACGGGTGAGCCCTTTGATAACCCCGTCACCGTAGGTATTATGTACTATCTGAAGCTCCACCATCTGGTTGACGATAAGATCCACGCCCGCTCGAACGGTCCGTACTCTCTCGTTACCCAGCAGCCTCTTGGCGGTAAGGCACAGTTCGGCGGTCAGCGCTTCGGAGAGATGGAGGTTTGGGCACTTGAGGCTTACGGTGCCGCCTACACGCTCCAGGAGATCCTGACGGTCAAGAGTGACGATATCACCGGCCGTACCAAGACCTATGAGGCAATCGTGAAGGGCGAGAACATCCCGACCCCGGGCATTCCCGAATCCTTCAAGGTCCTTGTCAAGGAGCTGCAGTCGCTGGCTCTTGATATCCGCGTGCTTGACAGAGACGGTCAGGAGATCGAGCTCTCCGATCTGATCGAGGACGATATGCCTACCTTCGCATCGCTCGACGAGGTTGAGGATGCCGTGGACGGCGAGTTCTTCGATGACGAGGAGGATGGCGAGCCCACCGACGACGATCTGATCGAGGACGAGGAATTTGAGGATGACGAGGACTTCGCAGACGATTTTCTGTCTGACGAGGACTGATTCCGCTTTGGTACGAAACTAAAATGAGAGGGGATACCGCCCCCGCAACGGGGCGGTTGCAATAAATCAACTATGGAAAGAAATGCGTTTGATTCGATTCAGATCGGTTTGGCGTCGCCCGATATGATCCGCAGCTGGTCACACGGCGAGGTCACGAAGGCGGAAACGATCAACTACCGTACGCTGAAGCCCGAACGCGACGGCTTGTTCTGCGAAAAGATCTTTGGTCCTATGAAGGACTGGGAGTGTCAGTGCGGAAAATACAAGCGCGTCCGCTTCAAGGGAAAGGTCTGCGATAAGTGCGGCGTTGAGGTCACCACTAAAAAGGTTCGCCGTGAGCGTATGGGTCACGTCGAGCTGGCAGTGCCCGTTTCCCACATCTGGTATTTCAAGGCGGTTCCGTCGCGTATGGGTCTGCTCTTGGATATGACGCCCCGTAATCTGGAGCGTGTTCTCTACTTTGCAAGCTACGTCGTGATCGATCCCGGTAACACGCCCTTGCAGAAAAAGCAGCTTTTGAGCGACGCGGAGTTCCGCGCTGCTTACGAAAAGTATGAAGATGAATTCCGTGCAGGCATGGGCGCCGAGTCGATCCGTGAGCTGCTTGCCGAGATCAACGTTGACGAGCTTTCGGCACAGCTGAAGGAAGAGCTGGCAAATGCCTCGGGTCAGAAGAAGATCCGCATCATCAAGCGTCTTGAGGTTGTGGAAGCCTTCCGTAAGTCGAAGAACCGTCCCGAGTGGATGATCCTCGACTGCATTCCCGTTCTGCCGCCGGATATCCGTCCGATGGTACAGCTGGACGGCGGCCGCTTTGCGACCTCCGACCTCAACGAGCTTTACCGCCGCGTGATCAACCGTAACAACCGTCTGAAGAAGATGATCGAGCTGCACGCGCCCGAGATCATCATCCGCAACGAGAAGCGCATGCTTCAGGAATTCGTGGATGCTCTGATCGACAACGGCCGCCGCGGTAAGGCTGTGACGGGTCCCTCCAACCGCGCGCTGAAATCTCTGTCCGAGATGCTTCGCGGTAAGCAGGGTCGTGTCCGTCAGAATCTGCTCGGTAAGCGCGTTGACTACTCGGGACGTTCGGTTATCGTCGTCGGACCTGAGCTGAAGATCTATCAGTGCGGTCTGCCGAAGGAAATGGCGCTGGAGCTGTTCAAGCCCTTTGTCATGAGGCGCCTCGTGGAAACCAGAAAGCCTCCAACATCAAGGAAGCTAAGAAGAAGGTCGAAAAGGTTAATCCCGACGTATGGGATGCTCTTGAGAACGTAATCAAGAATCACCCCGTACTTCTGAACCGTGCACCTACGCTTCACCGTCTGTCCATTCAGGCGTTCG
>JAZSGY010000062.1:0-13093 GCA_045532985.1 Eubacteriales bacterium | reverse complement strand
CTTTCGGTTGCAACGAAGGATATGACCTTTGAAACTGCCACCAAGGGCGCGATCGATGCGTTGATCACGGCAGAGCTTGACACTCTGAATGCCAAGGAACAGACGAATGCGCTCAAATCGCTTTACGCCGAGGGTGCATCGGTCCTTCTTCTCGCCTACAACGCAAAAGAGGACGGCAGCATCGTCCTGAACGAAAACGGCACGGGCACGTGGCTGAACCTTGCAAATAACAAGACGGTCACGCTGAACAGTATGAATGAAACCTACGTCGCAGGCGGTGTTACCAAGAGCACGGGCTGGAAGCTCGGCGACCGCTCGGTCGGCTACGATCTGGCACGTGACGCGGGCACGAAGGATAAGACCTATATCCAGCTCGCAGGAAATGCGTCGGACGTTGCCGCCCTGATGGCTACGACCAATACGGTCGAGCTGGTTGCGGCACGCAAAACGATGGACGTGGTAACGAGCGCGAGCAACTACGGCTACTCCCAGCTTCTTCAGGGTGCAAACCTGCATCTGCGCCAGAACTATACCGTCCAAAACGGTGCGGTCGGTCTTTACGAGCTTGGTATTGCCTATTCGGCAAACGGCGGCTTTTCCAATCAGATCGGTTATATGCGCGATAACGGCACCCTCAACGGCAGCGTCGCACGCATGATTTTCAGAAGCGCACTGTCTGAGGACGGCACGACCGTCACCGTCAGGTACGATACGCGTACCGACGGCGACAGCACGGTAAGCGGAGTCATTCCCGCCGCTGACGACGGAAGAACGAAGACCACGGCGGTACATAGCACGAACGCATCGACCCTTCGCGCCTTCTACGACGTTCCCGCAGATATCTACGCGATCCGTATCTACAACCGCGTGCTTGACGAAAGTGAGCTTTTGCAGAACCATTTCGTTGACCTTGTCGGTTATACGGGCTACGCGATCGACGCCGCGCGCTTCGCGGCACTGCCCGAAACGGCAAAGAGCGTCGCGTACGATGCCGCAAAGGATCTTACGATCGAGAGCGCAACGGTCGAAGCACTCTCCGCCGCGGCTGAAAAGGCTTACCTCGTCGGTGAGGCGATCACCTCCGACGGCGTTGCCGTCAATACGGACGGGGATGCCGCAAACGCACTGCGCACGATCTATAGCGTCAACCTCGCTTCGATCGCCACGCTTGAGGCGCAGGGCTACACCGTTACCTACGGTGCGCTCCTTGCAGTTGCAAGCCACGACGGCGTCACCCATAAGAGGGTGAGCGATCTTACGCTCGGCGCTGATGGCGTCGTCGACGTCACGGTCTACGCGAGCGACAGCGCAAGCGATGCGACCTACGTTTACGTCTCCTACGAGTCGGGTGTTGATGCAAGCTATGCGCTGAGTGTCAGCTACAACGACGAGAACAGCGCGAGAAGTGCTGTCTACTATGCCACCGAATTCGTATACCGCGGCTATCTCACCCTCACCGACGGCGAGGGAAATGAAACCGTCGTATACGTCGATCCGAGCAACACCTGGTACGAGGGTGTCGGCATCAAGGATCTCATCTCCCTGCTTCCCGAGAAGAAGGCAGAGAAGATCGAGTCCGCACAGTAAGGATTGTCTCCCTTGTAAAACCGAATAAAAAAGAGGCTGTTTCACATTGGCGTGAGACAGCCTCTTTTGATTTGAGAATAGGTTCTGCTATTTTCGGTTTTACCTAAATCTGACAGCTCTTTTTAGTGCGAACGCAGGTACGCAAGCCCCTCCTTGAGTGCCTCGATGCAGTCCTCACTGCCCTCGAACTCAATGTCAACGTAGCCGTCGTAGCGGGCGCGGCGCAAAATGTCAAGACACTGTGCAACGGGCACGTCACCGCGACCGATGACGGTTCCCGTGAGCTTGTTACCCCCACGCGTGGTGAAGCCCGGCATACCCTCCTTGAGATCCTCAAAGCGCGTCAGATAAAAGTCCTTCGCATGCACCATCATCGCAAGATTCGCAACGCGTGAGACCGCGATCGCGGGATTCTCATCGGCACACATAAAGTTACCCATATCGACCAAAAGACCGTAGTTATCGTCGTTCACGGCGGCAACGATTCGCTCCATTCTGTCGCTGTCCTGCGCGATCAGACCGTGGTTCTCGCTCATCGTGCGGATGCCGAGGGACTTTGCATACTGCGTCACCTCGCGCACGGCGGCGGCAAGCGTCGGCAGAGCAAGATCAAAGCTACGGAAGGTGGCGTAATTCCACATCAGATCGTGACGGAAATTCTCCGTGCCGAGAATATGCGCGATATCCACCTCACGCTTCAGCTTTTCGATCTCCTCGGTGGGATCCTCTACCCCGAGATTCGCGCCGACCACGTAGGAGGAGATGGGAAGCCCCACGGCATCCGCGCGTGCGCGCAGCTCCCTTGCAAGTGCTGCTTTTTCTTCATCGGTCTCGGCAACAAGACCCGTAAAGCTGATGTCATCAAAGCCAAGCTCCTTTGCAAGATCGACCGTGTCGACAAGCGTCAGCTTGCCTGCTTTATGAAGCTGTGAAAAAGAATAACTGCTGACTCCGAATTTCATACCAAAAACTCCTTTTTGAAAGAAAAAATGAAAAACCCCTTGTTTTTCGACTGATTTAATTGTATAATAACGGCAAGTAAAAGTCAATACGAAAAAATTGCTTTAGAAACAGCAAATTATTGAGGTGCGATCTGATGGAAACCAAAAAACCAAAGCGCTTTGAAAAGCATCGCTTAGAGGAAAAAAAGCGTCCGATCATCTACCATTACGACACTCACAGGGGGGGCGTGCGGAACTTTCCCGAGCATTGGCACGCCAATCCCGAATTCCTGCTTATGACGAAGGGGGAGATGACGGTATCCTCGGGAGGGGAGGTCGCAAACGTTACCCCCGGCGATCTTTACGTCGTCAACTCCAATCTTTCGCATATCCTGGAGAGCGATACGCCCGTTGAATATCACTGCCTGATCGTTGACGTCGCCTTTGCCGCCGCCGCTGAGATCGATATCTCTGCGCTCCACTTCAAAACCCCCGTGCGCGATCCTGCGATCAACGCGCTGTATCTGCGTATTGCGGAGGCGTATGAGAGCGACGCGGTATACAGCGGCACCGCCGTACGTGCCGCGGTGCTGGACTTTCTCATAGCACTCGCACGCGGATACGCCGAGGGGGCAGCGTCCGAGAGTCATCCGCGCGTGCCCGCAACGGCAGAGGAGGGCGTACGCCTTGCCCTCGGATACATCCGCGCACACGTTGAGGAGCCGATCACGCTCTCGGAGCTTGCAGAGGCAGTCGGCTTCAGCAAATACCACCTCATCCGCATCTTTTCAAAGCGGATCGGCAAAACGCCGATGCAGTATATCGGCGAGCTGCGTTGTGAGCAGGCGAAGGCGCTGCTCGCCTCGGGCAAATATACCTGTAAAAGCGCCGCCTTCCGTCTCGGCTTTGCGGGCGCATCCTATTTTATCAAATATTTCAAGCAGCATACGGGGATCACCCCCGGCGAATACCTCGCCGCGTGTGAGAGAGCGCGTGCGAACAGTATAACCGAGGAGGTAGACGGGCAGAATGTATAAAAAGCTCTTTTTGGACGAGGGCATTGAATATGTCGCCGCCCTGCCGATTTCCTCAGTCAACCTCACGCGGGCGTATCTTTTGACGCGCATCGACGGCTTTTCGCCGCGCGCCGTCATCCTCTTTCTCGTTCCCTACTACACGGGGGAAACCGAGAACCTCTCCCGCTACGCCGCAAGCGAGGATTACCACCTCTATATGCGTGGTCTTATTGACAGAATGACAACCAAACTTTACAATTTGTACCCCGAAAATCAATTTTACGGCTTCGCCGATCACTCTCCAATCGACGAGCGCGAGGCGGCGGTGCGTGCGGGGCTTGGCATCTTTGGCAAAAACGGACTGCTTCTCAATGAAAGCTACGGCTCCTACGTCTTCCTCGGGGAGATCTTCACCGATCTTGCGGCAGAGTTGCTCGGCTTCAAGGCGGAAGCTCCCCTTCGCGCCTGCGCGGATTGCGGTGCCTGCCGCTGCGCCTGCCCCACGGGCATTCTGCGTGGTGAGGGCGACGACTGCCTTTCCGCCATCACGCAGAAGAAGGGAAGCCTCACGGAGCGCGAGATCGCGCTGATGAGAAAGACGAACACCGTCTGGGGCTGTGACCTGTGCCAGACCGTCTGCCCCTACAATCAAAACGCGCGCCCGACGCCGATCGCCTTCTTCCACGAAAACCGCACGCCGCACCTGACGCTTGAACTGCTCGATGCAATGGACGACGCGCACTTTTCGCGCCGTGCCTACGCCTGGCGCGGGCGTGAGACGGTGCGCCGCAACCTTCTTTTGCTGTCGGATACATAAAAAGCCGAAAGGAGAACGCGTGCTTCCATCCTATCTTGCACTCCTTCTCGAAAACCGCCGTCTGCGCCGACAGCTGGAGGGGATACGCCATCGGCAGGGTGCGTCGCCCCTCTGCTTTCCTCATACGCTCTATCACACGGGCGGCTATTTTTCTTTCTTCGTCTCGACGCTCCGCTACCGCGTGCTTTACCGAACGTGGCGGCGCGTGTGGGCGGTTTTTCGCCCAACGCTTTTCGTCGTGCGTGCCCTGCGTGTGCTGACGGTGGTACTCGCCGTCCTGCAGGCGTCTGCCGCCGCGCTCGTCTTTTCGGCGATCTTCGTTTTGCTCCTTCCCGCACTGCTTTTTCTGTCGCTTGCCTTTTTCATTGCGGGTGCGGGCGCAAACCGCCGCGCCGTGGAGGCGCTGCTGCCGCGCATCGCGGGGGAGCGGGTTCTCCTTCTGTTTTTCGACGACCGACTCACGCAGTCCTATCGCTCGCTTGCCGACGGATACGGCGGCACCGTCTTTTTCGTCAGCACCGCGCCGCGTGCGCTCGTCGGGGAACGGATGCGCTTTCCTGCGGCGTGCACGCCCTATTGCGGCGGCTATCTCATCACACCGCGCTGTTATTTTCGCCTGCGGCGGCATCTTTCCTCTGCCGCTTGTGTCACGCTCGTTTTTTGACGAAAGAAAATTTCGCTTTCCCCTTTACTTTTTCCGCACTTTGTGTTAAAATATGTAACTGTAATATATCTGCCCGTGGCTCAGCTGGATAGCGCGCAAGACTCCGACTCTTGAGGTCGCACGTTCGAATCGTGTCGGGCAGGCCAGAAAAACGACAAAATTCGACAGAATTTTGTCGTTTTTCAGTTATGTTTGCCCTGACGGGCAAGTGGTGTAGTCTTCGACAGTGATGTTCACTGCGTGAGTGATGTTTCGCCTATCGGCGAAGTGGGCAAACATTACATCACTGCGACCATCGGGAGCAACATCACTATGCGAAGCATAACATCATTGCGGCTTGCCGCAACATCACTATTGTCACTATTTGCGTTCAGAGCCGTATCAGCCTCACATCAGCGGTGCAAAGACCCGCAAGGTGGCGCGGAGCATCCGCCGCCAAAGGCGCGGACGGCAGCCCGCCCGCGGGATCTGCTCCGAGGCGGCAAGCGTCGCACAAAGGTCAGCCTTCAGGTCGAGGACGGCGTCACAGCGGTAGAGAAGCACGCCGTTTTCAAAGTGATGCGCAAGACTCCGATAGTCGAGATTGACCGTCCCGACGATCGCCACGGCGTCGTCGCAAAGATAGCTTTTCGCGTGGATGAAGCCCTGCGTGTATTCGTAGATCTTGACCCCCGCCGAAAGCAAGCGCGGGTAATAGCTCTGCGTGATCTCAAAGATCAGCCGCTTGTCTGGAATGTGCGGCAGAATGATCCGCACGTCGACCCCGCGCATCGCCGTATTTTCAATGCAGGTGCAAAGGTCGTTATCAATGATAAGATAGGGCGTGGTGATATAGACGTAACGCCGCGCGCTCGCCAGAAGATTGCGGATCGCGCTTTTTGCGACGCGGTGTCGGTACAGCGGCCGCGGCCCGTCGCCGAATGGAATGACGTACCCCGACCCAACAACGTCCGACGCGTCGGGATACAGCGGCAATTCCGGCATCTCGATCTTTCGCTTGCTGACACCGAAATCAAGAAGGAACAGGCGCGTCAGCTCGTAGACTGCCGCCCCCTCAAGGCGTAGCCCCGTGTCCTTCCAATGACCGAAGCGCACACGCGCGTTGATATATTCGTCAGCAAGATTCACACCGCCCGTAAAACCGACCCTGCCGTCGATGACCGTGATCTTTCTGTGGTTGCGGTTGTTGAATTCGCTGTCCGCGTTGCCGCGCAGGCGGGAGAAGGGGAGGCACTCAATGCCGTCGCGCGCAAGCACCCGCGCGTAATTTCCGGGCAGCGTCTTCATACACCCCACGTCGTCGTAAAGGATCCTGACCGTGACCCCCGCCCTCGCCTTTTGCCCCAGGATCTCAAGGATCGAGTCCCAAAAGACCCCGCGCTCGATAATGAAATATTCCATAAAAATGAAATGCTTCGCCGCCTGAAGGTCGGTAAGCATCGCGCGGTGCATATCCTCGCCAAGCGAAAAATAGGTCACCGCCGTATTCTCGAAGACGTGCGTGTCGGCAATGCGGCAGAGCATACGCAGGTCCCCCTCGATCGGTGCTCCCTCGTGCGCAAGTGATGCCATCGCGCACGTGTCGTCGTACTCGTAGCCCCGCGCCTGCAGCTCCTCAAGACGGCGCAGAAATTTGCGCTTGAAGCTCCTTGAATAAAAGAGAAAATAAAGCATAAAGCCCACCACGGGCAAGCTCATGACCGTTAAAAGCCACGGCACCTTGTAGTCGGGATTGTCGTCTGAGGACACGATCTTCACCACGCAGAAGATCTGTGTCGCGATCGCGGCAAGATAGAAAAAACGGAAGTAGTAGCAGAGCGCGATCACCGCACCGATGATGAGCGCCACCTCAAGCACCGTGATGAGCATCGCCAGAATATAGCGCGCGGGAATATAGCGTATGCGCCGCGCTTTTCGTTTCCTTTCCATAATTTCCTCCGAACGCCTTTTTAAAGAGACCATACCTCGCAGAGAATAAATCAACCTTAAAATCCGCCGTATAGTTTCCCCTTTTTTGGAAAGACTATCCACGATCCCAAAATAAAAGGAGAAAAGAAATGACGATCAGCAATAAAGAAACCGATCTTTTGAAGGACCTGAGATCCGCCGAGCAGCTCTGCATCGAAAAGTACGCGCAGTACGCCAAAACGGCGAAATCGACCGCGCTTTCCGCCCTCTTTACAAGTATGGAACAAACCGAGCGCGAGCATCTCTCTGCCGTTTCCGATATGCTGGCAGGGAAGGACCCCGCCCCGCCCGCCTCGATCTCAAACTCAAATAACCAAAACTGCACGGCCGAGACCTACGCTGACGAGGAGGACCGCAAAAGCGACGCCTTCCTCTGTCAGGATATGCTCAGCACCGAAAAGCACGTCTCCTCGATGTACGACGTCAGCATCTTCGAGTTCGCCACCCCCGCCGCCCGCAAAATGCTGAACCACATTCAAGCCGAGGAGCAGCAGCACGGTGAGCAGCTGTATGCGTATATGAAGGCGAATCAAATGTACGGATAAAACCGTTTTCAACGCTTTTTTGCCAAAAAAGCTTGGCAAAAAACCTGCTGTGAACAAAGCCAAAAAAGGAGTGCATCTGCACTCCTTTTTCGTTTTTACCCGCCGTAGATCAGCACACCCTGCGTAATGGCGGTAAAGACCGTATCGGCGATCGCACGCACGCCCGAAAGCTCTCGGGTCGCCACGATCCATAGTGCGCAAAGCAAAACCGAAAGACCGCACAAAACGGCAGGGATGAAGCGGTCGGGCAGGCGGCTCCGCTTCAATAAAACGCCGATCAGGGATAGCACCGGTACAAGGATCAAAAGCTCCGGTTGGATCAGATTCTGAACGTCCATAATAACACTCCTTTCTTGCACCCGCCCCTCTATTCTACAGCCCAAAGCGGACAGAACCTGTCCGCTTTCAAAAAATATTTTAAATGTGCGCCATCAATCGACAAGCTTCTTACGCGCGGTTTGGTATGCTATTCTTGAAGACTCCGCAAAAGAAAGGCAAGCAAACCGTGAAAAAGGATAAGGACGCTGCGTCGTAGCCCGCGCAGGAAAAAGAAAAGAAGATCAAATACCCGCGAGGGCTGAACAAAGAACCCACAAGCGAACGTGTCGCAACGTCCGTTTATGGGTTCTTTTTGTTTTTTTGGTTCCGCTTTTCGTTTCCGCCTTTCGTTTCCGCTTTTTTTGCAAAAAAAGCTTGGCAAAAAAACGAAAGTGAGGAAAAAGAGAAGGAAGATCGTTTCATCCTTCTTCCCCGCAAAAGTTTTTGGGGCACCTTTTTACAAAAAGGTGCGAGTCCGATCTCTCAAAATTTTTCAAAAAATTTTTTTCAAACCGGACAGGTTTTGTCCGCTTTGACCGTTATACTGAGGGCAAGAAAGGAGGTCTGCGCTATGGGATGCGCCGAGCGACGTGCAAAAATCATCGGGCTTTTGGCTCTGCGCCGCTATGAAACGGCAAACAATCTGGCACGCGAATTTGGTATAGCCTAAGCGAACCCGATCCGATAAGCCCTCGTCGATAAATTTCCGTGTCTTTTGGCGCTGCTCGGCTTGTAAAGTTCAACTTTTCTTCGCCTCGCATCACCCAAATCCATTGAAAATTTATTCGACGAGAGGTGCCCCGCAGTTTTTATCGAACAAATATTCGAAAGAGGCGAGGTAAAAATTTGAAGCAATATGAGGATATTGCAAGGATTTTTACCGAAGCATATACGAATATTTGCCGATAGAAACCTTATTGGTTCGGATTCGCTTAGGCTAACGAGCGCACCGTAAGACGGGATATCGAGGTGCTGTCTTTGACCGAGCCGATCTACATGCAAAGCGGACACAACGGTGGCGTGTATTTTATGGACGGCAGTCGGCCGAGCCGTACATACAGGGACGCGGAAAAAGCGGCACTTTTAAGAGAGCTTTACGGGCAAGCGGCAAGCGAGGGACGCCTCACGCCGGATCAGCTCGCGCTACTCTTTGAGATCCTTTCGGATTACGAAGCCCCCTTTCAAAAAACAAAACCATAACAAAAAAATAAAACGATTCTAAAGGAGAAAAAACAAAATGAAAACCAATCTTATGAAAAAGACCCCGTCGATGACGGACGGAGTCAAAAGTCTGCCGATCTTTCTGAAAGCAGAGGACGGCTATGAAGCATACGTTGACGCATACCGCGTCCTCGTAGCAAAGCCCGAAACGGGCGCCGCCGTTACCCTTTGCGGTGACGGTATTTCCGTCGGCTGGCGCTGGCTTGGAGAAAAGAAGCCCGACCGCCTGACGATCTGCGGCAAAAGTGCCGTATACGAGGGCATTCTGCCCGACGTCGATCTTGAATACCGCGTTGAGGAGCGCGGCATCAAGGAAAATCTGATCCTTAACCGACCGAGCAATTGCGACCGCTTCGCCTTTGCTCTCTCCACGGGCGGTCTTGTCCCGCACGAGGACGCCGACGGCGGTCTGTCGCTGTGCGACGGCAATATTGCCGTGCTTCGCATCCCCGCCCCCTTTATGTTCGACGCCGACGGCAACCGCTCCGACGACGTCCGCTACGACCTCGTGCCCGAGGGCGACGGCTACCGCCTCACCCTTCTGCCCAATCCCAAATGGCTCGCGGACCCCGCCCGCGTTTATCCCGTTACGGTGGATCCGCAGCTGGTGCTTCCGAAGATCGCTGAACAATGGCTGAATCTCACGTACACTGTAGAAAAATGTACGCGTGTAGACTTCGATCAAGGGAATGATTCTTGGCGAGTGCTCAGCGATTATCCGGATTTGTCGGTAAAGATCGACGATATGGAATGTTACCGCACAATGCTGACGATTACGAAAACAGGACTGCCGCGTTTGTACCCCAACATAAAAGACGCGTGGCTTTGCTTTGTTCGCCATCAGCGGGAAGCAGGTAAAATGCTTTCGGGCGCAGATTTCGAATCTCTCTCGAATTGGCCGCTTAACGACGAGCCTGTTTTCAAGCTTCCTCTCAAAGATTTTTCATACATGAGTGGATCGACGATCAATATGGCAATGTCTCCGTCCCCCGACAACGAAGGTGATTACTATTTCGAATGCTTTATGCATGGCGAATATGCACCCTACGTTGAGATCGTATGGGAGGAGGAAGCATCCGACGGCAAGCGTCTTACGATCGAAGAGCTTCCGAGCGTGGAGAGAACGGCGGCAACCCTGAACGTACCGAGAGGAGTCCTCGGATTTGAGATCTCCGATGTTTTTGAAAACGGTTCGCCGTTGAACCATCCGATCTCGCACGTTTTCAATTCAAGTGTAGGAAAAACGCCCTACGGTTTTAACTTCTGCTTAAATCTTGACGAGAGTCTGGTAAAAAGCAACAAAGAAAATTCCAAGGTCGATTATGTTTACACCGATGCATCGGGAGAAAAATACGGCTTTACGGAACGCTTCTATTATCTTAATAATGGAAAAAAGGAATACCTGTCCGAGGAAGAAATTGAGGAAAGCACGCCAAATGCAGACGGCTCGCTTAAAATGAAAGGCGGGCGCGAAGCCATGCGTGAGCTCTACTCTGCGTCCGGTTGGCAGGCAACGACGTTGCTTGAAGGACTGAAGAACATTGACTTTTTCGAGCAACGAAGCGAAGAACGGGCACAGCTCGAAAACCAGCTCAAAAGCTATAAGGCAACCTTGCAGGATTATTACAAGGTCAGTATGGTAGACGGCTCGACTCTCGGCAGATTTAGTTATTATTCCCTTACGAGGGAGGACGCTCAGAGTTTCCTTGACAGCATCGGCGGTGCCCATATGATCCTTTCTCACGGCGAAGCACTCAGTCTGCGATCGACGATTCAGGATAGGGATATGTACAAGACACTGAAGGAAGCGAATACTGCGAACACGGAATACGCAAACGCATACGCGAATTGCAAGGAACAGGTTGACATCATCACAGGCAAGCGCGAAATTTATAAGGATGAATTCAAGCAAATGATGATCGCATACCTTGACTGCGAGGAACAACTTGCGATCCTGTACCGTCAAGAGCCGATTTCCTTCTTGAAGAAGGATACGATCACGAAGGGCTTCAACCAAAAGGGAGATCTCGTGATGATTGCCGATACCATGGGCAATCAGTTGACCGTAGAGCGTGATGAGAAAAACCGCGTGACCGCCGTGTTTGACGATGAGGGCAAAACGGTATCCTTTTACTATGATGAAAGCGGTATGCTTTCATCCATTACCGATACGCGCGGAAGAATCGTCGAGTTTGAATACCACAATTATCCCGAAAGAGCTCTTCAAACTGTAAGATATTTTGACGATGCATCGCTTTCCTTGCAGTATGATGCATGTATGCTTTCTTCCGTCACATATGCCGAAAACGAACAGACGGATAAAACGGTCTCTTTCACATATGCGGACGGTTGCTTAGTAAAGACCGAGCTGAAATCCACCGTCGACTCCGTTGCACACGAGGAAGTGACGCTCGCGGAGAATGCCGCGGAAACACTGCTGGCTTCTGTTGCGGCGGCATACAGCGAAGACAGGGTCGTTTTGACCGACAAGGATGGCAATCGTGAGATTTATCGCTTTGAAAACAACAACAGCAGCTTTCCGCTGATGCACCTTTGCGACTACACAATGAAGGAATATTATCTTGAAACAGGCGGCAAGGTCGTACAGGCGGAAAAGTACACGTACACTCCGTATGTCGTAGATAAGGTCCAGCATGCTACGAAAAACAGCTTGAATCGGATCGATTTCGAAGCCTTTTATCAAAACGACTTTGTCGAAGGCGACTATCGAGAAACCCAGCTTAATGATTTCGGACTTCCGAAAAAGGAGATCTCCTTCAAGGAAAATGCTTCCTTCTCGCCGGAGGGGAGCATCGACGAGCATAGCGTTACCGTATATGAGTACGATGACGCGCACCGCCATCCGATCCGCGTTGAAACGACCGTCAATCATAAAATCGGCAAGACCTCGGTAGGTGAAACGCTCTGCTCGATTCAGGTGAATCGCTACAATGCGGCGGGATTGCTCGTATATACCGAGGAATATATCGAGGGCGAGGAAAAGACGCACGGCAAGAGCATCGAGGAGACCTTCTACGACGACAAGGGCAACGTAAAGAAGTCCTATACCTACAACACCCTTGACAGCGCGTCGAAGTTCTATACCGAAGCCGAATATGGAAGACACGGCGAGGTGCTTTCCAAAAAGGACAGCACGGGACGCTTTACGACCGCATACACCTACATCGAGGGCACGACGGTGTCGCAAAGCACGAAGCTGCCGAACGGCTCGGAATTCGCCTACGGGCATAATGCATCCGACGTTGTCACCTCTGTCACGCAGAGCACCGAGGACGGAGAAGAAAACAGTACCCGCACGCTCCACACCTTGGGGCTTGTGACCGAGGTCGGCAGTGCCAACCACACCGTGAATTACGAATATGACGAGAAGCGGAGAAAGACCGCCGTCAAGCTTGACGGTGCGGATTACGTCAGCTATGCCTACGTCGAAACGAAGGACGAAAACGGCAGAAAGATCAAGGACACCGTCACGACGACGCTTGCCGATGAAAACGGCACGTCGGTGACAAAGGTGACCGATGCAAACGGCAACCTCGAGAGCGTAACGATCGACGGCGACCTCAGAATGAGCGCAACCTACAATGCACGCAATCAGGTAGTCACTGAGCTTGACGGTGTGCGTGAGGAAACCTCGTCGTACAGCTATGATTCTGAAACGGGCGAGCGCACCTCTGCTACGAGAGTCAACGATGCGGACAGCACGGTATTGAGCGAGGGCGGCTACACGTATAACGCATACGGCAAGCTGACCGCAAAGACGCTCACCGTCGGTAACGACGCCCTTTCCTACACCTTCGGCTACAAGAGCACCGCCGACCGTGAGCTTGACTTTACCGCAGTTAAGGACTTGAAATTCAAGCCCAAGACCGACAAGAGCGAGCGAAACGCGGGCAAGGTCGTATACAGCACCGACGGCACGGAAAAGCAGATTCTTGACGAAAGCATTTCCTACCTGAAGTTTGGCGACCACGCAACGATGCTGCCCGAGAAGATCA
>JAZSGY010000004.1:0-2180 GCA_045532985.1 Eubacteriales bacterium | reverse complement strand
CCGCGAACTTTTGAAAAAGTTCGATCAAAACTTTAGTCTTTTTTGAGTTCGGCGATTTCGTTTTTGAGTTCCGCAATCTTCGCCTCAAGCTCGGAAAGTTGCTGCGAAACGGGGTCGGGGATGTGGATCTGGTCGAGCTGTTCGGCTACCTTTTCACCGTCGCGGCGTACTACCTTCGCGGGGATACCGACTGCGGTTGCTCCCGCGGGAATCTCCTTGAGCACCACCGCGCCTGCCGCGATCTTCGCGCCGTCGCCGATTTTGAAGGGGCCGAGCACCTTTGCGCCCGCGCCGACCATGACGTTGTTGCCAAGGGTGGGGTGTCGCTTGCCCGTGTCCTTACCCGTACCGCCAAGGGTGACGCCCTGATAAAGCGTGCAATCGTCGCCAATGATGCAGGTCTCGCCGATAACGACGCCCGAGCCGTGGTCGATCATCAGTCGCTTGCCGATCTGCGCACCGGGGTGGATCTCGATGCCCGTAAGGAATCGCGCAAGCTGCGAGACCGCTCTTGCGGGGAGAAATTTTTCATTCACGTAAAGCTTGTGCGCCACGCGGTATGCGAGCATCGCGTGCACGCCCGAATAGAGAAGCATGACCTCGATGTCGCTTTTTGCGGCGGGGTCGCGCTCGCGGACAGCGGCAACATCGTCCATAATTTCCTCTTTCAGCTCGGAAAGAAAGCATCTGCCGTCGAAGATCTTATCTTCGATGGTCGAATAAAGCCTGCCCGAAGCCACGCGGAGCTTGCCGTAGCTCCATTTGATCGCCTTTTTGATCTTTTCCTTCTGCTCGGGTGTGAGCTTTTTCTTCTTCTGTTCGGTATCAATTTCCTTTTCGTTTGTACCGATATTGATATAAATATGCATATTTACTCCTTATTTACCGCTCTCAAGCGCGGCGATGTCCTTCTTGTCGAGCGGATAATCCTGCATTTCAAGCAGCTTGTCGTAGATTTCGATAACCGCATAAGGCTCTGCCTCCTCGACGACTTCACCCTTATAGTATATTTCCACGTTCATCTTGATGATACCGTCAAATTCGGGCATCGAGTCAAAATAATACTGACGGAAGGTGTAAAGCGAGGTCGTGTCCATCTCGGTCTCGTGCGAGGAAAGAGTCATCGCCTTCGTCGCGTCGCCGTCCTTGTAGTAAACCACGAGCGAAACGTCAAAAAGATCGTCCTTCTTGTCCGGTACGCTCTCAAGCTCGAAGTCGGTGGCAATATGCTCAAGTATGCTTCGGTTGTATCGCAAAACGACCTGCGTCTGCCCCGCCTTCGGGAAAAATACAACGTCGGTCAGGAAGAATTGCGCGAATTGGTTGGTCGTGTATCGGGGATCGTCCTCGGGGAAGTGCTCGTGCCAATCCTCGTCGGTGGCAATGTTGTCCTGTTCCGCCTGATAAAGCGCAAATCCCTCGGGACCGTACTCTGCCCAAGCCGCAGAAAGCTCGGGGTTCGAGGCTATCGTTTTGATCGCGTTCGGCTCGTTCGTCGAGAAAAAGAGACGCCAAAGCAAAACTCCGTTTATCAGCGCGATGATGGCGTATCCCGTGAATTTCAGAACTTTTCCGAGAATTCTCCAAAACAGCGGCGCGGGTGGGCCCTCGTCTTCGTAATCATCGTAGATATAATCTTCTGCCATAGTATTTTTCCTTTCTTATTTATCAAGCTTCATATCGCCGTCCTTGATGAGCCCGAGCGTGCGCAGGGGCAGATAAACGGTGTAGGATATGAGAGCGGGGAGAATGAAGCATATTAGTGCAACGCCGAGCCAATCCATTACTCCAACTGTCTCTGGATAACCGTTTGCGGGGTCAAGCCAGCCAAGGATGATGCCAATGGGGCCGAGAAGACCGCAAGTGCCCATGCCCGAATTGATTGCCGCGCCGTACATTCTCATATCAAAGAGGCAAGTCGCAAGCGGACCCGTCACAGCCGAGGCAATGATCGGCGGCAGCCAGATGATCGGCTTCCTTACAATATTCGGCATCTGAAGCATACTCGTGCCGATGCCCTGCGAGAGCAGACCGCCCACGCCGTTGGCGCGGAAAGAGATGACGGCAAAGCCCACCATCTGCGCGCAACAGCCCGCGACAGCCGCGCCGCCCGCGATCGCAAGTCCCTCGCTCGAGCCCGTCGCCGCAAGACTGCCCGTGAGAACAAGTCCCGCGCAGAT
>JAZSGY010000102.1:0-26204 GCA_045532985.1 Eubacteriales bacterium | reverse complement strand
TGAAGGTCTCAACCATCCAGTCGATGATGCGCTGGTCAAAGTCATCGCCGCCGAGGCGATTGTTGCCAGCGGTAGCCAGCACTTCAAAGACACCGTCCGAAATCTCAAGCAGCGAAACGTCGAAGGTACCGCCGCCCAGGTCGAAGACCATAATCTTGGCATCGTTGTCTTTGTCTGCACCGTATGCAAGGGCTGCAGCCGTGGGCTCGTTGATGATGTGGAGCACCTCAAGACCGGCAATCTTGCCTGCGTCCTTCGTAGCCTGACGCTGTGCGTCCGAGAAGTATGCGGGAACCGTGATCACGGCCTTATCGACCGACGTACCGAGATACGCCTCTGCATCCGCCTTCAGCTTCTGCAGGATCATTGCAGAGATCTCCTGCGGCGAATACTTCTTGCCGTCGATCTCTACCTTCGCGTCGCTACCCATATCACGCTTGATGCTGCTGATGGTACGCGTAGGATTCGTAATGCTCTGTCTTTTTGCGACCTGACCGACCATACGCTCACCCGACTTCGAGAAAGCGACGACGGACGGCGTGGTTCTCGCCCCTTCGGGGTTGGGGATCACGACGGGCTCGCCGCCCTCGTAGACCGCAACGCAGGAGTTGGTGGTACCAAGGTCAATACCGATAATTTTTCCCATAATAAATATTCCTCCAAAAATTATATTCTTTATTAGTTTGCCACTTTTACCATGGCGTATCGGATGATTTTGTCACCCTTGCGGTAGCCCTTCTGGAATACCTCAAGGATCTCGCCCTCCTTATGCTCCTCATCCTCAATATGCATCACCGCATTGTGAAGATTCGGATCGAAGGTGTCGCCGACGCTTGCCGTCTGCTCGATCCCGAGCTTTTCGAACAGCGTATGCACGCTCTTTGCCGTGAGGGAGAGTCCCTCTGCAACCTTTTCGGCGTCGTTGTAGATCGCCGCGCGCTCAAGATTGTCAACGACGGGCAGGATCTCGCCGACGGTGTCGCAGACCGCGTCGCCGTAGATGCCGTCGCGCTCCTTTGCGCTCCGCTTGCGGAAGTTGTCGTACTCTGCCATCATACGCAAATATTTGTCCGACAGCTCGGCAAGCTCGTTTTTCTTTGCCTCAAGCTCGGCGTTTGCCGCCGCAAGCTCTGCCTTCAGTGCCTTCGTATCGGTCTTCTTTTGCGTTTTCTTTTCGGTTTCGGTCGCCTCTGCGGTATTCTCTGCCGCTTCGGTGCTTTTCGTATTTTCTTCCATTACGATCACTCCTTAGGTCCTTCTATTTTTTTCGGATCGGACAGATTCAGCATCTCGTTGACGTCCTCTGCCAGCTGATTGACGGTCGCTATGACCTTTGAATAGTCCATACGGCAGGGGCCGATGACACCGATGGCGCCCACCACGCGGTCGCCGTCCTTGACGGTCCTGTAAACGAACGCCGACTTTTGCATTCCGTCGGGGCCGTCCTCGTTACCGATATAAATATTCACGTCGTCGCTTGATGCGTCGGTGGGGATCAGGTTCAGGATATCATCCTTATTTTCAATACTGCCAAGCAGGCGCTGCAGCCTGCCGACGTCGGCGTATTCGGGATACTCCAGAAGGTGATTGAGCCCCTCGACCTTCAGATCGCCGCCGTCAAGCTCTCGGATCACGGCGTAGACCGCCTTGATCACGGGGTCGACCGCGAAGGCGTACTCGCCCATACGGCGCTCCAGCTCCATAATGCGCTGAATATTGATCTGCTCGACCGTCACACCCACGAGACTCTCGTTGAGCACCGCAAGCAAAAGCGTCTGCGCCGACTCGGGCAGTGCCGCGGGCAGATGCACGTTTTTCGTCTTGACCGTACTGCCAAAGAGCAAAACGAGAATGAGATCGTGCTCGCCGAGGCGTACGCACTCGAAGCGGGTGACTGCTACCGCGCTCTGCCGCGGCTTCACGGCGATGGCGGTGTAATTGGTCAGATTGGATGCAAGACGCGATGCCTCGGACAGGATCTGGTCAAGCTCGGACAGCTTGTGCCGCAGATTCAGATTGATCCGCTCGATCTCGCCGACCGTCATACTGTATCGCTGTAAAAGCGAATCGACGTAAAAGCGGTAGCCAAGCTCGGAGGGAACGCGCCCTGCCGACGTGTGCGGCTGCTCAAGATAGCCCATTGCCTCAAGCTCCGCCATTTCGTTGCGGATGGTAGCAGAGGAGCAGGTCAACTGCTTATCGCTTGCCAGATACTTCGACCCAACCGGCTCTCCGTAGGCAATGTGCGCGTCAACGATCGCCTTCAGGATCTGTTTTTTACGCTCGCTCAAGCGATCCTCGGACATATTTTACGCCTCCCTTCGGCTAAGTTTTAGCACTCTTTTGCTTCAAGTGCTAAATTCTATGATAAATGTACCACTTCCGTGCGAAAAAGTCAAGGGGAAAGCGCAAGACAATTATGAATTTTTTGTTAATTTAGAAATGATTGTCCCCCAAGAGCAGGCGGAAGAAAAATATCGACTTGACAAGTGAGTAATTATAGATTATAATTAATAATATGTAAGGATATCGAGCGACACCCCCCGTCGGTCGGACGCCCTTTCCCGCCTTTCGTTTTTGCGTGTACGAACGGCGGTGCTGAGAGCGACGGTACGGGCAGTTGCTTCATCTGTTTACGTAAGCACATATCACAAAACATTTCAAGGAGGTGCAAAATGGACATTTTGATCCCGGTTCTCGTCGGTGTCGGCGCCGCGGTCCTCGGTCTTGTCGTCGGTATGCTGATCCGTAAGAAGCTTGCCGAGGGTAAGGTCGGCTCGGCAGAGGCACAGGCGAAAAAGATGCTTGAGGACGCTATCTACGCCGCTGAGGCGAAGAAGAAGGAATCGATCCTCGAGGCAAAGGAACAGATTCTCAAGGAAAGAAACGAAGTTGAAAACGAACTGAAGGAACGCCGTAAGGAGGTCACCCGCCTGGAGCGCCGCGTTGCGCAAAAGGAGGAGAACCTCGACAGCAAGACCGAGGCGCTCGAGCGCAAGGAAGAAGCGCTTGAGAAGAAGCAGCGGGAGGCTGAGGCGGCGAAGGCAGAGGTAGAGGAGGTCAAGGCACGCCAGCTCGCTATGCTTGAAAAGCTCTCGGGCATTACGAAGGAGGAAGCGAAAAACGAGCTTTTGACCCGTGTGGAGGGCGACATTGCGCACGAAACCGCGCTGAAGATCTCGGAATACGAGGCACGCTTCCGTGAGGAGGCGGACGATAAGGCGAGAAGCATTCTCTCGCTCGCCATCCAGCGCTGTGCGGCAGACCACGTCAGCGAGATCTCGATCTCGGTCGTCAACCTGCCGAACGAGGAAATGAAGGGACGCATCATCGGCCGTGAGGGGCGTAATATCCGCACCATCGAAACGATGACGGGCGTTGACCTGATCATTGACGACACGCCGGAGGCAATTACCATCTCGGGCTTTGATCCCGTCCGTCGCGAGATCGCGAAGATCGCGCTTGAAAAGCTGATCGCCGACGGTCGTATCCACCCCGCAAGAATTGAGGAAATGGTGGAAAAGGCACGCAAGGAGGTCGAGGCATCCATCAAGCAGGCAGGCGAAAAGGCTGTTTTCGAGACGGGTGTACACGGACTGAACCCCGAGCTTGTCAAGCTGCTTGGCAGACTCAAATACCGCACGAGCTTCGGACAGAACGTGCTTCGCCACTCGATCGAGGTCTCGATCCTTTCGGGCGTGCTTGCGGTCGAGCTTGGCGTTGACAGCACGCTTGCAAAGCGTGCGGGTCTTCTCCACGATATCGGTAAGGCACTGACCGCCGAGAGTGAGGGCACCCACATCCAGCTCGGTGTTGAAACGGCGCGCAAGTTCAAGGAAAGCCGCGACGTCATCCACGCCATTGAGGCGCACCACGGCGACGTCGATCCGCAGTCGACCTACGCCTTCATCATTCAGGCAGCTGACGCCATCTCGGCGGCACGCCCCGGCGCACGCCGCGAGGACGTTGAAAACTATATCAAGCGTCTCCAGAAGCTTGAGGAGATCGCTTGCGAATTCCACGGTGTTGAAAAATCCTACGCCATTCAGGCGGGTCGTGAGATCCGCGTGATGGTCAAGCCCGAGGCAGTCAGCGACGACCGCATGAAGATCTTGGCGCGTGACATCGCGAACAAGATCGAAAGCGAGCTGAGCTACCCCGGACAGATCAAGGTCAACCTGATCCGTGAGAGCAGATTCACCGATTACGCAAAGTAAGGTTTACATTTTACGCATTCAACACGCAAATCAAACGGAATCGCCACACGGCGATTCCGTTTTTCAAAAGGGTCGGGCCCCCTTTGCCCGATAGAAAGAGATCATTATGAATATTCTTGCCATAGGCGACCTGACGGAGCCGCGCGCGGTTTCGTATCTTGAAAGCAGGCTCTGGGACTACCGCCGCGAAAACGCGATCGACCTCGTGATCGCAAACGGAGAAAACGCATCCTTTATCACGGGTCCCTCGCCCGAGCTTGTCACGCGCATGCTCGACGCGGGCGTTGACGTGATCACGGGCGGCAACCACACGGTAGGGAATTTCCGTCTGCATCCGACGCTTGAATCCACCCCCGTGCTTTTGCGCCCCGCAAACTATCCCGCATGCGTTCCCGGTACGGGCTACACGGTCACCGACGTATGCGGATACCGCCTGCTCGTGATCAACGTGCTGGGACAGGTGCATATGGAGCCGACGCTCGACAGCCCCTTTGAAACGGTCGACCGAATCCTCTCGCGCGAGGCGGGCAATTACGATTTTGCCGCCCTTGATATCCACGCGGAGGCAACGGGTGAAAAGCTCGCGCTCGCCCATTATTTTGACGGCCGCATTCAGATCGTTTTCGGCACGCACACACACGTGCCGACCGCTGACGCCCGCGTTCTGCCAAAGGGCACGGGCTACGTGACCGACATCGGAATGTGCGGCGCCGCTGACGGAATTCTTGGTGTTGATAAGGACGTGATCGTTGCAAGATGCCGTCAGCACCTGCCCGTCAAGTACGCCCCTGCGGAGGGCGAGATCCTTGCAAACGGCGCCATTTTTACACTGAATTCGCAAGATTTTAGTGCAAAATCTGTAAAAATTGTCTCTTTTTAATAGAAATTCTAATTTTTTTTTAAAATTTCTATTGATTTTTCCCAAACAAATCGTTATAATATAGTTAAGCACCCTAGCGGCTCCCTACTTTGCGCCTCTGTCTCCTACCGCAGGCTTCGCTTGCTCATTTTTAAGAGGAGGCTTTATCTCATGGAAATCGAAATCCTGAAGGTGTCATCCAAGTCGACCCCCAACATGGTTGCGGGTGCGCTTGCCGGTGTTCTCCGCGAGGCGGGCATCGCTGAATTGCAAGCTGTCGGTGCGGGCGCTGTCAACCAAGCTGTCAAGGCGATCGCGATTGCCAGCAGCTTTATGGCGCAGGAGGCAAAGCAGTTGATCTGCAAGCCCGGATTTAAAGAGATCACCATTGACGGAACCGAGCGTACCGCCATCCGTTTCGTGGTTGAATCCTTACCCGCCGATGACGTCGAAGCATAATGAAGAATAAGAAAAGAGAGTCTTTCGACTCTCTTTTCTTTTTGCTTTATTCGGTGGGGGTACGGAAAATGATAAATTCCGTTTTGCTTGCAGATACGTTGCCAAAGTCAACGGTCATACGCACGTAAAGACAATCCATTCCGCGGTAACGCAGATTTGCCGTCGTCTTCACCTCGTAGCTCTGCCATTTTTTGGTACCGGTAGTGAAAACGTCATCAAGATAGCGCTCGACCGTTTCGGTTACGTCGTCCGCGGGGATCGCGGGGTCCGATGCCGGTAATACGTAAAGCGTATTTGGAACGTGGGAAACCGCCGCGTAAAAGATATCCTTGCCGCCGCCCGACCAACGGCAGAAGTAACCGCTTGCGAATTCAGCGTCCACTACTACTTCAAAATCACTTGCCCCCGTAAAATCAGCGTATGGCGAGAATGCGGCCTCAAGCTCGGTGCGTATCTGCTCCTCGTCCTTGCCACCGATCTTGTAATTCTTGGTTTCCGAAAGCCCCGACAGCGAATAGAGCGCGCCGAGGTCGTCAAGCTCGAAGGTCATCCCCTGATAGCGATGCTCGTGCACCGTGAGGTCGACCGTGGGATAATAATGCGTTCCCTCGTAGATCGCGTTTCCGAGCGGGAAGGCGGGCGGCTGTGTCCTTTTCTCGGTCCGCGGATACAGCAGATGAATATTATCGTCTACAAGAATGCCGTCGTAGCGCGGGCGTTGCAGATTGACCAGCGTGTATGCGCCGTATTGGCGTTCGATCCCGTAGGGCTTATCGAACGGCATTTTCCGAAACCGTAACGCATCCGCGAGCTCCGAAAGCTCGCCGTACAGGTCGCGGGTAGGAGAATGACCCGCCGATGCCGTGACCGACACCGCCGTCCGTTCGTCAAGCAGATATCCGATCGCGCCCCGTCCGCCCATCACGTAGAAATAGCGGGCAGAGAGACCCGAGCCGTCGAGCGACTGCACGCCGTCCCCTCTGTCGGTCGCCGACAGATAATCGTAAAGATCCAGCGGAGCGCGTCCGATATCCGTCAGCGTATGCAGCATTACCGTATAGCTCACGCCGTCCTTTTGAAGCTCTCGGCTGATCACCGCTTCCCCATCAGCGCTCTCACCGATCAGGTATGCACCTGCATCCGCGACAGTCGGCGCGTCGATCGCATACAGATAACCGACGTCGTAGATCCTTGCGTACAGATCGTATATGCCGTCGTCAAGCTCAGGCGACCACTCATAGCACCGATTGGAAAAGATCGAGCCGTGAAGGATCTCGACCGTCCCGTGGGCCATCACGTTCTTTGGCAAGAGTCGGTCGGTCGCTACTCCCTGCCTATCGGGATCGGGAGTCGGAGTACGCTCTCCATCGCCGCAAGCGAAAAGCAAAAGCGGTAGCAGTAGTAATACGGATAATAAAGTCAAGGTCGTCTTTTTCACGGTCGGTTCTCCTTTCGCAATTGATGTATGAAGACTCCTTCAAAACCGAGGCTTCTTATCTTCATTATAGCATAGTGCCGTTTTTTTGTCAAGAAAAGGAAAAAAGCTCCCGAATCCGGAGCGTTTTCGTTTGTATTTATGCCTTCAGGGCATAGCCGTCCTTGGCAAGGGCTTCGACGATCTTGTCGATCGTGGGCTGAAGCTCTGCCTTGCTGAGCGTGCGCTCGCCCGAGCGGAAGGTCATACGGACGGTGACGCTGTCGCCGTCCTCGCCGTGGTAGACGTCGACCACGTAGACGTCGGTGAGCGTCTCGCCACCCTCGGCGCGGATCGTGTCGGCTACCTTGCCGAATACGAGTCCGTCGGTGTCCATACGGAAGGAGAGGTCAATGTCGATGCCCGGGAACTTCGAGGGCTCGGCGTATTTCAGCATTGCGATCTCGGTGCGCGAGAAGGCTTCCATATCCAGCTCGCCGAACGCGATCGCCGCCTTCTTGTCGATCTTACTGCCCACGGCGGGATGCGGTACCGAGAAGAAGCCGACGCACTGACCGTCGATCGAAACACTTGCGGTGTTGACGGGGTGCTGCCAATTGTAGCGCGGTGCGGGATCGACCGCGAACTCCGCATTCTTGTGCAGGATATTTCTTGCGATCCTGTCGAAGATATCGCGCAGGCGCAGATAGAGCGTCTCCTCATCCTCGGTGCGTGAGAGGAGCGCGATGCCGAGGCGTTTATGCTCGTCGCAGGTGCCGTCGTCCTTCAGACCGTTGACGGTTCTGCCGATCTCAAAGATGCCGAAGGAGTCCGCGTACGCGCGGTTTTCATTGAGGAAGGAAAGCAGAGTCGGAACCATCGAGTAGCGAAGCGTTGCGTGGTCGGGGGTCTGTGCGTTGATGACCTTTACGTTCTTCTCGATCTCGATGCCAAGCTCCTTGTACTTTACAGCGTCGCACCAGATGTAGGAATGCACCTCGTGGAGCGCGTAGCTTGCCACCAGCATATCCTTGATGCGGTCGTCGTCGGTGTTCGTACGCTCGCGGCGAACGGGCGCAAGCGGGCTTTTCGTCGTGTTGACGGCGAAGTTATCGTAGCCGTAAATACGCGTGATCTCCTCGATCAGGTCAGCCTTGATCGTTACGTCCTTGGTCGCGCGCCAGCTCGGCACGGTCACGTCAAAGACGTCACCCGTACGAATAACGCCGAAGCCGAGTGCTGTGAGCGTCTTTTCGATCTGATCTGCGGAAATATCAATGCCCGTGTAGCGGTCAACGTACGCCTTGTCGATCGAGAGCTTGATGGTCTCGTAGCGACGTGCGTACACGTCGGTCAGACTGCTGATCACGCGCGCACCGCTGTCGATCGAAAGCAGAAGCGCAAGGAAGCGGCGGGTCGCAAAAAGCGTCAGCTCGGGGTCGAGCATCTTCTCGTAACGCATCGAAGCATCGGTACGAAGTCCGAGGCGCGTCGAGGTCTTGCGGATGCCGACGCCGTCAAAGCACGCGCTCTCAAGCAAGAGTGAGTCGGTATCGTCCTCGATCTCGGAATCAAGACCGCCCATCACGCCTGCGACCGCAACGGGCGTGTCACCCTTGCAGATCATCAGCGTGTTTTCGTCGATGGCACGCTCCTGCCCATCGAGCGTTTTAAAGCCGAAGGGGGTCTCAAAGCGGCGGACGGTAATGGTATCGGCACGGCGCAGATCGAAGGCGTGCATCGGCTGCCCCAGTTCCATCATTACGTAGTTAGTCAGGTCGGCAAGCAGATTGATCGCGCGGCTGCCACAGTAGAAAAGGCGGATGCGCATATTAACGGGGCTGACCTTCACCTTGATATTGTCAGCCTTGATGCCGATGTAGCGATAGCAAAGCATCGGCTCCGCGATCGTGATGTCGACGGCGGGGAGATTGCCGTACGCGTCGGTGTCGGCAAGTGACGGCGTCTTCAGCGGTCTGTCGGCAAGCGTCGCGAACTCGCGCGCGATGCCAAAGTGTCCCCAGAGGTCGGGGCGGTTGGTCAGCGACTTGTTATCGACCTCAAAGATGATATCGTCGATATCGTAGACCGACTTGATATCGGTGCCAAGCGGAAGCTTTTCGGTGATTTCCAAGATGCCCGAGTGGTCGGCGGAAATGCCAAGCTCTGCCTCGGAGCAGCACATACCGAAGGACTTGTAGCCCGCAACGGTCGCCTCGCCAATGGCGTTGCCGCAAACCGAGCCGCCTGCCTGTGCAAACGCGACCGTCATCCCCTCACGCACGTTCGGGGCGCCGCAAACGCAGTCAACGAGCCCCTTGCCCGTATCGACCTTGAGCAGATGCAGCTTCTTCGAGTTCGGATGGTTTTCAACCGATGCAATGCGGGCAACGATGACGCCGTAGGTGTCCGCGCCCTTGACGGTAATATCCTCGACCTCGGCGGTCGAGAGCGAAAAACGGCGGATCAGCGCAACCTTGTCAAGTCCCGAAAGATCTACGAAATCCGAGATCCAATTCATTGATAAAAGCATATTCGTATCTCCTCCTTACAGACTTTCAAATTGCGAGAGTGCCTTGAGGTTGCCCGAGTTGAAGTCGCGGATATCCTTCACGCCGTACTTCATCATTGCAAGGCGCGTCATACCGAGACCGAAGGCAAAGCCCGTATACTCGTCGGGGTCGATGCCGCCCGCGATCAGCACGTTCGGATGGATCATACCGCAGGGGCAAAGCTCAAGCCAGCCCGAATTCTTGCAGGAGGGACAGCCCTTACCGCCACAGATCGTACAGCTGATATCAAGCTCAAAGCCCGGCTCAGTGAACGGGAAGTAGCCCGGGCGCAGGCGCACGTTGATATCCGACTCAAACACCTCGCTGAGCATCTTCTTCATAAAATAGATAAGGTTCGAGATCGAGATATCCTTATCGATCATCATACCCTCCATCTGGAAGAAGGTATTCTCGTGGCAGGCGTCGGTCGCCTCGTTGCGGAAGCAACGGCCGGGGAAGATGGCGCGCAGGGGCGCACCGTACTTTTTCATAATATGATTCTGCGCGGCAGAGGTCTGCGTCTTCAGAAGCTGACCGTTTTCAAGATAATAGGTATCCTGCATATCGCGCGCAGGGTGATATTTCGGAATGTTCAGCGCCTCAAAGCACTGGTAGTCGTCAACGACCTCCACGAAGTCCTCAACGGTAAAGCCCATGCCCGAAAAGATATCGGCAAGGCGGCGCGCCACCAGCGTGATCGGATGGTAGGAGCCGCGGTCGGTCTTCTTCGGCAGAGTGGGATTATAATGCTTCGCCTCGCGGATCGCACGCTCGAGTGCCTCGTTCTTCAGTGCCTCAGCACGCGCGGTGATGCCTGCCTCCACCTCGTTTTTCAGCGTGTTGATGAGCTGACCCGCTTCCTTCTTTTCCTCGGGCGTAAGATCGCGCATCCCCTTCAACAGATCGGTGATCTCACCCTTCTTACCAAGGAAGGCTACGCGCAAGGCGTCAAGCTCTGCCTCGTCCTTCGCGGCGGACAGCCCCGCCTCGAAGCGTCCCTTCAGCTCCTCTATTTTTTGCTTCATAAGATTGTTTCCTTTCCGACTGCACTTGCAGTTTTATCCAAAAGTTTATTATATAAGATATTGAACGATTTGTCAAGAGGGGTCAGAGTGCCGCGTACGCCTTTTTCAGTGCGTCAACGACCGAATCGGGCACGTAGCCGTCAAGCGGCGCGCCCACGCGCAAAAGCTCACGCACGACGGTCGAGCTGACGTAGATGTGATCCGCACGCGCGGGAAGCCAGAGCGTATCGGTGCCAAGCACGGTGTGATTGACCGCCGCCATCTCTCCCTCGTACGCGACGTCGACCCCGCCGCGTACACCCTTGACCAGTACTGCGGAAAGCTCTGCGGCGCGTGCGGCGACCGCACGCCCTGCGGGCAGGATCTCAACGGTGACGTTTGAAAGGTGCGAGAGCGCCGATGCAAGCAGCTCGGCACGCACCTTTGGCGTAAAGAGTCCGTGCCCCTTCTCCGCGTTGCCGCAGACCGCGACCGTCACGTGTCCGAAGATCGCGGCGGCACGCTCAACGATATCGACGTGCCCCGTCGTTACGGGATCGAAGCTCCCGGGAATGTATGCGTTTTTCATAGGTCCTCCCCCTTCTTTTGCAGAATGGTCACGTAGGATTTACTGTATCTTGCCGTCTTGATCACGAAAAATTCGGATAGCAGTGCGCTATTTTCCTCGGTGTCAATCGGTGCGCCGCTCTCGACGACGACAAGACAGCCGTCGGCGGCAAGCTTCGCCTCCAGGATGCGTGCCACGGCGTCAACGGCGGCGTCACTCGCGTAGGGCGGATCAATAAAGATCAGATCGTATACGTCGCGCCCTGCCGCCTTGCGGATATAGCTTCTGTAATCACTGATCAGAAAACGCGAGCATTTGAAGAAATCAGTCTTCTGCGCGTTCTCCTTGATGATCGCCATTGCCTCTGCGGCGGCGTCGATGAACATTGCGCTCACCGCCCCGCGTGAGAGCGCCTCAAGCCCCATCTGTCCGCATCCGCCGAACAGATCGAGCACGCGCCGCCCCTCAATATCAAATTGCAGTGCCGAAAAGATCGCTTCCTTCACGCGCTGAGTGGTCGGGCGCGTTGCCTCCCCCTCAAGCGTCAGAAGGCGTTTTCCCTTCGCGCTTCCCGTAATGATCCGTATCATTTCTTTTTCTCCGTTTTTTTTCAAAATAGGCAAGGATGCTGACCGCATCCCGCTCGCTGATCCCTTCAATACGGATCAGCTCCTCCCTGCTCGCCGCCTTCAGTGCGCGCAGACTTCCAAAGGAACGGAGCAGACGCTGTGCCTTTTTCGGTCCGATGCCCGCGATCCCCTCGAGCGAGGAGTGCTTTAAGGTCTTACGCTTCGCCCCTTGCGATGCGCGGTAGGCAAATCTGTGTGCCTCCTCCTGTATTTTGTAAACAAAAGTGTACACCGCCTGCTCGGTGGCGATGCCGATCTCCCCGTCACCGTCGGTGAGGGCGCGGGTCTTATGGAAATCGTCCTTGACCATACCGAACAGCGGAATATCGAGCCCCATTTTCTCCATCACGGCGCGCACGGCGTTCACCTGTCCGCGTCCGCCGTCAAGCAGGATCAGATCGGGTGCCGTACCGAGGGAGGGCGAGCCGTCACCGATATGGGAAAGACGGCGCGAAAGTGCCTCACGCATAGAACCGTAATCGTCGGCACCGTCGGTGCCTTGAATGGTAAACTTGCGGTATTCCTGACGGCGGGAGCCGCCGTCTCCGTAAACGACCATCGACGCGGTGATATGCTCGTTGCCGATGTTTGAAATATCGTACGCCTCGATGCGCTCGGGCAGTACCTCGAGTCCGAGGAGCATTGCAAGTGCCGTCAGCGTCTTATCCTCACGCGCGGTGTCGGTCATATAGCGACGCACCTTTTCGCTTGCATTCTCCTCTGCCATATTGCAAAGGGCACGCAGGCGTCCGCGCTGTGGCGTTTTGACAATCACGCGGTGTCCTGCCCGCTTCGTGAGGTATTCACCAAGCGATAGCTCCTCCCCCTCGGGCAGAGCGAAATCGAGCAAAAGCACCCGAGGGATCGCATTCTCCTCACCGTAATAGGCACAGATCAGAGCCGAAAGCCCGTCGGGCTCAAGAATCGTGTCGGGAGAAAGGATATAAGCGACCTTATGAATGAGCGCACCGCCGCGGATATTCAAAACGGCAAGCGCGCTGACTGCGCCCTCGGAGGCGACGGCGAATACGTCCTGCTCGTCCTTTTGGTCCGAGACGACCTTTTGCCTGTCGCGCAGGGCGGAAAGCGCGGCGATGGCGTCACGCGTGCGTGCCGCCTCCTCGTATTGCTCACGCTCGGCGAAGGCGAGCATCCGCTCCTCCATCTTTCCCGCGATGCCGCGGATGTTGCCCGACAGGATCTCTGCGGCGTCGGCGAATACGGCGCGGTACGCCGCGGCGTCAAGCTCACCCGTACAGGGGGCGACGCATCTGCCCATTTGTCGGTAGATGCAGGGACGCTCCCTACCGATATCGCGCGGAAAAACGCGGCGGCAGGTCGGAATGCCGAGGATCTTAGAGACGGTTTCCGCCGCACTTCTGGCATCACTCGCCGAGCCGTAGGGGCCGAAATAGGTCCCACCGTCCGAGGTGCGCGTGCGCGTGACGAGCAGGCGCGGATATTCTTCCTTCGTGATCTTGATATAGGGATAGGATTTTGCATCCTTCAGCTTGATGTTGTAGCGCGGGGTGTGCCGCTTGATCAGTACGTTTTCAAGCGTCAGCGCCTCAACCTCGCTGTCGCAAAGGATATAGTCGAAATCAAAAACGAGCGAAACCATCCGCGCCGTTTTCACGCTGTGCGTGCTACCGATAAAATAACTGCTGACGCGATTTTTCAGCTTTTTGGATTTGCCGACGTAAAGGATCCCGCCGTCCTTATCCTTCATCAGGTAAACGCCGGGGGTCGCGGGAAGTGTTGCCGCCTTTTCTCGCAGACGATCAATATTCTTTTGCACGGTATCCCCCTTGCTTTCTTAAAAAAATGGCGGCGGGTCCTTCCCGCCGCCGTATTCATCACTTCAAAGGCGGTTATTCGCCAAAGTCGGAATCAATGAGTGCGACCAAGCCGTCGATCGCCGCCTGCTCGTCCGCGCCGTCGGCAATCAGTGTAACGGTCATCCCCTTCGCGATCCCCATGGAAAGAACGCCGAGAAGACTCTTGGCATTGACCCTGCGGTCATCCTTTTCTACCCATACCGAGCTTGCGTATGCATTCGCCTTCTGAATGAAGAAGGTCGCAGGTCTCGCGTGCAGTCCTACGCTGTTTTGGATCGTTACGTTCCGAGTGATCATAATAGCACCTCTGCTTTTTAAATTTCAAAAACGGATCAGTATCATTATCAGATGCTATTAGTATAGCAAAACCGAATCGCAAAATCAATAGTTTTTCCGTATTTTTTTGTTGAAAAGTGGCTGAAAGCTTAAATTTTTTCGATCCCGAGCAGCAAAATCTCGGTTTTAAGGTAGCGCGTGCTGACGTCAAGCGTCTGTCCTGCCGCCAGATGACGTCCGCGCGGCAGTGAAAATCCGCCCTCGGTGAAGCGTCCGCCGCAGTCGACCTTTGCACGCACGTCGTAAAGAAGCGTAGAGGGCGAGGCGAACAGGTGTCCGCGCTCGTCGGTGCCGTAGAGCATGCTCGGTGAGGCGCTCACGCTCCCCGATTCGAGTCGCCCGAGATAGGATCCGTCCTCAAGATAAAGCTCTCCGCCCTTCTTTAGCGCGTGCAAAAGGGCGGCATCCACCCCCGTTGCCTCAATGGAAAGCGTGGCGGTGTCGGTCGGCGCCTCCTCACGCGTGGTGTAGAAGCGAACTGCCGCGCCCGCGATCCCAAAGATCAGCGCGAGAAGGATGATCACGTCAATGATATTCGGTCCTCTTTTTTTCTTACGGTTCATATTTTTTCCTCAAATTCCACGCAGTAGCCGACCCCCGAAAAGGAGGGCAACCGCAGATAGATCGGCGTACCGATCAAGAGTCGGTAGCCGTCAATATAGACGGCGCGCGCATCGGATACGGCGTCGGCGTGCAGGGTCAGATAGATATCGACGTACCCCGGCTTTTCGGTGCGCACGTAGGCGGCGTCTTTTTCGCTGTAACGCTCGGTCACGGCAGGCTCGATGCGCACGTCGCTGACTCTGCCAAGCGTGCGCTTACCTGCGTTTTCGAGTAAGAGCTCACCCTCTTCGATGCTGTCGGCAAGCGCCTCCCTGACCGACGCGATGCGAACGGTATAGGTCAGGCTGACCGAGCTGCCCCCGTGGCGGGGAAACGCCAAAAGAAAATAAAAGCACAAAAGAACGGCAAGGCTGATAAAAACGGTGATGATGCTGACAAGAAGCGTTCGGGTATACTTGCTTCTTTGCATAGCTCCTCCGTATATTTTACAGATTCATATCGAGTGCCGCGCTCGTTTCTCCGCCCGTTTGCCAAGCGGCGTCATCCACCTGCTTCTTGCCGAAATGGCGCAGTGCCGAGGCAAGACCGAGCAAAAGGAAGAAGAGCAGGAAAATGCGGCTGTTGTAAAAGACGTGATCGAAGAGTCCGTGGATCAAAACGGCAAGCACCGCACAGATGACGGCGGCACTCACGCCCTTTTCGGGATAATAGGGAGTCCTGTACATATGAGTATACGAGCTTTGCAGAAAAATAAGCAAAAGTCCCAAAAATACCAGAATGCCAAAAATTCCAAGCTCGCAGAAGATCTGCAGATACAGGCTGTGGGAATGTACGGCACTCTCGGTGCCCGCCTCGGCGTACAGCACGAAGAAGCGGGAGAACGCCTCCTCCCCAACGCCGACGCCCCCGAAGCCGTAGTGACGGAGCATCGAAAGCACACCGCGCCAGATCGAGAAGCGGTGCGTCACCGAGGTATCGGCACGCAGACCGATTGAGTAGAAGCGCGAAAGCACCGACTCGGGAAGTGCCAGCCCGAGAGTGGGGAGCGTGACGGTCGCCACGAAAAGAGCAAAGCGGTTGCGCCGCGTGCAGAAAAGGATCGAGAAGAGGAAGATCGCCGCGAGCGCGATCCAAGCCCCGCGGGAGAAGGTCAGAACGAGTGCCGCGAGCAAAAGCGCCGTATGAATGAAGCGGCGAAGACCCGTGAAAAATCCGTGCGAGGAGAACAGGCGCAGAACCGAAAACGGAATGGCAAGCAAAAGATACGCCGCGAGGATATTCGGATTGCCGAATACCGACGTAATGCGGACCGTGATGCGTGCAAAAACATCTCTGTCAAGCCACGCGGGGTCAAGGGTCGTATTGAGAACATCGAAAACGCCGATGGCGGCGACGAAGAACGCCGATACCATAAAGGCGGTAATGAATCGGTTGAGCGTCAGACGGTTGGTCAGAAGATTCTCCGCGACGAAATAGACCAGCACGCAGAGTGCGCCGATCACGCCGTGGAAGAAGGACGCCCGACCTCCGCCCGTGAGGATCCCGCCGAACAGATACACGGCGGAAAAGAGCAGAACGAGAAAGTCAAGCGGACGGAACTCGAACACGCGCTTCCCGACCAAAAGCTTCTGAATATAGCCGAACAGACAGAGCGCCGACAGCGCCGCGGCGCACGCCCCCGCGTAAGGCAAGAGCCCGAGGAAGGGCAACACGATGACGAGGAACATCAACCCGAATTCGGGAGAATAGATGACGAGCCCGCACAAAAGCAGGATGCCGAGTGCGGCAAGCACGAGGTAGGGCGATTTCCACGCCCCCAGAAAGCCCGCGCCGATGCCAAAAAGCAAGAGCAGCCATGCGGGGATCGTTGCGTGGCGGCGCTCCCTCACCGAGCGGCGCAAGCCGAAGAAATCGTGTAAAATGAAGGAGAGGAAGCGGTTATCGCGACAGACCTCGTAAAGCGGGTCGCCGAACACGCAAAGCGGGACGGCGATCAGACAAAGCACGAAGCCCGCGATCATATGGTAAATGCTGACCGACAGCGTGTAGAGCTTGAAGAATTCGCCGAGGAAGGCGAGGATGATCACGCCACCAAAGCCGAGGAAAAAGGTTGCGTAAGCGCGCGGCGCCGTATGCACGAAGGCAGAGGCAAGGAAGCGGAAGAGCCGCATCGGCGCGCTCTTATAGAAGCGGCGGTGCATCCGCGTGTCGTGTAAAACGTCAAAAAACGGCTCGCCACCGTGTGAAAGCTCCTCCTCCAGCTCGTCGCGCTTTGCGAAAAAGCCCGAAAGCGGCGCACGGGAAAGCCCGCGTGAGAGCGCCTCAAAAAAGCGCACGAGCGCTGACAGGATCAGGCTGTTCGCAAGCTTCTGTTCAAAGCTTCTCGCTCTGTCGGTATTTTGTTCTCTATGCTTTTTCATACGCGCTCCTTTCGTTCGTTATTTCCGTTTTTTGCGAGGCTCCTTCGGCGGATGCGCCAGCATATACGCCTCGTACAGATCGGGGCGGCGTTCCCGCGTCAGTTCGAGCGAGTGTAGAAGCCGCCATTTGTCAATTTCCGCGTGATTGCCCGACAAAAGCACCGTCGGCACGGGTACGCCCTCAAATTCCACGGGGCGCGTGTATTGCGGATATTCGAGAAGCCCTGAGGCGATGCTCTCGCCCTCGTAGCATTCGGGGGCAGACAGAACGCCGTCAAGCATCCGCGCGACCGAATCGATGAGAATGCAGGCGGGCAGCTCACCGCCCGTCAGCACGTAGTCGCCAATCGAGATCTCCTCGTCAACGATCCTGTCAACGGCACGCTGATCCACGCCCTCGTAGTGACCGCAAAGGATCACAAGTCGGTCATATTCCAAAAGCTCCCGCGCGACCTCTTGGGTCAGCATACGCCCCTTCGGGGACATATAGATCACGCGCGTGCGCTCCCCCTCGGCGAAGCTTTGCGCGATCGCGTCGTAGCAGGCACAGATCGGCGGTGCCGCCATCACCATACCCATACCGCCGCCGTAGGGGGTATCGTCTACGTTTTTATGTTTCTTTTCCGAATAGTCCCTGATATTGTGGCAGACGACCGACAGGATGCCGTTTTTCTGCGCACGCCCGAGAATGCTCTCACCAAGCACGCCCGCCACCAGATCGGGGAACAGCGTCATTACGTCAAATCTCATCAAAAAAGCCCGGGATCGGACGGATGCGGATGCACTCTCCGATCTTGATCTCCTTTACGAATTCGGGCACCGCAGGCAGAAGCACGTCACGCCCAAGATCGGTGCGGACGGTATAGAGCATCGAGGCGGGGGCGTCGTCGACCCACACGAGCTCTCCGTAGCGCACGCCGCTGTCGGCGTCGATCACGGGAAGCCCCAGAAGATCCGCGATGAAAAAATCTCCGTCGGCAAGCGGAATATCGTCGCGGTGGGCGTAAAGCACGCGCCCGCGCAGGGCAAGCACGCCCTCGGGCGTGTCGATCCCCTCAAGCGTCAGAAGCGCCTGCGGCGGCTTGACCGCCCCCTTGACCACCGCCACGCGGCGATACGTGCCGTCAGCGGTACGGAAATAAACGGCAGGAAGACCCGCCAAAACCGCGGGGCTGTCGCAATAGGATTCCACGCGTGCGGCACCGCGCACGCCGTGTGCGCCGACGATCCTTCCGCATTCAAGATATTCTGTCATGTCACAAGCCCCCGATTACGGTGATCCGATTTCAAATCATACAGATTAATTGTAACACATTCTTCCGTAATTTTCAACCTTTTTCTGCTAAAAGCATTGAATTGTAAAGTTCGGTGTACATTTTTGCCATATTTTCAGCAGAAAAACGCGTGCTTGCCATCCTTTTTGCGTTCAGAGCGAGTCGTGCCCTCGTTTTTTCGTCCCCGATCAGGCGCAAAACGAGTGCCGACAGAGCCTCGGCATCCTCACGCGGGTAGAGAAATCCGTTTTCTCCGTCCCTCACCATCTCGGGATTGCCGCCGAAATCGGTTGCCAGCGTCGGGATGCCGAGGGACATTGCCTCACTGATGGCAAGACAGGAGGTCTCGGTCCCGCGTGAGCAGTTGATATTGATGTCAAAGAGATTGAGATAGGGTGTAACGTCGCGAACGAAGCCGACGAAAAACGCACGGTCGGCAACGCCGAGCGCCCTTGCCAGCGTTCGGTAATCCGCCTCACACGAACCGCACCCGACGAAAAGCCCGACGGCATGGATCCCCGCCGCCTTCAGTCGCGCCAGAGCCAAAAGTAAGATATCCTGCCCCTTCACCCTTTCAAGGCGGGCGTTCATCCCAAGCACGACGGCGGAGTCGGGAATGCCGAGACGGTGACGCAGGTTGGCACATTCCTTTGGCGTAATGCGGCGCTTCGGCTCACAGCCGTTGCGGATGAGTACGATACGCGAACGGTCGTGTCCGCGACGCAATAGATCGTCGGCGGCGTAGGCGGCGGTGGCGACCGTCTTGTCGGTGAAGCGCGAATAGATCGCGCCGTAGGCGTGCGGCAGATGGGTAAGCCTGCCGACGGGCTCGGCACAGTGTCGCGTGGCAAGGATATGCGGCACGCGGCAAAGCCTGCCCGCCACGCGTGCCGAGAAAAAGCCGTGCGTATGCAGAATATCGGGTCGGTGATAGGAGAAGATCGGCAAAAGCGCGCGCACGTCACGCAGGGAAAAGGAGGTGTCGGGCTGCGTGGCGACCTCGCAAACGGGGATGCCCTCTGCAAGAAAATAGGGGGTCAGAAGGCTACGGCGCGGCAAAAGCACGCGCAGGTCAAAGCGTTCCCTATCAAGATGCGACAGAAGGTTCAGCACCTGTATCCCCGCGCCCCCGACATTCGTATCACTGATCGCGTGCATCATTCTGATCATAGCTACCCCCAAAAAATAAACGGACAGAAATTCTGTCCGTTTATTTTTTGCGTTTTCCGCGAAAATATGCGGATAGCGCGTCCTTGCATTCGGTCTCAAGAACGCCGCCTCTGACCGTCACCTTGTGATTAAAGGGCAAGGACGGCAGATCGGTCAACGAGCCGCAGCAGCCCGCCTTCGGATCGTACGCGCCGAAGATCACCTCATCAATGCGCGCGTTGATGATCGCACCCGTGCACATCGGGCAGGGCTCGAGCGTAACGTATAGCTTACAGTTCGGAAGCCGCCAGCCGCCAAGGGTGCGACATGCCTCCTCGATCGCGAGGATCTCGGCGTGATGCGTCGCGCATTTCGACCCCTCACGCGTGTTGTACGCCTCGGCAACGATGCGATCGCCCTGCACGATCAGGGCGCCCACGGGCACCTCATCCCGTGCCGCCGCCTCGTCTGCCAGGGCAAGCGCACGCTTCATATAGATCTCATCTGACAAGAAAGCTCACCACCAGACTCCATACCGACAGAAAGAGAGAGACCGCAAGAAAGATCGAAAGCGGTGAAAGGAGGATCTCCCGCAGGCGTCGGAAATTGATTTTTGTAAACCGTAGGTTGTCAAAATTTTTGTAAACGAAGACGGCGGTCAAGGCGACCGCGAGCGAAACGAGAAGTCCCCCATACAGCATCTGCCCGTAGAGGGGGAACTTTACGTACACGAAAAGCACCGCCAGAAAATTGTTGACGAAGTGGAACAGGACCGAAGGAAGGATCGACTCTCCCTCCACCGCGATCCAGCCGAGGATCAGCCCGCTGAAGAACGCGTAGGGGATCTGATAGAAATTCATATGGAAGAATCCGAACACGAGCGCGCTGACAAGCACCGCGGTGCGCCGCCCGTAGGGGAGCATTGCGCCAAGCACCATATAGCGACAGAAGAATTCCTCGCACAGGGCAGGAAGGATCGCGAGCAAAATCACCGCCTCGAGCATCGAATCGGGATAACTCGGCGTAGGGAGCGGAAGCTCAAGGAGCGTATAGGGGAGCGATGCGACGGCACCGACCATACGCGTAGCGAGCATAAAAAACGGCAGGAGCAAAAAGAGCGATCGCTTCTTTGGCAAAAGCCTTGAAAGCGCGGGATAGTCCATATCCTCCCGCCACAAAAAGCGGCAAAGGAAGATCGGCGAAAGCAGACCGAGGCAAATGACAAGCTCCTGCATCCACAGCGGCGCAAAAAAGCCCGCAATGATCAGGGATGCCGTAAAAAGCATCGCGTATGACGATACCATACCAAGCGCACGCCGCATATGTTGCTCCTTTCTTTCTTGACCCTTTTATTCTATCCTTTTTTTCGCATTTTGTCAAGTAAAAAAGCGGGGATGTCCCCGCTTTTCTTTTTCAAAAGGAGCGTCTGATGCGCTCGATCGCGCCCTTTTCAAGGCGGGAGACCTGCGCTTGACTGATGCCGATTTCCTCGGCGATCTCCATTTGCGTTTTGCCTCGGTAAAAGCGCATATTGATGATCTTACGCTCGCGCTCGCTGAGCGTTTTCATCGCCTCCTTCAGCGTGATGCTCTCGATCCAGTTTTCGTCGGTATCCCCCGTGTCGCGGAGCTGATCGATCACGTAGACCGAATCCTCACCGTCGTTGTAGACCGAATCGTAGAGGGAGACCGGCTCAACGATCGCGTCCATTGCGGCGGCAACGCTCTCGCGCGGCTCACCGATCGCATCGGCGATGGCGTCCACGCTCGGCTCTCTGCCCGTTTGCCGCGTCAGCGCCTCACGCGCTTGCAGGGCACGGTAGGCAAGATCGCGGAGCGAGCGGCTGACGCGGATGGCGTTGTTGTCACGCAGATAGCGCCGCACCTCGCCGATGATCATCGGGACGGCGTAGGTGGAAAACTTCACGCCGAGGTCGGTGTTGAAGTGGTCGATCGCCTTGATGAGTCCGATGCAGCCCACCTGAAACAGATCGTCAAGATTTTCGCGTCGGTTGCTGAAGCGTTGTATGATGCTGAGCACCAGCCGCAGATTCCCGAGGATCAGCTCCTCACGCGCGGCGGCGTCTTTGTTTTTCGTGCGCAGTAACAGTGCTTGCTTTTCTTCGTCGGTCAGGGTTTTGAGCTTTGCGGTATTCACACCGCAGATTTCGACTTTGTTTGGATACATTCCCGACTCCCTTATTTGGTTTTGCCAAAAAAGTATTGCCGCGGCAAAGGTCGGGTTATGCAGGTAATTTTTGACTTGACAAGCCCTCGATCCTATTGTATAATATACTGATGTAATAATGAAAACACCCGGGGGGTTTACTGTGAGCTACAAAATTTCGCTTGCGGGCGATCTCGGCAGCGGAAAAAGCACGGTTTCCGCTATCGTGACCGAACGCACTGAGCTTGAATACTATTCGACGGGCGCGATCCTGCGCTCGGTTGCCGCCGCGCACAATATGACGGTTGCCGAGGTCAACGAGTACGCCGAAACGCATCCCGAGATCGACCGTGAGATCGACGACGGGCTGATCGCCCTCTCGGACGATCCGCGCTCTCTGATCATCGACTCGCGCATGGCGTGGCACTTCGTCAAGGGGAATTTTCCCGTCTACCTGACGACAGAGCCCGAGGTTGCCGCCGCGCGTATCTTCGCCGCGCACCGCAGTGAGGAATCCTTCCCCACCGTGGAGGAGACCGCAGAAAACATCCGCCGTCGCAGAAAGAGCGAGCAGAAGCGCTACTTTGAAAAATACGGTGTCGACCGCTCGGATCTTTCAAACTACCGTCTTGTGATCGACACGACCTTTGCAACGCCCGAGGAGGTTGCCGAGAAAATGCTCTCCTCCTTCGCCGCTTGGAAGTGTGATCCCGATTTTTCCGCCGCCTACATTTGCCCGCTCCGTCTGCACTACCGCACGACGAGCGATGCGGACAAGGTTTCCGCCCTTGCGCGGGCGCTTGATCGTGGTGAGGATATCGGCGAATGCGAGGTCTTTTTCGAAAACGAGGGCTTCTACGTGACCTCGGGTACCGAGATCGCGCTTGCCTACGCTCTCTCTGATTATCCCTTCGTCCCCTGCACGCTCGTCAAGGGCAGCCGCGGCAGGGATGAATACGTCCGTATGACCGATTCACTGTAAAAATGGAGATTTGATATGCTGATACTGAAGGAACAAACTGCAAAGCTGATTTCCGACGCCGTTCCCGCCCTTTTCGCGGGCGCGACGCTCGACCAAGCAGAGCTTGCCGCAATGCTTGAATACCCGCCCGACGCCGCAATGGGCGATCTGGCGCTTCCCTGCTTTAAGCTCAGCCGTACCCTGCGCCGCTCGCCCGTGCAGATCGCCGAGGCGCTGGCAGGCGCGATCTCGTCCGATGCCTTTCTGAGGATCGAGGCGGTGAACGGCTACCTGAACTTCTATCTTGACGGCAAGATGCTTGCCGCACGCGTGCTGTCCGAGATCGCCGAGCAGGGCGACTCCTACGGCTCGCCGAACTGCGGCGGCGGCAAGACCGTCGTGCTTGACTATTCCTCGCCGAACGTTGCGAAGCCCTTCCACATCGGGCACCTCGGCACGACCGTCATCGGTCACTCGCTGAAGCTGCTACACACCTTCGCGGGGTACAACTGCATCGGCATCAACCACCTCGGCGACTGGGGCACGCAGTTCGGTAAGCTGATCGTTGCTTACCGCACCTGGGGCAACAAGGAGGAGGTTGAAAAGGGCGAGATCGACGCGCTCGTCGCGCTCTACGTCAAATTCCACGCCGAGGCTGAGAAGGATCCCACGCTCAACGACGCGGCGCGCGCTGAGTTTGCGAAGCTCGAGGCGCACGATCCCGAAAACATCGCGCTTTGGAAGTGGTTCATCGAGATCAGCCTGCGTGAGTATCAAAAGACCTACGGCATGCTCGATATCTCCTTTGACAGCTACAACGGCGAGAGCTTTTATACCGACAAGATGCCCGCACAGATCAAGAAGATGAAGGATATGGATCTGCTCACGATCGACGACGGCGCATCGGTCGTCAATCTCGACGCTTGGAATATGCCCGTCTGCCTGATCCTCAAGCGTGACGGCTCGACGCTCTACCCGACGCGCGACATCGCCGCCGCCGTCTACCGCAAGGATACCTACGATTTTGAGAAGTGCATCTACGTCACGAGCGCGGGGCAGTCGCTCCACTTCGCACAGTGGTTCAAGGTCGTTGAGCTGATGGGCTACGATTGGCACGATAAGCTGGTACACGTTCCCTACGGAACGGTCAGCATCAACGGTGCAAAGCTCGCGACCCGTACGGGCAACGTCATTCTCTTAAAGGATCTGTTCGCGCAGGCGATCGACAAGGTGCGCGACATTATGGAGGAGAAGAATCCCGAGCTGAAGGGGCGCGACGATATTGCCGAGGCGGTCGGCGTTGGCGCGATCGTATTCTACTACCTCTCGAACAACCGCATCCGCGACATCAATTTTATGCTGGAGGATGCACTCTCCTTTGACGGCAACACGGGTCCCTACGCGCAGTACACCTACGCGCGCACCTGCAGTCTGATCGCGAAGGCGGGAACCGAGGGTGCCTACCGCACCTACGAGATGAACGAGGAAGAAACGGCACTGACGAAAACGCTTGCCACCTTCCCCGAGCGTGTGAAGGCGGCGCTCGCCGACTACGAGCCGAGCGTGATCACGCGCTACGCGCTCGACCTTTGTGCGGCATTCAACCGCTTCTATCACAACTGTCAGATCCTTTCTGCCGAGGACGAAAAGGTACGCGACACGCGCATCGCCCTCACCGCCGCGACCAAGTCGGTGCTTGGTAAGGCGCTGGAGCTGATCTGTATGAAGAAAACCGAACAAATTTAATAAAGAGGATACCGATATGTCAGGACACAGCAAATGGGCAAACATCAAGGTCAAGAAGGCAAAGACCGACGCCGCAAAGGGTAAGATCTTCACGAAGATCGGCAAGGAGATGTCGATCGCGATCCGTGAGGGCGGTCCGAACCCCCAGAACAACGCAAAGCTGCGCGAGCTGATCGCGAAGGCAAAGGCGAACAACGTTCCGAACGATAACATTGAGCGTTGCATCAAGAAATTCTCGGGCGAGGACAATACGGTCTACGAGGAGATCGCATACGAGGGCTACGGTCCCGCAGGCATCGCCGTGATCGTGGAGACCACGACCGACAACCGCAACCGCACCGCGGGCAACGTGCGCTCCTATTTCTCGAAGTACGGCGGCAATCTCGGTCAGAACGGATGCGTCTCCTACCTGTTCTCCGAGCGCGGAACCATTCTCATTGAAAACGAGGACGGTGATATTGAGGAGGACGCACTGATGGAGGCGTCGCTTGAAGCAGGTGCCACCGATTTTGAGGCGGACGAGGATTGCTTCACCGTCTACACCGAGCCCGACGACGTGTTCGCCGTGCGCGACGCACTCGTTGCCGCAGGCTACACCGTTGCCTCTGCCGAAACGGCAAAGATCCCCTCGACCTTCGTCACGCTCACCGATGAGGGCGATATCAAGAATATGTCGAACCTGCTTGACAAGCTCGACGATGACGACGACGTGCAAAACGTCTACCACAACTGGGAGAATATTCAATAAAAAAGAGCCCCGCGGCTCTTTTTTATTGAGAGGAGAAGGCTATGACAGAAAAAGAATTACGCGAGATCAAGCGCCGCTTCCGTGCGGAGCGGAGCAACATCCCCCGCATCGTCGGATGCTTCGTCAATCAGAACAATCAGATCATCGCAAGGATCTCACAGCCCTTAGCGCTTGCGGAGTCCTCCGTCAGTGAGCGACTGCTCGGCATTCTGAAAAAGACCCTCTCGGGCGGTCTTGGCACGAATCTGCACGATATCCCCTTCAGTATGAAGCAGGTTACGGGCGGAGAGGAGCACGGGCTTCTGATGGGACTGCTCAAAAGCCATCTCGGTGATGCCGAGCTTTTGGAAAGATTCTACGAGAATGTAAAGGAAACCTTACATTTTGACGGAAACTACGTCATTCTGCTTGCGAACGATATCTACGACGTACCGACCTTTGGCAAGGACGGGGAGAAAAACGACACGACCGAGACCTACTCTTATATCGTCTGCGCGGTCTGCCCCGTTAAGAGCATGAACGACGCGATCTCCTTCCGTGAAAGCGACAGTCTTTTCCACACGCTCAGCCTCTCGGCACTGCTGGCTTCCCCCGAGCTTGGCTTCCTGTTCCCGACCTTTGACGATCGCCGCAGTAACATATACGACGCCCTTTATTATACGAGAAGCCTTTCGGAAAGCTATCCCGAATTTACGAAGCGTATTCTGGCAAGCGAGCCGCCGATGCCGCCGCAGACCCAGCGTGCCACCTTCAACGGCTGTCTTACCGACGCACTTTCCGAGGAATGCAGTCTTGAGGTCGTCCGCGCAGTGCACGCGCAGATCGCCGAAAAGGTCGCCGAGCATAAGGAGTCGCGCGATCCCGAGCCGCTGACGCTCTCGAAGGGCGAGGTGCGCTCGATGCTCGCAAATTGCGGCGTCGAGGACTCAAAGCTTGAAAAGCTCGACACCGCCTTGACGAAGGAGTTTGGCGGCGACGCGGAGTGGACTCCCAAGAACGTCGTCTCGGTCAACAAATTCGAGCTTTCGCTCCCCGAGGTCTCTATCAAGGTCTCACCCGAGCATCGCGATCTGATCAGCACGCAAACGATAAACGGAAGCAAATACGTAATGATCCGCGTCACGGGCGCTGTCGAGGTCAACGGCATCCCGATCACGATTGACGGGGAGTAATATAAACAAAAAACCCACATCCTGTGATGTGGGTTTTCTTTTTGGAGCGGATTACGGGGCTCCCTCGCGGCACTACCGTACCGCGACAGGCCCAGCGCCCTTTGCGACTTGCCAAGTCGGATGTAGCC
>JAZSGY010000032.1:0-30555 GCA_045532985.1 Eubacteriales bacterium | reverse complement strand
CGCCGTCGGGATCGGCAAGGCGCAGGGCAATGTAGCCGGGGTGGCACCCTTCTGCCTCCGTGCCGAAGGAGTGCGCGTAGTCGATACCCGTGATGCGTGCGATCGAGAAATACCAAGACAAAACGATCGACAGCTCCATATTCGGATTACAGAGCAGCGAGGGCTTTCCGTCCTCCTTGCGCGGTGCGCCGAAAAGACCCGAAAGTAAATCTTCCTTTACAAAAACAGAATAATACTCCGTGCCGTCCTCATCAACGAACAGCTCCTCGTTGTAGTCGGTGACGGTGTACTCGCTTGCCGCGCGGTCGCGCGTTTCGCCGTCAAAGTAGACCGCCTTCGACTTCGGCGGACGCCCGTCACGGTAAAGCTCACGCGGCAGAGTGTAAGCGTAATATTCCTTCCCCTCGACCCTTTCGAAAAGACGCGCGGGGATATCGTAGGTACCGCGCAGCTCCGCCCCCTCCTCGCCCTTCAGGGTCAGACTGTAAGGGGCGGCGGCAATTTCCTTCCCGGAGAGAGAAAGCGGCGCGTGTACGGGATACACGCCACTTGAAAATTGAAGCGTCACGTCGGCGGTCGCCTTTTGTGCAAGCAGCTCTCGCACGGCGGCAAAGCCGCGCGCTGCGGTCTTGAAGGGGGCACTTTTCTTGCCGTCGGCGGTGTCGCTACCGTTCACGGCGTCCACGTAAAGCGTGTACTTCATAAAACTGTCCTCACATTTTTATAAAAACAGGGAGTATAACCCTTAGAAGAATTATACTCCCTTTCATTTAAGATTGCAATAGTTTCCTGTTTTTTTAATCAATCGGATAACCGATCTGCTCCATCAGATCGTAAAGCGCGTAGCACGCCGCACGGTTGCGGTAGCTGTTCGGCCCGTCAATGACGAGCGTTTTTCCGTTGGCGGGATACTTCGTCTTACCGCCGAGACGGCCGAAGGCGGGGGAAAGACAGAGGTAGCCCTCGTAGTCCGCATCAAGAAGCGTGCGGAGCATTTCGGCGTACGGCAGAACGCCGCCGCCGACGGGCACCGACATTCCCTTTTCGTCAACGTCGGTGATCTCAAGGCAGGCAAGATAGGGGCGTACTCTTTGGAACGCCTCCCAAACGTCGTCGCCGCTCCGATAGACCTCGGCGGGATTGATGGCGATGAAGAGGTTCGGTGAGCCGACGTCCTCAATCAGCCTGCAGGCGCGCTCGGCGGTATCGGCAACCGTGCCGCGGCGAACCGTCAGCCAAAGGTCGATGCCCTCTCGTTCGGCAACGTCGCACATACGGCGAAGATTGTCCTTTGCCGCGTTGTAATAGACCGTAGGATCGTCTCCCTCGGCGTAAAGACCTGCATAGACGCGGATCCTTTGGCATCCGACCGTCTGTCCGAAGCGGATGGCACGGTCAAGCTTTTCACCGTCGGGGTACAGTCCAAACTCGGTAAGCCCTATCGTCGTATCGATTGAGGAATATAGGATCTTTGCCCAACGGATCATCCCCTCCTTAAAGAGCGAAAGCTCGTACTCGGTGTAATCCTCGGCGCGCTTCGCACCAAGGCGGCGGATCTCGGCGTAGGGGAAGCCGAACCAGCGCTCGTTGTAATCGAACTGCTCGAATACCTTGTCGGTCATCTGATCGGAGACGGCGGTGAGCTTGAAGCGCGTCGCCTCGCCCGCGTTCTTACAGCGATAGCCCGACGTGTTGATCGGGCGGGCATTCTTGCGCCCGCGCGCACCTGCGCCGAGGACGATGCCGTTGATCTTCTTTGTCATTTCATCGGGCACGGGTGAAAAGCCGTCGGGGCACTTGCCGCGATAGAGCATTTGGGTCTGCAGCTCGTAAACGTAGTGACTGGGATCGACGCCCCGCCCGCAGGTCAGGTGATCCTCTTTGATGTTGAAGATATAGTTGCGCTCGACGAGAATGCGCGCGCTTCCCTTTTCGGGATCCCCAAAGCCGCACTGCATCGAAATGTAGCTGGTGCGGGAGAGTGTTTCCTCATCCGCCCATATCACGTTGTCGTGCGTGTGCCAATGCGAAGCGCCCGTATCGTGATAAAGCGAGGTCGAGGTCTCCATACACTTCTCGCGTCCCTTGTGAGGCGTACCGCAGTAGGCGTAGTTGTGATGCATCGAGTTGTAGAGCGTTTTGTATTTTTTGACGTTTGCCGTGCCACCGTTGACGTAGATGGCACCGCCGTCATAACAGCGGATCATCGGGTTCTCGATGTAGTTATACGCGATCTCCGCATTTTTGATGTTGGCATCGGGCTCGTCGATCGAGCCGTACATATAGGCCCAGGTAAGTCCGACCGAAATTGCGGAATACGAGGAGTCGATGACGGTGTTATAAAGCATTTTCAAGCCGTTGACGTGTAAGATAAAGAAGCCACAGCAGTTGTTGAACACGTAGCCCGAATTTTCGGAATAGTTGTCGGTGATGACGAGATTTCTTGCGGGATTCGAGGTCGGACGGCTCACGATCGAGATCGACGACGCACCGATGTTTTTGAAGTCGCACCGTGCGATTTCGGCACCGTTGAGCATTCCCTCCGCCGCGATACCGTGGTAGTAGGTATCCGAAATGCGGCAGTCAAGGATTTTGAGGTTCTCGACGTCTTTGGTATAGACGGCCGCGTCGGTACACCATTTTTTCTCCTCACGGAAACGGATGACGCCTGCCTGCGCCGTCATACAGCCGCCGCCCGCGGTCACGTCACTCGTCGTGCCGCAAAGGCGGAGTCCCTCGACGGTGATATTTTTCATATCCGTAAAGGAAAGCAATCGGTCGCAGAGCGCAAGACCGATGATGCCGCGCTCCATATCGTCGTCACGGCGGGGATAATAGTAAACGACGCCCGCATCCTCGTCGTAGTAATACTGACCTGCCTTATGTAAAAAGGCGAGGTTGCCGCACAGACGGAAGCGGCGGTGCTTGCCGTCGCCGATCTTGCCGACGTAGCCGGGGTTGTCGTGAAAATGCGCGCCGTCGGGGTCAGAGAGGCGCAGGGCAATATAGCCCTCGTGACAGCCCTCGGCTTCACTGCCAAAGGAGTGCGCGTAGTCGATGCCCTCAATGCGCGCGATCGAGAAATACCAGGACAGGACGATCGCAAGCTCCATATGGGGGTTACAAAGCAGCGTCGGCTTGCCGTCGCTCTCTCTCGGTGCGCCGAGTAGGTCGGAAAGTAAACCTTCCTTTACAAAAATCGAATAATACTCCCTGCCGTCCTCGTCGGTGAAGCATTCCTCGTTGTAATCGGTATCGGTGTAGTCGCTTGCCGCGCGGTCGCGCGTTTCGCCGTTAAAGTAGACCGCCTTCGACTTCGGCGGACGCCCGTCACGGTAAAGCTCAGTCGGCAGGGTGTAGGCGTAGTATTCCTTTCCCTCGACCCTTTCAAAAAGGCGGGCGGGGATATCGTACGTGCCGCGGATCTCGGCACCGCGCTCACCCGAGAGCGTGAGCGAATAGTCGCCCTTGAAGCTCTCGCCCGAGAGCGTGAGCGGCTCCGACGTGGCATAGACGCCTCGCTTGAAGCGGAGCGTCAGCTCGACGTCCGCCTTTTTCGACAAAAGCGCGTGTGCCGCGCTGAAGGCGCGCCCCGCACTCCTGAAGGCGTGACCGCGCTTGCCGCTGTTTTCGTCACTTCCGTTTTTTGCATCTACGTAAAGGATCTGTTTCATAGCACTTCCTCTTTCGGTTGAAAAATAAGGAGAGAACCCGCCGTTTTTTACTGACAACTTCTCTCCTTGTGTTCTATTATAGCAAAGACGGTATGCCGTGTATTTACAAAATCTTCAATAATTTTTACACGATATTCAATTAACGGAAGATTGCATAAGCCGTCCCTCGATTTTTGAAAGCAGATCGCGCAGAGCAAGATGCGCGGCATTCACGCGGTTGGCGTTGCCGCCCGCGAGCGAATATTTCTTACCGTTTGCCTCGATCTCCCGAAGGCCGCCGAGCAGACCGAAGGCGGGCTCAAGCCCGATGAAGCCGCGGTAATCCGAGGAAAGCAGGTCGAAAAGCATCTGCTCGTAGGGGAGCGTCCCCGCTCCGACGGGCACCGACATCCCCTTCTCGTCGAGGTCGGTCACCGCGAAATAATCGAGGTACGGGCGCAAAGACTCAAAGCCCTCGATCACGTCGACGCCTGCACGCGCCGCCTCAGCGGGCGAATAGACCGCGCGCAAATGCGGGGAGGCGACGGCATCGAGCAGTCGTCGTGCCTCCGCGGGTGTTTTTGCCGCTGTGCCGCGCTTGTGGCAGAGCCAGAGCGTTAGCCCCTCCCGCTCGGCAAGGGCTGTGAATTCTGCCAGACGCTTCTTCGCGGATTCATAGTAGAGCGCGGTGTCGTCACCCTCGGGCACAAGCCCCGCATAAACGCGCACGTTGTCACAGCCGATCATTTTGGCAAAGCGCATTGCGTTTTGAAGCTTCGGCTTCTGGTCATACAGCCCGAACTCGGCAAGTCCCACCGTCGTATTGATCGAGGAAAAGGCGATCTTCGCCTTGTTTTTATACCCCTCGCAGAACAGAAGCTGCTCAAAATCAGTAAATTCCTCGGGGAGCTTGCCGCCGATGCGGCGCAGCTCGGCGTGCGTGAATCTGAACCATCGCTCGTTGTAATCAAACTGCATATAGACGCGGTCAACGACCTCGTCGGAATAGCCCGTCAGAAGATAGGGATGCGACTCTCCGCCGACCGCCCTTTGCGTGTAAGCAGAAAGGTCAACGGAGGCACCGTTTTTACGCAGGGGCGCGCCCGCGCCCGCAATGATCGCCGTTATCCTTTCCGCCATCGGATCGGGGACGGCTGAAAAGTCGCTCGGTGTCCGTCCGCTATGTAAAATCACGCTGTTTCGCTCGTAAATATGCCGATCCGCCATCACGCGCCCCTCACCCGTCGTGAGGAGTGCTTCCTTGACGTTCAGAATATAGTTCGATTCCACGGTTACGTGACGGACGCCGACCCCCGCATCCTGAAGCGAAAGATAGCTCCAGCGTGTGAGCGTTTCCTCGTCTGCCCAGATCACGTTGTCGTGCGTGTGCCAATGTGACGCGCCCTCGTCGTGGTAGAGCGAGGTGGAGGTCTCCATACACTTTTCACGGCTTGTATGCGGCGTGCCGCAGTAGGCGTAGTTGTGGTGCATCGAGTTGATGCTTCCCTTGTACTTATCGGGGTGCAGCGAGCCGCCGTTGATATAGATCGCGCCGCCGTCGTAGCAACGGATCATCGGGTTTTCTATATAATTGTAGGCGATCTCCGCATTTTTGACGTTGGCACGCGGGCTGTCGGGATCCTCGTAGCTGAAATTCCAGAGCCAGCCGACCGAGATCGCGGAATAGGAGGAGTCGATCACGGTGTTGCGGAGCATCGACAGACGGTTGACGTGCGTGATCAGAAAGGCACAGCAATTGTGGAAGATGCATCCCGAATTTTGTGAATAATTGTTTACGATCTTCAAGTCCTCGGCACAGCTTTCAACCCCCTCGGGAACGATGGCGATCGAGGAAGCGCCGACGTTTCGGAACTCACAGCCGTCGACCGTAATGCGGCGCAGCTTTCCGTTCATGGCAATGCCGTGATAGTAAACGTCGCTGATGCGGCAGTCGCGCACGGTGAGATCCTCGACCGTCGTAGCGCGAATCGCGCTGTCGAGGCACCATTTTTTCTCTCCGTGGCAAAGGTAGCCCGACTGACCCGAAAGACACCCCTGCGTCGCACCGAGCTCACTCGTCGTACCGCAAAGGCGAAGCCCCTCGACCGTGATGTTCCGCATTCGCTCGAAGGACAAAAGCGTAGAAGTGACCGAAAGTCCGATGCTACCGTCCTTCATATCGTCGCTTTTTTTCGGATAATAATAGATCACGCCCTCGGTGCGGTCGTAATAATACTGTCCCGCCTTGCGCAAAAAACCAAGGTTTCCCTGCAAGCGGAAGCGGCGACCCTTTCCGTCACCGAGCTTGCCGACGTAGTGGGGGTTCTGATGAAACTGCTCGCCGTCGGGATCGGCAAGGCGCAGGGCAACGTATCCCTTGTGACACCCCTCGTCCTGTGTGCCGAAGGAGTGCGCATAATCGACCCCCTCGATGCGTACGACCGAGAAGTACCAGGACAAAACGACCGACAGCCGCATCGACGGATCACAAAGGAGCGAGGGCTTTCCATCGCTCTCACGCGGTGCGCCGAAAAGACCCGAAAGTAAATCTTCCTTTACAAAAACCGAATAGTATTCCTTGCCGTTCTCATCGGTGAAGCATTCCTCATTGTAGGGGGTTTCGCTATATTCGCTCGCCGCCGCCTCGCGCATCTCGCCGTTGAAGCAGACGGCGGCAGAGACAGGTGCGACACCGTTTCGGTCGCGTAGCTCGGCGGGCAAGCGATAAGCGTAATAGGGCTTCCCTGTCACGGGCCTGAAGCTGCTCGCGGGGATCTCGTGACAGCCCGTCAGCACAGCACCGCGCTCTCCGCGCAGCTCGAGGCTGTAATGATCGGCATAGATCGCGCGACCGTCAAAGATCTGCGCTTGCGTAATGGGGTAAACTCCTTTTTTGAACTGCACGGTCACGTGGGCGGTCATTTCGGTTGCAAGCAGCTCGCGCGCTGCGTCAAACGCCCGCTGTGCGGACAAAAACGGTGCGGACTTCCTACCGTTATTGGAATCGTTTCCCTTGGCTGCATCGACGTAGATCGTATATTTCATTTGTTTCCTCTCTTCCAAATTGAGTTTCTTTCACTTTTTCGTTTCTTTTACCTACAATTATACATTTCTTTCCTATATAATCAAATGGATTTTTTCAAGAAAAAGATGGACAAAACCGACTTCTTTCAGCAAAACCCGTCCTTTTATCTTCCTGATTCGATCCGATATTCACATTTTATTTTAACAAAAAGCTCTGACCCCGTCTTGCATAATTTTGCGGCAAATGTGCGAACGCTTGTTCATTTTTATTTTTTTCTCAAAACTATATACAAACCAAAGCAATTGTGTTATAATGAATGCGAATCTTTTATTTTGATGTTTTGCGGAGGTTGTATGCACCCATCAAGCTTCCCCTCGCTTCCCCTGCGCCGCGCGCTGGACGTGACCGAGGGTGTCTCCCTTTTTATCCGTGAATATGACGAAGGCTACCGCTTTCAGGGCGAAAGCCACCCCTTTTGGGAGTTTGTCGTCATACTCTCGGGGCGCGCGCTCATCACCGCCGGGGAACGCGTCTTTCATATGAACGCGGGCGATGCGATCTTCCATCCACCGGGGGAGTTTCACGCAATCGGTGCCGACGGCACCCCCTTCACCTTCGGCGTATTCAGCTTTCACGGCAGCGTCACGCTTCCCGAGGACGGTGGTCGTTACTTTCACTTATCCGACACGCTGATCTCTGAGTTTTCAAGTGCCGTATCCGATGCGCGCGGTATTTTCTCCTTCGAGCTTGACATTTATTTCCAAGCTCTCCTCCACGGGCAGGACGCGGCGGCGGCGATTTTCACCAACCGTATGGAGCATCTGTTGCTTTCCGCGCTCGACCATCCCTTGACACAGCGTACCCCACTCACGCAGGGAGAGGAGCATTACCAACGCCTGATGACCGCGATCACCGCAGGCATCACCAAGCGGATGAGCGTGCCCGAGATCGCCGCCGCCGCGGGAATGAGCGTCAGCAACGCCAAGCGCATATTTGCCCGCTATGCGAAAACGGGGCTTGCCGATTACTATCACCGCGCCGTCGCGCGGTACGCGTGTGAACGGCTGCGCGAGGGGGCGACCGTGACCGAGGTCGCGGCGGCGCTCGGCTTCTCTGACGTCAACTACTTTTCGGTGTTTTATAAGCGCGTGATGGGTGAATCACCCCGCAACCATAAAAAATCAAATTTATAAACAAAATCTTACAAAAGAACGGAGCATAACCATGGAACAGAACAGAGCAACGGCAGTTTGCCACGTATTTCCCGCAACGAAAAATCCCGTATCCTGCGAGCGTTACGGTCACGGGCACATCAACGAGACCTACCGCGTTCTCACCGCAGGGGGCGGCGATTACATTCTGCAAAAGGTCAATCGCGGCGTATTCAAACATCCCGAGCAGGTGATGGAGAACATCGCCCTCGTAACCGAGCATATTGGGAAAAAGCTACAGGCGAAGGGGCAGGATCCCCTGCGCGGCACGTTGCATCTTTGCAAGACCGATGACGGCAAGCATTACTATATTGACGCAGACGGCGAGCTTTGGCGCGTATTTGACTTCGTGCGTGACAGCCTTGCCATTCAGATGCCGCGCAGTACCGAGGAGTTTGCGTCGGCAGGTCGCGCCTTCGGCGAGTTTGCCGCAATGCTCTCGGATTTCCCCGCAGAAAAGCTTTACGACGTGATCCCGCAGTTTCACGACACGCCGAAGCGTTACCGCGATTTTCTCGCGGCAGTGGAGCGCGACGTATGCGGCAGAGCCGCCGAGGTCAAGACCGAGATCGAGTTCTACCGTGCGCGTGCCGATTACTACCATACCTTAATGCGCGCGCACGAAAGAGGCGAGCTTCCCCTGCGCGTAACGCACAACGACACCAAGATCAACAATATTCTCTTTGACGCTAACAGCGGTGCGCCGCTTTGCGTCATCGACCTCGATACCGTTATGCCGGGCTTTACCGTCAACGACTTCGGCGACGCGATCCGCTTCGGCGCATCGACCGCGGCAGAGGATGAGGTCGACCTTTCGAAGGTGCATTTCTCGGTTGAAAAATACAAGGCGTACGCCGCGGCATACCTTGCGGGCGCGGGCGACGGGCTCGTCCCTGCGGAGCGCACGATGCTGCGCGACGGCGCGCTGATGATGATGCTGGAATGCGGTATGCGCTTCCTCACCGACTACCTTTCTGGCGACACCTACTTCCGCACCACGCGCGAAAAGCACAACCTTGACCGCACGCGCACCCAGATCCGCCTTGCCGAGGAGACCGAGGCGGCGTGGGATCAGCTGGCGGTGGACTGACTCTGTCCAAAATAAAAGAAATTTGACCCAATATCACATAGAACTTTGCTAATAACCGTGTTATAATTTTCTAAACAACAAAAAGCGGGGATATACAAATGAAAAACATAAGCGCAGGCGTGATCGGACTCGGCTGCCGCGGCAGCGCGATGCTGGAGCTGCTCCTTCAGATCGAGGGGGTGACCGTACGCTGGGTCTGCGACCTTTACGAGGACCGTATCGACGCGGGCATCAAGGCGGTCGAGGCGGCAGGGCAGAAAACGCCCCTTGCTACGAAAAACTACCGTGATATGCTGTCCGATCCGTCGCTTGACGCCGTCTTTATCTTCTCCGCGTGGGAAAATCACGTGCCCGCGGCGGTCGACTGTATGCTGGCGGGCAAATGCACGGCAATGGAGGTCGGCGGTGCTTACTCGGTCGACGACTGCTGGCAGCTCGTGCGCACCTATGAGAAGACCAAAACGCCCTTTATGCTTCTTGAAAACTGCTGCTACGGCAAGCGCGAGACGATGGTGCTGAATATGGTCCGTCGTGGGCTGTTCGGTGAGATCGTACATTGCCGCGGCGGATACTTCCACGACCTGCGTGAGGAGATCGCCTTCGGCAAGGAAAACAGGCACTACCGCCTGAAGAACTATCTGCACCGCAACGGCGAGAACTATCCGACCCACGAGCTTGGACCGATCGCGAAGGTGTTGAATATCAACCGCGGAAACCGTATGCTGTCGCTCGTTTCAGTCGCCTCGAAGGCGGCGGGCATGAAGGAATATATTGCCCAAAAGAAGCCCGACGACGCGGCGCTGATGCACGCCGATTTCGCGCAGGGCGATATCGTCACGACTGTGATCACCTGTGCTGACGGTGCGACGATCGTTCTGACGCTTGACACCACCCTGCCGCGCTCGTACAGCCGCGGCTTCACCGTGCAGGGCACGAAGGGGATGTACAGCGAGGAAAGCGATTCACTCCACCTTGACGGCGTATCGGCACACGCGTGGGAAGCGGAGGCGACCTGGGGCACCGCGAAGAATTTTGAGGAGCATCTTTCCCCCGTCTGGCGGGATTATATGGAAAACGGCATCAAGGGCGGTCACGGCGGGATCGACTGGCTCGAGCTTTGCGCCTTCGTCGACTGCGTAAGAAGCGGCGCGCCGATGCCGATCGACGTTTACGACGCCGCCGCGTGGATGGCGGTCACGCCGCTGTCTGAGGCGTCGATCGCAACGGGCTCTGCCGTCGCGTTCCCCGACTTCACGAACGGCGCGTGGACCGACCGCGCACCGCTTGACGTGTTTTGATCCTTATACCGTTCGAGCTACTCAATAACACAGAGTGTGTATGGGTGTTTTGAGCTTTGATTGAACAAAAAAGGGGCTGCCGAATGACGAGACCCCATAACGAAGGTTTCAAAAACAAGTGGTAAAGACAATCGATACAGTATATCGCAAATAATAATTTGAATGGAGTTACTGTAATGAAAACATTGTATGAAACACTTGGTTGAACCTATCGTGAGGAAAACGGGCGTCTTATACCGGAAATAAAACTGCCCGAACAAACCAATTATCAAATTGGCAAGTACGGGCAGTTTTATCTTGACTATATTAAAAATCATCGTCGCGGAAGGAGCACCGCACTTTTGACCGAAGGCAAACTGAACACTCGATATGCACCTCCAAAAGTGTATAACTTTTGGAGGTGCATATCATTACTCGGTCGGTTTTCTGTTTTATCTTTACGGCATGGTATAGCCACCCGTGAGGATGAAGCTACCGTTTGCCGCTGTGTAGGAATACATATTCGAGCAGTTGGTGATACCGAGCTCTGCATTTTCATAATATGCGAAAAACTCGAGGTTTTGGGACGCAGCGGAAGCGGGAATAGTTGCCGTGTAGGTGTAAACATTCAAGCCGGTTTCCGCATTAATATCCTGCGATACGACACTTGCCGTCACAAAGGACCAAAGCTTTGCCTCTGCATTCCAAGCGTCGCCGGAGGGCGAGTAGAAGAGCTTGATGCCGTCCGCTACAGGATTTTCCTCTGCCGTTTCTACTGTGAAGGTGACCTTGAGGCTACCGTCACCCTGCTTTGCGGTTGTACTGTGGTCAACGAGGACGAGCGAGGGAGCGTATCCGTTACCCTTCAGATAGTATTCAAAGAAGGCAAGCTCATTGTTGATCATGAGAAGCTCCTTTGCGTTTGTCGAAATGACGCCGCTCGGCAACGAAGTGGTATTGGGAGAGAGATAGCCGCTGGCGCCAAGGATGCCGTAATGTACGCCGTTTGTAAGTGTGGTGTTCGAGTGCTTATGGTTCTCGTTCGGGATGATCGTCAGGTAGATGCCCGCAGAATCCCCTGTCATTGCCTCGGTGAGGAACTTGTTAATGGAAGCAGGAGTACCGAAGGTATCCTTTGACGCCTCTTCCATCAGGAAAGCTGCCTTGAGATTTGCGGCATACATTCCGGGGTCAAAGAACTTCTGCCAGGTTGCGCTGATTTCAGGGGAGAGCTTATTCAGCTCCGGTGCAAACCAGTTGAGCGTGTTGTTACCGCAAAGGAACTTTGCAGCAATTGCTTTGACCTGATCGCCAAGCAGAACGCCCATCATAGAGGTTGCCCAGCCGCCCCATGAGATACCCGTGATACCGATGTTTTCCGTATCAACCGTGATGTTGGTGTAAGCGTTTCCGTTCGCATCAAGAAGTCCTGCGCCCGACTGCAGCATATGGAAGGCGGTAAGCCCTGCCGCAACAGTCGAGGTCATTACGCAAGCCATCGGGTTGTTGATCGTCATATATCTGTCGGTATCGCGGAAGTCGCCAACCGTACCGGACATAGCGGGATCGGAGTTCGTAATGGCAGGCTGGTCGTGCGCCATTGCAACGTAGCCGCACTGTGCCGCGTAAACCACGCTTGATGTATAGTTGTAAAAGCTCTGCGACGCGCCGTGGATCATCATGATCGCGGGGAGCGTTGCGGGCTCATCAACCAACGGGTAGGCGTAGGAGAGTGCGAACTTAGTGTTCTGTATACCAAGATCCACCAAAATCGTGTTGTAAACAACGTCGGGCACACCTGCCTTCGGGCTGGGGATCAGCGTCGAGCTGACCAGCTCAAAGTTCATAGGACAGGTGTTGGGGTCGATCCATTTTCCAAAGTATTCGTAAACCGTCATATCCTTGTATTCCACGAACTCCTTCGCTCTTTCAGCGATCGCCTTGAGGTTTGCGTTATCCGCATAGCCTTTTGCAAGAAGCTCTGCGGCAACCTCCTCTAACGAAACTCTTTCATTTTCCGTGAAGCTTTGGTTGATACCGTCAACGTATATCGTCGCCGTTTCTCCCGTGTTCTTATCCGTCAGGGTAACGAACGCGCGACATACGTATTTCGTCTTATACTTGGCAGGATCAACCATATCCGTCGTGCCTTTGTCCCCGTACATAACGGCGAAGGAGTAAGTCGCCGTCTGCTTCTCTTCATCGTAGCGTACGAACAAGTAGCTTGCGTTTTGGTTTTCCGAATTCGTGTCGTAAACCAGCACGGCACTACTGTTGCCTACCTCGGAGATCGCCTTGCCGCTTTCGTCATACTTGACAGTCAGCGCCTTCAAATCAATATAGTCGATGCCGTAATAATTGCCAACACCAAGAAGCGCGCCGTAGCGGACGTCGTACATCGTTTCAAGCTCTGCAAGCTTTGCAAGGTCAACCGCCCAGAGGGTACGGAAGCCGTTTTCTCCCTCAAGCCTTGCAGAAATACCGTCAAAGGATACAAGACCGCCTGCATCTGCCGCATGCGACGCCTCGATATAAGCAGCATCCAATGCGCTTTGCAGAGTTGTCTGATCCTCACCGAAGATCTCGTAATCCTTCATTGCCTCGTACACAATGCTCTGCGCAAGGGCGGGCAGGCTGAGGAATGCTTCAATATCGAACTCAAGTCGATTGGCAACCGCAAGATCCGCAAAATGGTTCTGCAGCTTCTCGCTTTCCGTAAGCACGCGGTCATAGAAGCGGAGAGAATATACGGTTGCGGGAACGTTATTCAGCGCGCGGAAATTGTTACCGCTTGCGTTCTGTGCCTCCGTGGTGAACGTACGCTCGGGATCAGCACCCGTATAACCGCCCATATAGGTGGTGACCGTTGCGTTATTACCGTCGATCGACTGCGTTACCGAAAGCGTATAAAGCTTACCGGCGGTCAATGCGGGGTTTATGTACTGAGCGAGCCAGCCGCCGCCATAGGTTCCGTTATTCGAATAGCCGAGATAAATATTATCAAGCGGCATCGTTTGATTTGCGGGAAGCGTCGTGATCCCCTGATAGGAGTGACGGGTATAAATGTGGTAGTTCGGCGCCTGGACAATGCCGTATTCCCAACGCTCGTCGCCGCTTTGCGCATTGATTGCCTGCAAGCCGCGTGGGCTCATAATCATTTCAATGGTATAGTCATCATCATACTGCGCGTTAGTGATTTGCGAGGAGAGATCGATATAATGTCCCGTACCGCCGTTATTCAAATAATCATAGGAGAGGCTATAGCCGATACCGCCACCACTGACAGTATTCCATCCCGTGGTGTAATTGACTCCGCCTGCGGTATAAGCACCGTTATTGTTACCTATCAGCGCGTAGACCGCACCGTCCTCGGTACGGCTCTTCCACGTGCCGCCGCCGTTACCGTCGAGCTTGACCGTAACGTCGTCTCCGTGGTATGCAAACAGAAGAGCTTTGAGTCCGTTTTGCGCGTACAGAAGCGCGTATTCCTCATAATCGTCAGCAAGTGAATATTCAGCGATCACAGCATCAAGCAGTGGCTGCGCCACCTCCTTTGTCACCGTGTTGAGATCGAGATTCTTGAACGCCTCTCCAAGCGCTGACATAGCGCTCACGCGCTGTTTTTCGGTCAAATCAAAGATGCCGTCCACGTCAAGATGAAGAGCAAACGCAATATCTACAAAATGGTTTTGCATACGTTCAGCATCAGTGAGGACGCGCTTGTAGGTACGGACCGCGTAGACGCTTGCGGGAACGTTTTCCAGAAGGATCAGAGTTTCGCCACCCGTGGTGTATGCGGCGGATTCCTTACCGCCTGCCTGCAATTCCTTAACGAGTGTCGTGGGGGAGGATTTGAACTGCCAGTTGACAAGCACCGTATCCCCCTTCTGCGCTTCGGTTACGGTGAAGCTCAGAATTTGTTTGCGGATTCCTTCCAACCCGCTTGTGATCTGTCCAAGCTCGGAATTGTTTTTCGCGCCGGTATCGGAGTAGCCGTTATAAAACCATGCCAAGTGGATTCCGTTTGCAATGCTATCAATGGGGGTTCTGTGCAGAAGCTGGATCTGCAGGTTTTTACCCTTGATCAGGTTCGTCCACAGGATCGCGTCTCCGTCGCCTGCAAGCGAGCCCATCTTGTCGCCTGTCTCAGCACGCAAGCCGTCAAGGCTTGCTACCATCTCCAGCGTAGTGTCGCCGTTGCCGAGCAAGGACGAGGGCATCTGAAGCGAGTTCGAGCCGGGCGTCTGCCAGGAGGTGGTGTAGCCGATGGAATTGTCACTTGCCTGCCAGCCCTTGGTGTAGGTCTTGCCGTCAAGTGCTACGAAGGAGCCGGTCGCACCGATAAGGGTTGCCGCGTCGCCACCTGCAAGGTTCTGCCAAGTGCCGCCGCCATTACCGTTCAGAGTAACGGTGCCGTCTTTTTGCGCGTTGTACGCAAAGAAGATGCCGGTCGCGCCCTCCGCGTAAAGCGATGCGTACGCGTCGGTCTTATCCTTTTCGGACATCGCGTCCCACGCGTCGGAGGCTGCCGTTTGTGACGCAGGCTCGGACGCCAATACGGACAGAGCCGAAAGCGGAACAACTGCCAGAGCCATAAGAAGTGCCAAAAGGAAGCTGAATACTTTTCTCATAACCAATACATCCCCTTTTCAACTTTGAATTTCACATAAGAATTGAAAATCTTACGTCTTGCTATCATTTTAACAATCGCGTTACCTTCTGTCAATGACACTGCGAAAAGAAGTTACTATTTTACATATAAAGGTTACTTTTTGATAACCCCCAAGCAAGCATTAAAACAACTCGATTCTGCTCGGACGCATATACTGAATGTAGATTAATCTTTGCATTCGGAGTAAGTATGACCCTGCTTGATTTTTTTGACGCCTGTCTTTCTGCCGACTATACGACGGTTGGCGATTCTGCCGACTATGCCGCAGTCTATCGCGCGGAGGACGGTGTGCCGACGCTTGACCTTTATTTTCAGCACTCGAACGGCTTTGAGGACTGGAAGAACAATCTGAACTTTCCCGCACGGGCGGATTGCGGGGAGGGCGTGCGCTTTTCCTGCCACCGCGGATTTTTGCAGGTCTTTCGCTCGCTTTTGCCGACGCTCACGCCGCTGATGCTTGACGCGGATATCGGGCGCATCTATCTCGTGGGCTACAGCCACGGCGCGGCGCTTGCGACCTTCGCGTACGAATACGCAAAGCTTTTGCGCCCTACGCTTTTGCACGGCGTGCGCGGCATCGGCTTTGGATCGCCGCGCGTGCTGTACGGACGGCCGACCCCCTATCTGCGTGCCCTGTTTTCGGATTTTCATCCGATCTGCAACCAAAACGATGCAGTCGTGCATTTGCCGCCGCGCGCGCTCGGCTACCGTCACGTCAACCGCGTAACGGTGATCGGCACGGGCAAGCCCCTCTCGCCGATCGACGCGCATAAGCCCGAGCATTACCGCGCCGCACTCGCGCAAAATAAAACTCTTGACCTTTTCCAAAACCTGTGATATAATAGGAAGGACGTAAAGAAAACAAACCGAAATTTCGGGGAAGGAATTCTTATGACAACCAGGATCCTGCTCGCCATTGCCATCGCTGTCGGCGCTTACCTGATCGGCGGACTCAACGGCGCGATCATTTTTTCAAAGCTACTCTACAAAAAGGATATCCGCGAATACGGGAGCGGCAATCCCGGCTTCACCAATTTCAAGCGCGTCTTTGGCTCGACGGGCTGGCTCGTTCTGATCTTTGATATGCTGAAGGCGGTCGCGCCCGCGCTCGGCGCCGCGCTTCTTGCCACGCATTTCGGCTACGCCTTCTCGCTTGGCGCGGTGTTCGGCGGCTTCTTCACGATGGTCGGTCACTCCTACCCCGTCTGGTACAAATTCAAGGGCGGCAAGTCGATGACGACCTGCATCATCACCTACTTTTTCGTCGATTGGCGCATGGCGCTGATCTGCATGGGCGTTTTCCTGATCCTTCTGTTTACGGTCAAGATCATGTCGATCTCCTCGATCATCTTCGCCCTGCTCGGCCCCTGCATCCTTCCCTTCTTCGGCCTCGGCTCGCTCTGGACCGAATGGATCCTCATCCTCGCGGCGCTCCTTCTCGTCTTCCGCCACCGCCAGAACATCGTGCGGCTCACCCACGGCGAGGAAAAGAAGTTTTACCTGTTCGGGAAGCAAAAGGATAAATAAAGAAACGCTCTGTTGCAAGGCAACAGTGCGTTTCTTTATTTTGTGAGCACGGATTTGTTGTAGAAGCGGAGGGTGCGGATGAGCTCGTCGTAGCAGTCGAAGCGGACGAGGTGGAGCTTTTCGTTGACCGAGGCGACGGCGAGGTAGCGAAGGGGAACGGCGGCGCCTGAGGTGTAGTCGTGAAGGGGGGCGTGCGGGGCGAGGGCTTGCGCGTGCGCGCGTGCCTCGGGGGTGTCGGGGGCGGCGTAGAGCAGCTCGCTGACGCGGCAGGACCAGAGCACGCGGCGCGATTTGCCGAACAGGCGGGCAAAGGAGAGCGTGCCGTCCTCGACGCGCGTGGCGCATTCGTAGCTGACGTAGCGCCAGGTGAACATCAAAACGATCCAGATGAAAAGCGGCAAAAGCGCGATCAGCTGGGGCAGCTTGATTGCCACGGTGGTCAGTAGTACGTAGGCGAGCGAGACGAGCGCGAGCACCGTCAAGAGCAGGATGCGGTTGCGGCGTACCTTTCCCTTCACCGCGACGGGATGAGCAAATTCCGCGAAGCGGAAGGCGTTTTCTTCTGACATACCAAGAGGTCTCCTGTCAACTTTACTTTACAATATTTTCTGCAAGGGGCGTGCCGAGGCGGAAGCTTTCGGCGTTGTCGAGGGTCGTTTTGCTGATCGCCTCAAGCGCCTCGACGGTAAGGAAGCCCTGATGCGAGGTGACGATCACGTTCGGGAAGGACAGAAGGCGCGCGGTGACCGAGGACTCGAGAATATCGTCCTCGCGATTCTCAAAGACGTTCTCCTGCTCCTCCTCGTACACGTCAAGCCCGACGCCCGCAAATTTGTGCTGACGGATGCCGTAAATGAGGTCCTCCGTGCTGATGAGCGCACCGCGCGAGGTGTTGACGAGGATGACGTTATCCTTCATCTTTGCGATCGCCGTGCGGTCGATCATATGGTAGGTCGATTCCATCAGCGGGCAATGCAGGGAGATCAGGTCGCTTTTTGCGAGCAGCTCGTCAAGCTCCACGTACTCGACGAAATCGAGCGAGGGATTTTTATACATATCGTAGCCGATGACCTTCATTCCGAGTCCGTGGCAGATGCGGCACATTGCCGCGCCGATCTTACCCGTGCCGACGATGCCCGCGATCTTTCCGTGGAAGTTCATACCCGTTAGTCCGATGAGGGCAAAGTTGTTCTCGCGCACCTTGATATACGCCTTATGGATATGGCGGTTGACGGCGAAGGCAAGCGCCATCGCGTGCTCCGCGACAGCCTCGGGCGAATAGCCCGGGACGCGCATGACGGTGATGCCGAGGCGTTCGGCTTCCGAAAGATCGACGTTATTGAAGCCCGCACAGCGCAAAAGGATCAGACGCACGCCACACTTGGCGAGGGCGCGGACGATCGGTGCCGAGACGTCGGAGGCGACGAACAGGCAGACGGCGTCGTAGCCGCAGGCGAGGCTGACCGTTTTTTCCGAAATATCGGTTTTGAGATACTCGACCGTGATATCCTTATACTGCGAGGCGACGCGCTCGAAGGATTCTCTGTCGTACGGCTTCGTATCGTAAAATAGTATTCTCATAGCTACTCCTTGGGCAGTTTTTTCTTATTCTTTCCGAATGGATCGGTTTTTATGAGGAGCGTTGCTCCGTCACTTCCCTATCAATTATAGCACACGCGAAAACGGCAGTCAATCGTCAAAAGCAAAAAAGGAGCGTTTAGCGTGTTATCCTTAACGGAGAACACGCTAAAGCTATGATTGCCCTTACGGGCAAGTTATGAGTTATGAAATGCTTCGCACCGTTATGATTGGCTTCGCCAAGCTGCAGATCAGTAGGGCAATCATACCATAACGTTTGCGCAGCAAATTCATAACGGCAAGCGTTAGCGAGCCTTATAACTCTAAACCTGAAGCCAACAGAAAAAGAGAGGACGTTCGTTCTCTCTTTCTGCTTGCTTTATTTTTCAAGAGATTTGCGGTAAAGCTCGAGGTTCTTTTCGCTCGGTGCGAAGGTGGGATCCGAGCAGCAGGGGATCGTCGGCGCAGATCCGTCGGTGCCAAAGAAGGGCGTTTCCCTGTCGTTTTCGTACTGCAGACGCGCTTCTTCCGTATGGAAGTCGGGGATCTCGAAGGGCTTGCCGCCCGCAAGCACCGAGCGGTGCGCGAGGATCGCGACCGAGGACATCGCGACTGCCGCGTGGACGTGGTAGGGATGCTCGGGCTGACAGCCCTTTTCGATGCACTCGAGGAAGGCGCGCGCGGTCAGATAGTCGCCGCCGCCGTGGCCCGAGGTCCTGATCAGCTCCTCGTCCTTATCGTTCCAATCGGGCATATAGAGGTTGATCTCCTTTTTGCCCTCGGGGATCTGCCAACCGTTGTAGCGGAGCATGACCTGTCCGTCCATTCCGCGCAGATTCTCGATCTGTCCCTTCTCACCGCAGACGCGATAGGCGTTATGGTGACCGCCAAGGGCGGCACAGCCCGTAATGCGGAAGATCGAGCCGTCATCGTTTTGCGTGGTGACGATCGACGCGCGATCGGCGACGTAGCTTGCCGACGGAACGTCAGATGCGGTGGGCGCGTAGACCGAAAACGCCGTTACGACGCGCGGCGTTGCGCCCGTTGCACGCATCACAGGTCCCAGCGAATGCGTGATGTAGTAGGTGCGCGGCAGATAATTTCTCCAATGCTTTTCAAAGTAGTTGTAGCGGTGGCGGAATTCGTCGTTCCACGGGCTTCCGGGGTGATTGTATTCGCCCTCGGCGTACAGGATCTTTCCGAGTGTGCCGCTATCGACGATGCGCTTCATCTCGCGGTTAAAGAGCATCTGCGGATAGTTTTCCGCGAGGAAGTAGACGGCGTCGCTTTTCTCTGCGGCGCGGATCAGCTCAACGCCCTCTGCCATCGTGCCGTTGCTGATGCACTCGGAAAAGACGTGGATGCCGCGTGCGAGCGCCTTGATCGCGTAGGGTGCGTGCTCGTGGAAATAGTTGGCGAGGATGACGGCGTCCATCGGATGCTCGATGAAGCTATCGAAATCCTCGTAGGCTGCCGTATCTTTGTCGAGCTTTGCGAGTGCGGCGGCAAGGCGATCCTTGTGAAAGTCGCAGACGGCGACGATCTCGCAGTTGAGGAGCATAAAGTTTTTGGCGATGTCCATCCCACGACCGACGCCGAAAATACCGATCCTGTAACGTTTCATATCAATTTCTCCTTTGTTTATATTAAATGGGAATTACGAACAAGGCAAGCATACCGAGAAAGGCGAGCGCGACCGAGAAAAGCTCACGCTTTTTCGGCTTGTTTTTGTCAAAAAAGCAAATAAGAGTTGACACGATCATCGTGCCGCCCGTGACCATCGGGTACTGCACCGAGGTCTCGACGTGCAGCAGTGCGATCAGCAGAATGAAGTTTGCAACGCGATTGAGGACGCAGGAGCCGAGGCAGAGCCTCGTATCGGCGAGCCCGATCTTCGGGGTTGCGTCCTTCTTGCGGAAAAAGATCAGCAAAAGCAAGGCGCAGATCACGGAGGACGAGATGGCGTACAGGATCGAATAGCCCGCCGCGCTCGTCTTTTCATAGGGGGCGGCGGTAAAGATCTTCGACAGCACGCCCGACATTCCGTTGAGCAGAAAGACGAGGGCGTAATAGATATAACCGCGCTTGCGCTCGCCGCGCTCAAGGGTCAGAAGCAGTGCCGCGAGGATGAACAGAAGGCAGATCCCTTTGGCAAGCGTCATCGGCTCGTCAAAAAAGAGGAGTCCCTGCAGAAAGGGCAGCAGCATACCGCCGAGCATCATAAAGACCGAATAAAGCGAGAGGTTGATCAGCCCCAGCGCCTTGAAGCCGCAATAGGTGAGAGTCAGTCCGTTTGCAGTGGCGAGGAGGGACATAAAAAGCGTAAAGGGGGTAAATTCAAAGCGAAAGCCGTTCAAAAAAAGCAGGATCAATATTCCCGCAAGTCCGCCGATCAGGGAGAACTGCAGGCTGATCTTGAGGCTGCTGCCGCGGATCCTCCGATAGCCGTTGTTGAGGGCGAAGCCGCCGCCAAACATCACGACCGAAAGAATGATCAGTCCGTAATACATAAGCACTCCGTTTGGTTTGATGATCCCATTTTAGCAAAGTGCTTTTACAAATGCAATGGAATTTTTCCATATCCTTATAGAAAAAGGTTTGATTGCTCTTGATTTTCCGGAAAAAATATTGTAAGATAGAGAAAAAAGAAAGGAAGGCTGCCATGTCACGTCGGAACATCTGTAAATTCACCTCGCCGATCTTCGGTGATGCGCTCACGGTCTCGTTTTTCGTCCTGGAGTCCGAGCCTTTGGCGATGCAAAAAAAGCAGAGGTGGTCGGAGCATCGCATGATCCTCGTCAAAAACGGGACGGCACGCTTTTACGTGGATGCGCACGCCTACCCCGTCAGCGCGGGGACGCTCTTTTTTGTTCTGCAGGGTGAGGAATTCTACGCGGAGCCGAGGGATGGCTCTGCGTATATGTACGTCGGCTTTCACGGCACGCGGGGAGAGGAGCTGTTGCGCCGCTTCGGCATTTCTTCCGCACACCGCTTGATCGAGGGCTTTGACGGGCTGATCCCGCTATGGAGCGAGAGTCTTGCCCGCGCGAGCGAAAAGACGGTCGATCTTGCCGCGGAGAGCATCCTCCTTTATACCTTCTCCCGCTTGCACGGCAATATGCGGGAGGGCGACGGTCCTGCCGACAGAGTCGTGCGCCTAACCGAGGAGCGTTTTACCGATCCCACCCTCTCGCTTGCCTCGCTTGCCGCGGAGCTGAGCTATAACCCGAAGTACCTCTCGCACGCCTTCCGCGTGCAGATGGGCGTCGGCTACTCGGAATACCTGCGCGAGCTACGCATCAAATACGCCGTTTCTCTGCTCGATCACGGTATCAACTCGGTCAAAAACGTCGCCCTGCTTTCGGGCTTTACCGATCCGCTTTATTTTTCCACCGTATTTAAAAAAGCCATCGGGATGTCTCCCACCGAATACATCGCGCAGAGCAAATAAAAAAGAGGCGTTTGCCTCTTTTTTATTTGTAAATTTTCGTTTACAAAAGCGCGGTATAGATCTCCTCACCGCCGTTGACGAAGACCTCGACGATATATTCGTCGCGCAGGATCTTGAGGTCGCGGATCTCACCCTTGTAAACGACCGGATCACGGTCGGTGCGAAGGATGACGAAGCCGTCGGGCGTACGCTTTACGGCAGGATCGCTGTCGGTCAGCAGATGCTGCACCTCGGCGACGGGATAGCCCGTGATCCTGCCGTTTTCGCATTTCAACTCACGCGGCAGAGAAAGGCAACCGATATCCTTTGCGGCAAGTCCGCGATAACGCCAGCCCGGCATCCAGGCGATGAGGATCCGTCTTCCCTTATGATCGCAAAAGACCTGCCCCGCGTACTGATCGGGGCCGCGGTCAAGCTCGGCAACGGCGTCGGGGGTAAACCGTTCTCCCTCAAACGCGCCGTACATAACCGAAAAATAGTGGTAGGTCGGCTTGCAGACCGAAACGGCAAGCAGTGCGCGACCGCTGTCTGCGGGCAGAAAGGAGGGACATTCGGTATATTTCGCCGCCTCCCATTCACTCATCACACCGCGGTATTCCCAGTGCAGCAGATCCTCACTGCGGTAAAGCAAGAGACGCGCCGCCTCGGCTTCGGGATTGCCCGTCGCCATCACGCAGTAGTAGATTCCGTTTTTTCAAAATGCACGCCGTCGCGCGAGGTAGCGACCGACACCGAGGCGATCTTATCCTCTGTGATCGCGGCGTAAAAGAGATAAAGCACGCCGTCCTTAACGATTGCGGTGCCCGACCAGCAGCCCTCCCTGTCGTAGGGCTGATCGGGGGTGAGGGCGATCGGCAGCTCCTCAAAGTCAAGAAAATCCTTCGTACGGGCGTGCCCCCAGTGCATCGGCTCCTGCCACGGCACCTCGTAGTGCGGCGCGTGCTGATAAAAGATATGATAATAGCCGTCGAAATAAACAAGACCGTTCGGATCGTTGATCCAGCCCTGCTTTGGACGGAAATGATAACGCGGCGTTGCAAGATAATCCATATTTGCCTCCCGATCGGTTTGGTTCAATGATATCAGATCCTATGAAAAAAATCAAGTGAAAGACTTGCAAATCGGGGTGAGCTGTGCTACAATGAGGAAAAATACCGATTCGGGAGGATGTTATATGAATCCGTATGAGGAGCTGAAAAAAAGAGCGCTTCCGCCCCTGCGGTCGCGCGAGGAGATGAAGGAGATCCTGCAGCGTGAGGTCTACGGCTATCTGCCGACTTGCCCCTGTGAGATCATCGTCAGCGAGCCGACGAGCGTAGAGGCCCGCTTCGCGCTCGGCACGGTCTGCCAGAGCTACGTGACGATGACGCTCAGCATCGGCGGAAGGGCGCACGCCTTTCGCGTCGACCGTATGCTCCATACCGATGGCAAAAAGCGACCGCTCGTGATCGTCGCAAACCTTCACCCGATGACGAGCTCACCGTATTTTGCGCAGGAGGAGATGTCGGAGTACGACGCCGACTATCTGCTTTTCTGCTACAAGGACGTATCGAGCGACGACGGCGACTTTGAAAACGGGCTTGCGCCGCTTTTACTCCCTTACGGGCAGAACACCGATACCGCGTGCGGTAAGATCGGCATCTGGGCGTACGCCGCGATGCGCGTGCTGGACTACGGTCTGACGCTTGACGGCACCGATGCGAAAAACGTCGCGATCGTCGGGCATTCGCGCCTTGGAAAGACTGCGCTCTTTACGGGAATGATGGACGAGCGCTTCCGCTTCGTCTTTTCAAACGCCGCGGGCTGTGCGGGCGACGCGCTCGCTCACGGCAACTCGGGGCATACGCGCGAGCCGCACGTTTACAAGCTCGGCGAGCTGTACGAGGATATCTACGGCAATTTCCCCTTCTGGTTCTGTAAGAATTTCAAGCGATACACCGAAAAGAACCTCTCCGAGGATTTCGATCAGCACTATCTGCTTGCCACGATCGCGCCGCGCTGCGTTTTGGTCGGCTCCTGCTCCGAGGATCTGTGGGCGGATCCTATCTCCCAGCAGCTTTGCGCTCTCGCCGCGGGTGAGGCGTGGGAGGCGAAGGGGCTTTCGGGTCTTGTCGGCTGTGACCGCATTCTCGATCCCGAGGAAGAGCTGCTCGACGGCAACGTCGGATTCTTCAAGATCCGTTCCCTGCATTTTCTCTCCCGCCACTGCTGGCGGCGCTTTATGTGCTTCCTTGAAAAGCACAAGCAATAAATAACGCAAAAAGATCAAACTCCCCATTGCGACCAATATATATTTCCACGAAGGACTCCTTCCTGATCAATTCCTTCAGTAATGAGGGAAGGTACTTTTCAAGCAATCTATACTAATAGTTAATAAGACAAACCAATGTTTAAGGGGAATGATATGAATACTGCATCCATTGGAAAACGGATACGCAAGGCGCGTGAGCATAAGGGCTGGCGGCAAGAGGATTTTGCCGAGAAAATCGGGCTGAGCGTCACGTATACCGGAATGATCGAGCGCGGCGAAAAGGTACCGAAGCTTGAAACCTTTATTACGATTGCCAACACGCTCGGCGTGTCTGCCGATCAGCTTCTTGCAGACGTGCTTGATACGGGATATAACATCAAATCGTCGTCTATGACCGAAAGCATTGAAAAGCTCTCCCCTGCCGAGCGCGAGCGCATTTATTGCGTGGTAAATGCAATAATCGAATATGATAAAAAGAAATAATGTAAAAAGGCGGTTGCAAATGCAATCGCCTTTTTGTAAAGTTTCGTTTACAGATTGTAATACTTATCGTACTCTGCGGGGTGCGGGATCTTCGACATCTCGGCGCATTCTGCGCGCTTGGTCTTGATGAAGTTTGCGATCAGCTCCTCGGGGAATACGCCGCCGTCGGTGAGGTAAGCGTGATCCTTCTCAAGGGCGTCAAGCGCCGCGTCGAGCGAGGTCGGCAGACCCTGCAGCTTTGCCTTCTCCTCCTCGGGCAGGTGGAAAAGGTTGCAGTCGTAGGGACCCCAGCCGTTTTCGTGCGGGTCGATCTTGTTCTTCACGCCGTCAAGACCTGCCATCAGGATCGCGGCGTAGCAGAAATAGGGGTTGCAGGTCGCGTCGGGGTTACGCAGCTCGAAGCGGCGCTTCTCAGGCGACTTTGCGTATGCGGGGATGCGGATGACCGCACTGCGGTTGCTCGTTGCGTAGCCGACGGTAACGGGTGCCTCGAAGCCCGGCACGAGACGCTTGAAGGAGTTGGTGCTGGGGTTGGTCAGCGCGCAAAGCGACGCGATGTGCTTCAGAAGACCGCCCATAAAGTAGTGTGCGGTTTTACTCAGGTGCGCGTAGCCCTCGTCATCCGAGAAGACGGGCTTGCCGTCCTTCATTAAGAGCATATGCACGTGCATACCGCTTCCCGCCTCGCCGTAGATCGGCTTCGGCATAAAGGTTGCGCTCTTGCCGTACTTCAGCGCGGTGTTGTGAATGATGTACTTGATCATCATCGTGGCGTCTGCCATATGAACGACCTCGCCGAGCTGCGGCTCGATCTCAAACTGACCCGATGCGGCAACCTCGGGATGGTGATAGTTGATCTCAATGCCCGCATCCTTCATATGCATACACATTTCGCTGCGGCATTCGTAGGAAATATCAAAGGGCTTTGCGATATGGTAGTTCTTCTGCTTCGGCACGACGACGCCCTGTCCCTCGACGGCGCTGTTCCAATAGGACTGCTTCGCGTCAACGACGGCAGAGATCTCACGGCCGCTGACCTCCCAGACCACCTGATCGAACAGATAGAATTCGAACTCGGGCAGGATCAGCATCGTGTCGGCAACGCCGCTGTCCTTCATCCTCTGCACTGCCGCGCGCACGATGTTACGCGGATACTGCGGGAGCGGACGGTTCTCGGGCGTGTCGATGATCATTGCGTTACCCGTCATCGAGAGCGTGGGGATCGAGCAGAAGGGGTCGATCACCGCGGTATCGGGGTCGGGAATAAAGACCATATCGCTCTTTTCAACCACGGCGTAGCCGTAGTTCGAGGCATCGAAGCCGATGCCGCTTTTCATCGTGTCCTCGGAAAAGTTCTGTGCGGGGATCGTGACGTGACGGTACTGACCGTTGATGTCGACCATCTTGAAGTCAACCATCTGAATCCCGTTTTCACGGATCAGATCCATAATATCCTTAACTGTTTTGCTCATTTCGGGGGTTCCTCCGCTTTTTTTATATTTACCCTTCTATCATACTACATTTTTTGGAAAATAACAAGAGTATCGGCAAAATTTTTGCGTTTTTTTGAAAAAAGGCAGGGTCATTGCGTGACCGTGATCTTAATATCACCCGTATCGGTGGTGATCTCGCATCTGCCGCCGCTGACGGTTTTGGGAACGTCGATATCGCCCGTGTCGGTCTTGACGAGAAAGACCTTATCGGAAAGCAGGCTTCCGCTGACGTCGCCCGTGTCGGTCAGAACGTAAAGCTCTGCGGCGTCGCACCCGTCAAAGCGCACGTCGCCCGTGCTTCGCTTGACCGAGAGCTTTTCCGCGGCGATCACGCTTTGCAGGGTGATATCGCCCGTGCCGCCCTTCGTATTCAGATTCTTGCAGGAAAGCTGTGACAGCGCAGTCTTCCCCGTGCTGACGGTGACGGCGGCGTCCCCGTCACAGTGCACGCGCGACACGCTGACCTTTCCCGTGCTGACGGAGAGCGTAAGCGAGCCGACCGAGCCGTCCGACACCGTGATGCTACCCGTGGAGGTCTTGATCCCGAGCGCGCCCGTAACGTCGGCCTTGCTTTCGACGTCGCCCGTGGTGAGCGCGATGCTGACACTGTCAAAGGCGAGGTCGGCAGGGATCCTTACGTCACCCGTTTTGGAGTCGATCGACAGCGCGGCGTACGCACCCTTTGGCAGATAGACCGTGATCCTCGGCGTGCCGAGGTGGATCCCAATATGCTCGTACCATTTTCGCGTATCGACGGTCTCGATCACGAGCACGCCGTCCTTGACCGAGACTGCGTGCGTCAGCTTGGTCTGCTCGTGGCAGATCACGGAGCAGGTCTGCTCCTCGGTGGCGACAAGCTCGATATCGGTGCTGATCGAAGAAATCGATATGCTTTGGAATGCCTCGGTGACCGTATACTCGTTCGTTTCGTACTTACTCGTTGAAAGTCTTGAAAAATCCCATTTCATTACGCTCATTCCTCCTACGAATAGAATGCCTCCGATCAGAATCAGCGCGGCGGCACTCAAAAGCCATATTTTTTTCGCCTTGCTCATCACGCGTCCTCCCTTTTGATCAAACGCTTTTTAATTGTGGGGACGATCCTCTTCGTCAGCCACGCCGCGCCCTTCGTCGCCGCAAGACAGCCGAAGAATGCGAGGATCGAAAGCCCCGCGCAGGCAACGCCCGCGCCGACCGTCACGGCACCCGACGCACCGCTACCCGTGCAAATGAAAAGAATGCCTGCGGCGACAGCTCCAAGCGCACCGCCGACGAGCGATGCAAAGACCGCCCACGCCGTCACGGTCAGCGACCAAAGCACGGCGTAAAGCGATAGGAATACGGAAAACGCGGCGATCAGAAGCGAGAGCCAGAGCGGCGAGCCGAGCACCAAAAGAACGATCTCCCACGCGTAAAGACGGCGCTTCGGACGCACGCGCTCCCGTGCGAGCTTGAAAAGCGGGATCTCGCCGAGGATCTCCGCCGCGATTTCCTCAACCGAGCCGAGCGTTGCGACGGCGTCCTCCTCCGTACAGCCCTCCTCGACGCGGTCGTCGATGCTTTCGCTGTAAAAATCAAGACGCTCCTCAAGGTCGCGCTTTGGCAGACCCGATAGCCTCAGCCTGAGCGCATCCAAAAATTCCTGTTTACACATTGCTCTTTCCCTCCTTACATACGAATTGGTAGATCAGCATTACCTCGCCCCACTCGGCTTTGAAGGCATCAAGGCGTGAAAGCCCCGCCTCCGTAATGCAATAATACTTCCGTAATCTTCCTCCGTGCTCGGCTGTGCGGACGGTCAGCATCTCTGCCGCCTCCAGTCGCTTCAGGATCGTGTAAAGCGTTGATTCTGACAGTTCAACGTACGGCTTCATATCCTTGATGATCTGATAGCCGTAGGATTCGCCGTCCTTGATCGCGGCAAGCACGGAGACGTCAAGCAGTCCGCGCTTCAATTGAATATCCATAGAATACTCCTCCTTGCGTAATACATCATATCACGAAGTATTTGTTTTGTCAAGAGAAAACCAATTTTTTATTTTTAGAAAATTACGCGATTACTCTTGACAATCATATGACCGTGTGGTATAATTGAATCGTAAGACGAAAGAAACGGAGGTGACGAAATGCCGGGAACCTTTCCGGGAACGACGGTTGAGGTGCTGCATCTGCAACGGGGCGCATCGAGAGTACTGTTTGACGGGATCTTTGCAACCGGTGGGATCACGCTCTCGCAGGTCTCGGTGATGACGGGGCTTGAGCCGTATATGATCCAGAACTGGGTGAAGCGCGGCTTCGTATCCTCGCCGCAAAAACGCGTCTACTCACGGGCGCAGTTTGCGCGCATCATTATCATCAATATGCTGCGCGAGGCGATCCAGATCGACCGCATCTGCTCGCTGATCGAGACGATCGCCGACGTCATTGACGACACGAGCGATCACTTGAAGGGCGACGACGATCTTTACCACTTTTACGTGGATATGATCGCCGACGGCGACGTAAATATAGAGGATGAGGCGTCCGTCACCGCGGCGGCGCAGCGGGTGACCGAGGAGGTCGCGGAGCGTGAGGCGAACGCCAAGCGGCGGCTCGTGCGGATCCTGAAGATCATGGCGTACGCGCACACAGCCTCGCGGCTCAAGATTGCGGCAAACGAGATCTTTTCAACGCTCGATTGACAACTTAACTTTACAGAAGGGATGGATGAATATGTTTTTTGATTGGTGGAATGCACTCGACACGGTATCGCAGGTCTTTTTCTGCATTGCGGTTCCCGCAACGCTCGTGCTTCTGATCCAGACGATCATGCTGCTGATCGGGATCGGGGACGATGCCGACGGCATCGGCGATTCGGTTTTGGACGGCGACGCGGTCGATATCGGCAATACGGCTGACGGCATCTTCGGTGAGGACAGCGTCAGCGAAACGCCCGACGCATCGGGGCTTGAGGGTCTTCGTATCTTTACCGTCCGCGGGATCGTCGCGTTTTTCGTGGTCTTCGGCTGGGCGGGTCTTGCGATGCAGGACGCGGGCGTACATCTCGGGATCACGCTTCCCGTGGCGGCGCTCGGCGGCTTTGCGATGATGGTGGCGCTTGCCTTCCTCTTCCGCGCGGTGATGAAGCTGCGCAGTGACGGCAACATCGACAACCGTAACGCCGTCGGCACGTCGGGCAAGGTCTACCTTACGATCCCGCCCGCAAGAAGCGGCTCGGGCAAGGTGCAGGTGCTGATCCAGGATGCGTTCGTCGAACGGGATGCCGTCACCGATGAAGCAGAGCCGATCCCCACGGGCACCGAGGTCGTTGTGATCGGCGTCAGCGGTCAGGTCGATCTTATTGTGAAGAAAAAATAAAAATTTTTATATAAAGGAGAAAAAAGATGTTAATTGTTCTGATCTGCGCAATCGTTTTAGTCGTTGTATCCTTCGTGGCATGGGTATGCTCGAGGTACAAAAAGTGCCCCTCCGACAAGATCATGGTCGTATACGGCTCGATCGGTAAAAACAAGGACGGCACGAACCGCAGTGCGAAATGTATCCACGGCGGTGCTGAGTTCGTCGTTCCCGTTTTTCAGTCCTATTCTTATCTCGACCTGACCCCCATTTCCATTTCGGTCGATTTGAAGAATGCTCTGTCACGCCAGAACATCCGTATCGACGTTCCCTCCCGTTTCACCGTCGGTATCTCGACTGAGCCCGGGGTCATGCAGAACGCCGCTGAGCGTCTGCTCGGGCTTCAGCTCTCCGAGATCCAGGAGCTTTCGAAGGATATCATCTTCGGTCAGCTCCGTCTGATCATCGCGACGATGGATATCGAGGAGATCAACACCGACCGCGACAAGTTCCTCGCGGCGGTCAGCTCGAACGTTGAGACCGAGCTGAAGAAGATCGGTCTGCGACTGATCAACGTCAACGTCACCGATATCAGCGACGAGTCGGGCTACATTGCGGCACTCGGTAAGGAAGCCGCCGCGAAGGCGATCAACGACGCGAAGAAGAGCGTCGCCGAGCAGGACCGCGAGGGCTCGATCGGTGAGGCAAATGCAAGAATGGAGCAGAGAATCAAGGTCTCTGAGGCTGAGTCGGTTGCAATTCAGGGTGAAAACGAAGCCAAGATGAAGATCGCAATGTCCGAGGCGGCGTTGAAGGAAAAGGAAGCCGAGGCGCTGAAGATCGCGACCACGGCTGAAAAGATCCAGGCGGCAAAGGCACTCGAGGAGTCCTATGCGGCTGAGAAGGCGGCAGAGCTTGCACGTCGCTCGAAGGAGCAGGCAACGCTCGAGGCAGACGTCATCGTCCGTGCCGAGGCAAAGAAGCGCGAGCTGGAGCTTGCCGCTGAGGCTGAGGCTGAGCAGATGCGCCGCCGCGCACAGGGTGAGGCGGACGCCATCTACGCAAAGATGGAAGCGCAGGCACGCGGTGTTGAGGAGATTCTGAAGAAGCAGGCAACCGGTTTTGCCGAGATCGTCAAGAGCGCGGGCGGCGACGCCGACGCGGCGCTGAAGCTCCTGATCGCCGACAAGCTCGAGGATCTGATGAAGGTCCAGGTCGACGCGATCAAGAACATCAAGATCGACAAGGTCACCGTCTGGGACGGCGGAAACGCTGCCGACGGCAAGACCTCGACGGCAAACTTCATCTCGGGTATGATGAAGTCGGTTCCGCCGCTTGACGAGGTGTTCACGATGGCAGGCATGCAGCTGCCCTCTCTGCTCGGCAAGAAGACCGAGGCAGAGAAAGCCGCACCCGCTGCTGAGGGCGCCGAGGAATAAGAGAAGGAAGGAGGGGATCCCCCCCAGCGGGGGGGTCGCGGCCTTTTCTTTAACGGCGGGGGCAATGCC
>JAZSGY010000006.1:0-27194 GCA_045532985.1 Eubacteriales bacterium | reverse complement strand
CTCCAACCTCGAATTTTTCGCCTACGCTGAGAATTCCGAGCTTGGAAGCACCAACTGCTCAAATATTCATTCCTACGATGCCGCAAACGGCAAAATTATCTTGACGGGCGGCTTTACAATGCCATAAATAAAAGGGACTGTCTCAAATGGAATTTGAGACAGTCCCTTTTATTATTTCGTCTTTTTGTGCCGCAGATTCAAAAGCACGAATACCGTCAGTAGCAGCAACGCGCATAGCGCGATCACAAGATACATCACGTAGGGCGAAACGAGATGCCCACCTACGTAAATATTACAGTCAAACGAATCCCGAAGTCCCGTGATCGCCGCAAAAGGGTAGCCCTTTCGCTCCATCTCACGGCAGACACCGCCAAGCGCGTGCTGACGCAAAAGCGACGTACCGTAGGTACCGGGTAGCACCGACAGGACTCTTTGCAAGACTTCGGAAAACTGTGAGATCGGCATATACGCACCGCAGATAAAGCCGTAGCCCGCCGATACGATGGTACCGACCGCCGAGATCTGCCCCTGCGTTGACAGAAAATGGTGGATCACCGAGGACAGTGCCGTACCAAACAGGATCAGAAGCATCGTGTCAAGGAAGATGAGCAGTACGTCGGTGAAGGACAAATACCATCCGACCGCGGCAATGTAGATCAAACAGACCCCGATCGCAGCAAAGCAAACGATCGCCGTCGAGATCACCGTCGCGATGTAATACGCAAGCGACAGCGTGCGCGTCGGCACGGGTGAGACCGTCAGGTCACACCGCGTTCCGTTCGCCTTATCCTGCACCATCAGCATATTGGAGCAAAAGGCAACCGTGATCGAGCAGACTGCAAGCAAGGAGGAGAAGAGCTGACCCGCAACGAATCCGTCCGCAAGCGAATCCTCAACCGTAAGCCCCATCCCCGAAAGCGTTGCGACGAAGCTATCCTTATAGACCTCACCAAGGAAGGTCACGTAAAGAACAAGCAAAATCAGCGGCGTCACCATCGAGGTGAAAAACATCGCCTTATCCTTGAAAAAGAGCTTGACGTTCCGTCGGATCAAAGCAAACAGTACGCTCATTTTTCAGCACCCCCCTCCAGATGCTTCCCCGTTGCACGCAGGAAAACGTCGTCCATTTTTCCCTTCACGATCTCAAAATCGGTAAACAGTGCAGGGTGCTTCAAGATCAGCTCGGTCGCCGCCGCCGTGCTCGGCACCGCAATGCGATAGCCGCCCGTCACCGCCTCGTAGGGAAGGGAGAGCACCGAAAGTGCCTCCTTTTTCACGCCGTACAGCGTGATAAAATCCCCCGTATAAGCATTCTTCAGCTCCAGCGGCGTTCCCTCTGCAACGATGCGACCGCTATCGAGTATGATCACGCGATCGGCGTCTGCCGCCTCCTCCATATAATGCGTGGTGAGAAAGACCGTCATGCCCTCATCCTTACGCATTTTGTCGATCACACCCCAAAGTAACCTCCGCGTTTGCGGATCCAGTCCCGTGGTCGGCTCGTCGAGGATCAGAATGCGCGGTCGGTGTAAAAGCGCACGCGCAATATCAATGCGCCGCCGTTGACCGCCCGACAGCTTGCCGAGCGTGCGGGGCAGAAGCGCCTCAAGGTCAAGGAGCGAGGAAAGCTCCGCAAGCCGTTTTTTGAAAGCTTCTCCAACAATGCCGTAGAGTGCCGCACGGCTTTCAAGGTTATCCCGAACCGAGAGGGCGCGGTCAAGTGCCGAGCTTTGATAGACGACGCCAAGCAGCGGCTTGATCGCCTCGCCGTCCGTATCAAGATCGAGTCCGTCGATCCTCACCCGCCCCGCATCCTTTGCGAGCTGTCCGCAAAGGATTGAGATCGTCGTGCTTTTTCCCGCACCGTTGATTCCGAGGAAGGCGAACAGCGCCCCCTCCTCGACTGAAAAGGAAAGATCGTTTACGGCATGCACGTCACCGAAGCTCTTTGATAAATGCTCAATCTCTATGATGCTTTTCATAATTGCTCCCTTTTTATTTGTGATATCAATATGATATCACTTTTGGATGCCATTGTCAATACAAAAGCAAAATTTTTTTGTCTCTTATAAAGGACGGTGGTGTCTTCAATTGAAGACAGCACCGTTTTGATCTTCCAACGGAATCTCCCGCGCCAGCGCGTGATTCTTATACCGATAATCCGCCGTCACCTCGCGGATCACCTTGATAAAGGGCGGCAGGGCAAACGCCTCGTCCTCACGTTGAAGCTCGACCTCAAGCGTCGCCTGCTTTTTCCAAAAGCTATAAATATCGATCTCGATCGTATGCCCGTCGTAGGGAATGGCATACCGTCGCTTTTCAATCGGCGTGCGGGAGGGATCGGTATCCTTTAGGAGTGCGTCATACTCCGCCTGCGTGATGCTTCGTTCGTCCTCCACGGCAGTCCTTGCGCTTTTTCTGCGCTTTTCGGTATAGAAATACTCCGTGCCGTCGGCAGAGGTGCGCGCACGCACGCGCCGTGTGACCCCCTCCTCGCTCAGAAGATAGGTCTGTACGATCTCGTACGAGGGATAGTTTTCCCAACCCTTCAAATCGGGCATTCTGATCAGAAATTTTCGTTCGATCTCCAGCGGCATCGTAGCTCTCCTTTTGTGGTCTGACTCTATTTTACCCCCTCCGCTCTCCTTTGTCAAGTGCAAAAGGGCTTTACTTTTTCGTTTTTTCGTGTTATACTATACTGTAAATTCATTTTGGAGTATTCATATGAAGCTTGAAAACGGACGCCCAGTCTCTACCGCAGGGCGCAGTGAAAAGGAATGGACGGTATACGAGCTGTTATCTCTGCTCGGGATCTCTTTTGACAGAGTCGATCACCCCGCCGCCTCGACGATCGAGGATCTTGCCGACGTCGACCGCGTGCTCGGTACGCGGATGTGTAAGAATCTCTTTCTGACCAACAGCAATCATTCGGCGTACTATCTCCTTTTGATGCCGGGGGACAAGCCCTTCAAGACCAAGGAGTTTTCGCCGCAGATCGGTAGCACGCGCCTTTCCTTCGCCTCGCCTGCGGATATGGAAAAGTACCTTCACCTCACCCCGGGTGCTGTGACGGTCCTTTCCCTCGCCTTTGATACCGAGGGGGCGGTTCGGCTTCTGATCGACCGCGATCTGCTCGGCGAGGAATATATCGGCTGTCACCCAATGGTCAATACTGCAAGTCTTCGTATTAAAACCGCAGATCTTCTTGAAAGATTTCTGCCCGAAACGGGACATACCCCCACCTTCGTTGATTTGAAAGGAGTCGTATGAGGCACGTTCTCTCCTACTTAAAGCATTATCGGCGTGAAGCGGTGCTTGGTCCCTTCTTCAAGCTGATCGAGGCAATGTTCGACCTTTTCGTTCCCCTCGTCGTTGCCGCCATCATCGATCAAGGCATCGGTGCGGGCGACAGGGGCTACGTTTTCCGCGCGTCGGGCATCCTCGTTCTGCTTGCTTTTTTTGGGCTGGTTTTCGCGATCCTTGCCCAATATTTCGCCGCGCGTGCCGCCGTCGGCACTGCGGAGTCGATGCGCTACGCCCTCTTTGAAAAGGCGAACCGCCTTTCCTTCTCGGATCTTGACCGCCTTGGCACCTCGACCGTGATCACCCGCCTGACGGGCGACACCAATCAGGTACAGACGGGCATCAATATGGTCCTGCGCCTCTTTTTGCGCTCGCCCTTTATCGTTTTCGGCGCGATGATTATGGCGTTCACCGTCGACGTTCGCTCGGCACTCGTCTTTGCCGTTGCGATCCCCTGTCTTGCCGTCGCGGTCTTTGCCATTATGCTGATCTCGATCCCGCTTTACCGCAGGGTGCAGGCAAGGCTTGATACCGTCCTTCTCAAAACGCGTGAGAGCCTTTCGGGTGCCCGCGTGATGCGCGCCTTCTGCCGTGAAGGGGCAGAGGTCGATGAATTCGATCGGGAAAACCGTGCGCTTTCCGCGATCCAGAAGCTCTCGGGACGCATTTCGTCGCTGATGAATCCCGTCACCTATCTTTTGATCAATATTGCAATTATCGCTCTGCTTCAGGTCGGTGCGATCCGTATCGACAGCGGAGAGCTGACGCAAGGACAGCTGATCGCGCTCTATAACTATATGACGCAGATCTTGGTCGAGCTGATCAAGCTTGCCAACCTCATCATTACGACGACGAAGGCGTTTGCCTCGGCACGCCGCATCGGTAGCGTCCTCGATATGACCCCGTCACTTTCGCTTCTTCCCGACGACGGTACGCGCTACAATACGCACACGGTCGCCTTTGACCGCGTTTCGCTGACCTACTGCGGCGCAGGTGCGCCCTCGCTTTCACAGATCTCCTTCTCGGCAGACCGTGGGCAGACCGTCGGGATCATCGGCGGCACGGGCTCGGGCAAGACCTCGCTTGTCAATCTCATCCCGCACTTTTACGACGCGACCGACGGACGGGTGACCGTAGACGGTCAGGACGTAAAAACGATGGATACGAAAGCCCTGCGTCAGCGGATCGGCATCGTTCCGCAGAAGGCTCTTTTATTCCGCGGCACCGTGCGGGAGAATCTGCTTTGGGGCAATGAAAACGCAACCGATGAGGACATAGAGGAAGCACTTACGGCGGCCGTCGCGCTTGACGTGGTTGCCTCAAAGGGCGGACTTGACGCCGAAGTTCTTGAGGGTGGCTCGAATTTTTCGGGCGGTCAGCGACAGCGCCTTTCGATCGCCCGTGCCCTTGTGCGCCGCCCCGAGATCCTCATTCTCGACGACAGTGCCTCCGCGCTCGATTACGCAACCGACGCAAAGCTGCGCCAAGCGTTGAAGGCACTTCCGTATCATCCTACCGTCTTTATCGTTTCACAGCGCACCTCGTCGCTTCAGCACGCCGACAGGATCGTCGTGCTTGAGGATGGAGAGGCGGTCGGAATCGGCACGCACGAGGAGCTGCTTGCCGATTGCGAGGTCTACCGTGAGATCTACGACTCGCAGTACCGCACAGGGGAGGTGACGGCATGAAAAAGATCGAAAAGGGAACGGCTCGCCGTATCCTTCTGACGCTTCGTCCGCATCTGCCGCTTCTGCTCCTTTCCACGCTCTTGGCGGTAGGGGTCGTCGTGCTGACGCTCTATATCCCCGTCGCCGTTGGCAATGCTATCGACCTTGCCCTCGGGGCGGGCAGGGTGGATTTTTCCGCCATCGGCAGGATCCTTGTTAATATCGCCGTTGCCGCCGTCGCTACGGCAGCTTTGCAGTGGCTGATGTCTCTGCTTCACAACCGCGTGACCTATCACGTGATCCGCGATCTTCGCTTCGCGGCGTTTGACCGCCTCACGCGCGTACCGCTTTCCTATCTGGATTCGCAACCGCACGGCGGGATCGTCAGCCGTATGATCTCCGACGTCGATCAGTTCGCCGACGGACTTCTCATGGGCTTCTCTCAGCTTTTCACGGGGGTACTTACGATCGCGGGCACGCTCATCTTTATGTTCCGCATCCGTCCTGAGATCGCCGCCGTCGTCGTGCTGGTTACGCCGCTTTCGCTTTTCGTCGCACGCTTCATTGCGAAGAAAACGCACAATATGTTTGCAGAGCAGGCATCAGCGCGCGGGGAGCAGACCGCCTTTATCGGTGAGATGGTAGCGGGGCAGAAAACGGTCGCCGCCTTCTCGCGTGAGGATGAGAATCTGAAGATCTTCGATACCCTCAATAAAAGACTCTCAAAAACCTCGCTTCGCGCCGTCTTCTTCTCCTCGCTCACCAACCCCTCGACGCGCTTTGTCAACAACCTCGTATATGCGGGTGTCGCACTTACTGGCGCACTCTTCGTCCTCAGCGCACCGCTTGCCTTTACCGTCGGTAGCCTGACTGCGTTTTTGAGCTACGCAAACCAATATACGAAGCCCTTCAACGAGATATCGGGCGTCCTGACCGAGCTGCAAAACGCCGTCGTGTGCGCCTCGCGCGTTTTTGCGCTGATCGACGAAAGGGAGGAAACCCCCGACCCCGTCGATGCGGCTTGCCTTTCGGACGTGCGCGGGGCTGTCGCGATGGAAAACGTCTCCTTCTCCTACGTTCCCGAGCGCCCCTTGATCGAGGAGCTCTCGCTTTCTGTCACGGCGGGTCAGCGTGTTGCGATCGTCGGACCCACGGGATGCGGCAAGACCACGCTCATTAACCTTCTGATGCGCTTTTATGACGTCAGGGAGGGGAAGATCACGGTAGACGGAACCGATATTACCGCGCTCACGCGCCACGGTCTGCGTGAGAATTACGGAATGGTCCTGCAGGACACCGTCCTTTATGCCGACAGCGTTCGCAACAATATCAAATTCGGACGTCCCGACGCCACCGATGAGGAGATGATCGCGGCGGCAAAGGCGGCACACGCCCACAGCTTTATCAAGCGTCTGCCAAACGGCTACGACACCCTTCTTTCCGAGGGCGGCGGGAATCTTTCGCAGGGTCAGCGTCAGCTGCTTTCGATCGCCCGCGTGATGCTGGCGTTACCGCCGATGCTCATCCTTGACGAGGCAACCTCCTCGATCGACACGCGCACCGAGCAGAAGATCCAGAACGCCTTCGCCGTGATGATGAAGGGCAGAACCTCCTTCATCGTTGCCCACCGCCTTTCCACGATCAAGGAGGCGGACGTGATCCTCGTTATGAAGGATGGAAACGTCATCGAAAAGGGCACGCACGAGGAGCTTTTGGCACTGCACGGCTTCTACCACACGCTCTACAACAGTCAATTTGAAGAGTAAAAAAATGCGCCATAGGCGCATTTTTTTACTCTTGCGTTCATATTTTCGTTCTGTTTGCGCAAAATAAGGCAAACGCATCCGTAAAAAAGGAGAACGATATGAAAAAAACGATCGGAAAAGCCGAGTACGATACCGAAACGGCAACCCTCATCCGCCGTCACAGCGAGGGGGAGTTCGGCGACCCCACGGGATATGAGGAAAGCCTGTATCAGACCCCCGCAGGACTCTATTTTCTCTATTACAGCGGCGGCAGTGACTCCAAATATCCGACCCCCGAGATCCGCCGTATTTCCAAGGAAAAAGCCGAGCTGTGGCTGGCTGAACGGTAAAAAAACGCCAAGCGAATGCTTGGCGTTTTTTCTGGGGAGAGTAATCGGTCTCGAACCGACGACCTCCAGGGCCACAACCTGGCGCTCTAACCAACTGAGCTATACCCTCCGTATGGCGTACCTTGGGGGACTCGAACCCTCGACCTACTGCTTAGAAGGCAGTTGCTCTATCCAACTGAGCTAAAGGTACATATGTCGAACCCCGACAACGGACAACATTATACCATAGTGCCGACTGCTTTGTCAATAGGTTTTTGAAAATATTTTTGCGTAAAAAAGGGGGCAGTTGCCCCCCTTCTTAATCGATCACGTATGCCGTTACGCTATGGAATTTCTCGCCCGCCTTGAGAATGCCGATGCCGCGGTTCGGCCCGTTCGGTGCCAGCTGGGTCTCAAGACATACCGTGTGGTGACGGCGCTTCGGCACACCGCCCTTGAGATCGGGCGAGCCGACGAGGAAATTACCGATATACATCTGCACGCAGGGCAGATCGGTATACGCCGTGATGGTATGCACCCCCTCAAGACGCGCCGCGAAGGGAAGGGTAACGCCGCAGACCGATGCGGCCCTGTCGCCGATCAGATAGAAATTGTGATCGTACCCGACGAAGTCGCCGCCAATGCGCTCGCCGATCGCGTGCGGTTCTCTGAAATCAAAGACCGTACCCTCGACCGATACGTCCCGAACAGGGATCAACGCATCATCTACCTCGTCGTAGCGATCCGCGTTCAGCGTCGCCATAACCGAAAGAATGTCGCCGCCGTCGTAGCCGTTCGGATTGAAGTATGCGTGGTTGGTCAGGTTCAGGGGCGTGTTTTTGTCGCAAACCGCCCGGTAGTCGATCGAAAACGCGTTTCCGACGACTCGGTAGGTGACCGTTACCTCAAGATTTCCGGGATACCCCTCGTCCATATCGGGGCTGAAAAGCGAAAGCGAAAGCGTATCGTCCGTGACGGATACGACCTTCCACATCCGACGGCTGAAGCCACAGTTGCCGCCGTGCAGATGCGTGATCCCCTTTTCGTTTTTCGCAAGCTGATAGGTCACGCCGTCAAGGGTAAATCTTCCGTCCTCGATACGGTTTGCGTAGCGACCGATCAATGCGCCCTGGTAGGAATCGTCGGCAAGATAATCCTCGACCGTATCAAATCCGGCAACGAAATCCTTGCCGTCCTTATATACGCCTCTTATGATTCCGCCGAGATCCAGTACGGATATGCTGAGCGTGTCGTTTCCGATCGTGTACTGCGTGACCGCGGTACCGTCGGGCAAAGCTCCAAATCTGATTGCTTCCATTTTGAAACCGCCTTTTTTATATTGATCGGCACTATTGTATCAAAAAAATGCAGAAATGTAAAGAGCTTCTTGACATTTTCTGTCCGTCGGGATATAATATTCTCGTATCAAACAAAAGGGGGATCACGTATGGAAAAGACCGTGCTCGTCATCAACGGTGGCGGCGGTGTGGGAAAGGACACGCTTTGCAATATGGCGGCAAGGCATTTTAAGGTTCGCAATATTTCCTCGATCACCCCGATCAAAAAGCTCGCACGCATCACGGGCTGGAACGGTGAAAAGACCGATGCGGCACGCAAGTTTCTTGCAGATCTGAAGGCGTTGACCGTCGCCTTCAACGATTATCCCACCAATTGGATCGTTGAGGAATTCAAGCGCTTTCAAAGCGGGAGTGACGAGATCCTGTTCGTCCATATCCGTGAGCCCGAGGAGATCGCCAAATTCGTAAGCGCAACGGGCGGTATCGCGAAAACGCTTCTCGTGCGTGGCGGCAAACGGATGGAGGCACGCCGCCGTGACGGCTACGGAAACGCCGCCGACGACGGTGTTGAGAATTACTCCTACGACTATTACTACGTCAATGATAAGCCTCTGTACGCGGCGGAAAAGGACTTCGTCAAATTCCTCCGCAAGCAGATCTTAAAATAAAACAAGGCAGCAGGCGCTGCCTTGTTTTTCGTTATAGGAGAATGCAGATCAGCCCGTTACTGCCCTCGTTAATGATGCGCTCCAGCGTCTCGGAGAGCCTTTTTCTCGATTCGTCGGGCATATGAGACAGCTTGTTATGAAGCTCCTCGTTGACCAGCTCGAATACGTTTTTGCCAAAGATGTTGGTCTCCCAGATCTTCGAGGGATCCTCCTCGAACTCCTGAAGCAGGAATTTGACGAGCTCCTCGGATTGCGCCTCAGTGCCGACGGTCGGATGGATCTCCGCTTCAATGCTTGCACGGATCATATGGATCGACTGTGCTGAGGCACGCAAGCGCACGCCGTGGCTTCCGCCTTGCTTCACGAGCTTCGGCTCGTCAAGCTGAAGCTCCTCCATTTGCGGCATCACGATGCCGTAGCCCTTTTCCTCGACCTCGGAAAGTGCACTTGCCACGCGATCGTAAGCACGCTTCGTTTCCGCAAGCTCGCAAAGGATCGGGAGAAGTGCCGCCTCGTTTTCGATCGGCAGTCCCGTCATCTCCCGAAGGGTCTGATAGAAGATCCCGTCACAGAGCGTTGCGTCAACGGTGGCACTCCCCGTTCCCGTATCGATCGCACTGACGCGGTAGGATGCGATCGGGGGCGTCGCCGTGGCAAACGCCGTGGCGATCTCTCCCATTTTCGCGGCGTTGTCGACCGCCTGCCGCATTGCGGCACGCAGCTCCTTGCGGAGCGGATGCTCCTTCGGCAATGCGTAGCAGAAGGCAGGGAGTCTGATCCCGATGCGGCTGATCGGGAACTCGTGCAGGGCAAGCTCAAAGATGTGACGGATATCCTCGGCATCCAGCGTCATACAGTTGACGAGTGCCACAGGCGCGCCGTATTTCTTTTCCAGCTCGTAGGCAAGTGCCGTCGACTCCTCACTCTCGGGCGTCGCGGAATTCAGAATGATCACGTAGGGCTTCGAGAGGGCGGAAAGCTCTCTTGCTACGCGTGCCTCCGCCTCGACGTACGCCGCGCGTGAGAATTCCCCGAACGAGCCGTCGGTCGTGACGAGAATCCCGATCGTCGAGTGATCGCGGATGACCTTCTGCGTGCCAAGCTCTGCCGCCCGCTCGAAGGGGATCGCCTCCTCCGACCAGGGGGTATGTACCATACGCGGCGTTCCGTCCTCGGTCTGCCCCAGCGCCTCGGGCACGATATAGCCGACGCAGTCCACCATGCGGACGCGCATTCTCGCATCTCCGACGACGACGTGCACCGCCTCGCCGGGAATAAATTTCGGCTCGGTCGTCATTACGGTCCGCCCGTTTGCGGATTGCGGGATCTCATCCATCGCACGTGCCTTTTCGTATCCGTCGGGAATGTTCGGGATCACCACCGCGTCCATAAATTTCTGGATAAAGGTAGATTTCCCTGTCCGGACAGGACCGACCACACCGAGATAAATATCACCGCCGGTGCGCTCGGCGATCTCCTCATAGATAGACTGCTCCGTCATAAAAAATCCTCCGGTTTTATAGTATTCACCATACTATATGACCGAAGGATTTTGATTTAGAACCGACTTTGCAAATTAAACGAACGCTCCCGCCCCCGCAATGATGGCGGCGGCGTTGGGATCTGCACGCAGGGCGTCCTCGGTCTCAAACAAGACCGTACCCCTTTCGCGAAGATCACGGGTCGCGTCGAGCATATCGCTCGCGTACACGGGATCGACGCGCTGACTGCGGTAGACCTCGCCGAAGTTCTCGGCGCAGGCAATGTAGTTGTCCTCGCAAAGAATATGCCAGGCGGCCTGACCCGCTACGCTCGCCGTGCCCGAGGGCGCTGCGCATTTTTGTAGGTAGATGCGGGCGGAGAAGGAGCCCGTCGTGCCGAACAGCGCGGGGTTATGCACGACCACGTTCTGATAGGTGTGCCAATGAGAGGACGCACCGTCGTGATAAAGCGAGCCGAAGAATCCGTTTTCGGGACAGGTCAGCTCATCCTCGATCACCACGTTGTGGTGCAGGGAATTCATAAACTCAGTATAGTCGACGCTCGCGTTTCCGCCGAGCGTGTAAACGCCGCCGCCGTCGCGCATATTCATCACGAAGGAGCAGATGTAGTTGTATGCGACCTCAACGTTTCTCAGATTGATCTGCTCGCCGTAGCCGAAGTCCGCAACGTCCCACTTCCAGCCGAGGGATACCGCGCTGTACGAGGAGCGCAGAATGGTGTTATGCGTCAGACGACCGCCGTCGACCTTCGTTGCAAGCACCGAACAGCTGTTTTCATAAACGAAGCCGACGTTGTCAATATAGTTTCGCGTAACGGTCAGATTCTTCACGCAGTTTTGGGGCGTGTAATTGGTATAGGGAACGCCGATACGGATCGCGGAGGCACCGATATTTCTGAACGCGCAGTCGGCAACCGTCAGATTTTCAAGACCGATCTTTTCTCCCACCATCGACAGCGCGTCGCAGGGAAGATCGTGGAAGATACAGTCGGTAATATCAACGCGTCCGGCACCGCGTACGCGCACGGCGCCGCTGTGTGGGAAGCCGTCGGGGAAGGTTCCGATCCAGCGGCCCGCCTGCCCGGGTGCGTAATACCCCACCTCACGCACGACGGCGTCCTCGATCCCCGTAAAGGCGAGCCCGTGAAGCGACAGAGAGGTAAAGGCGGTGAAGGACAAAAGACCGTCGGCAATGCCAAGCGCAAACTCCGTATCGCCGATCGGAGCCTTCGGCGTATAATAAAGGATGCCCGTATCACGGTCATAACAGTAAAGCCCCGATCTTTTCAGCACGGCGGGCGTGCCGCAGATAAAGAACACGCGTGAGCACATCGACAGCGTCGGGTTGCCGCCGTTTATCTCGCTTTCAAGAATATAAAGCGCTCGGTAATCCACACCGTCAGGACCGACGGCGCGATCGTCAAGGTCTGCGCGGTCAATGTGATAGATCTTGAATTCCCATTCCACGCGGATATGGATCTCCGCACCGTGCAGAGTGTCAAGGCGCGCCTCACACAGCGCGTCGTACGGAACGTAGAGCTTGTGCGTCTCGTTGAACTGCGCCTGGCGGGGTGCATACTCCGCACCGCCCACCGTCAGGGGCGGTGCGATGCGGTATTCCCCCGTCGTTGAGATCGGCACGATCTCGCCGCCGGCGTAAAAGGCACGCAGATTCGGATATTCACCGTCTTGCCCCTTCGGTAGCTGATAGGTAGCGTACCCTTCGGGCTGCATTTTGAACTGTGCGCCGTCAAGCGGAGCAAGAGAGGATATGACCGTCTGCTCGGGCACGCCCGTCAGCGTAAGATGTGCGGGATGCGGGTAGTCTGTCGCATCGAGCTTTAAGATCTCGGCTTGGTTGTAACGCCCCGGCGCCAGACGCAGCTCAACGCCAAGTGCCGTGTCCGCACCGCGAAACAGAGCGTCGGCACGCGTCAGTGCATCGGTTAGGGTCAGTGTGTCTGCCCCACCGTTGGGGGCGACCTTCAAAACGATTGTGTTTTTCATAGCGATCTCCTTCAAAACGGAAGAATTTCTATGAAAATTCTACCCCAATACTTGATGAATGTCAATCGTTTTTTTGAAAATCGTCTTGCGTTAAAAGCGACAAAAACGGTGCGTAGCACTCCTTCGCCACCTCATACGTCCCGGCAGCCCCGCAAACGGCAGCGTCGGGGAGGTATACGCGATTGATCGCACCGACCCTTAAAAACAGATCCCCCGCATTGCGAAATCCTCGATTTGGCAGGTAAAAGCTATGCTCCGAGAAGGAGAATCTCGTACCGTCAGCACCGCTGACGCATGAAACGTAAGAGCCCTCGTCGAAAAATCCAAGGTGGGAAAGAAGCGTTCCCCCCGTCAGCGTCAAGATCAATAATGCATATACGGCAAAGAGGATCGAATAAGCTTTCAGCTTTTCTTTCATATTTTTCTCCCTTCAAAGCAGAATCCCGTAGGCACGGTTGCAGGCATCCGAGATCACGTCGGCAAGTGCGTCGGTCAAGGCGTCCGCATTGGCGTAGGAAACGAATGAGCCGCGACGCTTCGGCAAAACGGCGGCAAGATCGGGCGGTGGCTCCGTGCCCGCCTCCTCAAACGCATCAAGCAGCAAAGTCTCGGTATCGACAACTGTCGGCGTGCCGATCGCAAGCACGGGAACGCCGACGCTTTCGGGATCAATTGCAAAGCGATGGTTGCCAACGCCCGCCCCCGGGCGTATTCCCGTGTCGCATAGCTGGATCGTGGTAGCAAGCCTTTCGGGACTGCGCGCCGCCAGCGCATCGATCGCGACGACAAGCTCGGCGTTGGTTGCCGAAACTGCGGCAGAAACGAGCGCTGCGCTTTCCATTCCCGTCTCCGACATCGCTCCGGGAGCGAAGGTCGTAAGCGAGCAACAGCCGAGGCGCGCAAATAGGGATGCGTCCTCCTTTTCAAGATGTCCCGTCGCGTGAATGCGATCAATTGAAAGAGGGCCAACGGCATCGGCGGTGATGCGGCGATTGCCGAGACCCACGATCAGCACTCGCCGCGGCTCGCTTTTGCAAACGCCGCGCGTGAAAGACAAGAGCTTTTCGGCAAGCAGGCGCGACAGCTCGCGTCGCTCGCCGTCGCGCAGGGTGTCTGCCGCCTCGAACTGAAAGGTCAGATAATTTCCGCAGGGCTGACCGATCGCCGCCGCCCCCTCCTCGCTTTCTACGCGCAAATAGGTCAGTTTACTGTTCTTTTCGCTTTTTTCCTCGTAGAATACGCCCCGAAGCTCGGTGGGGGCGCGCATCCGCTCAAGCGCAAGATCGGTGCGTGCGATAGCTCGTTTTTGCATTTTGATTTCCTCGGTATGGACTTGTTTTCGATTTCATTTTTGCCAGTTTCTTCAAAAACAAACCGCGATCCGAAGAAAAAAAGGAAAAAATGGAAAAACCACCTTTTTCTATGGTCAAATTGCACAATATTTTTTTGTCGTTTTGTGCAGATAGTTCAAACTTTTAAAAAAGATTGAATTATGTATTGAACTTCCTCAGAATTGATGTTATAATATCTTAGTAATAAATATCGTACATCAATACGCGGAGGATTCCTGAACTATGAAGAAAGTATTATCGGTATTTTTGTGCATTGCCATTCTGTCCGGTTGTCTTTTGGCTTTTGCCGGCTGCGGTAAGGACGAAAATGATAAGGGTGCGGTTGTAAGCGCGTACTACGTTGGCGGTCTTTACAACTTTGACCCCGCTATGGCATATACGGATGACGATGCCATGAAGGTTTTGAGTCTGATCTACGAGCCGTTGTTTACCATGAAGGACAACGGCGGGGTAAAGAAGGCGCTTGCCGATTCTTATGAGATCGTTGAGGATGAGGAAGCAGGTATCTACCAGCTGCTCATCACGATCAAGGAGACCTATTGGAGCGACGGCTCGCTGGTAACCGCCGACGACGTTGCATTCGCATGGAAGCGTATCCTCTCTCCCGATTTCAAATCGCAGGCGGCGACGCTCCTTTACGAGGTCAAGAATGCCGTTGCGGTCAAAAATGGTGAGGGGCTTACCATTGACGACCTCGGTATCATTGCCGACGGCGATCTTTTGACGATCACCTTTGAGGGCAAGATCGATTACGACGCATTCCTTAGAAACCTGACGAGCGTTGCGCTCTCTCCTCTGCGTGAGTCTGTCGTTTCGGTTCGCGAGGATTCTTGGGCAAAGCGCGTTGCCTCGATCGTTGTAAACGGACCCTTCCGTGTGAAGACGCTGAACGTCGAAACCGGTGAGTTCACGTTGGAGCGCAATCAGTACTATCGCCGTGAGCCCGGCTCGACCACCAGCGTCGATAAGTACGTCAATCCCTATCAGATCTTGACGCAGTGGCAGAATGCCGTGAACATCGACAGCACCGAGCAGTACCTTGACAGTGTGTACGCACAGTTCGTTGAGGGAACCATCTTCTACATGGGTGAGCTTCCGCTCAGCGTGCGCGGTCAGTATAAGGAGTCGGCAGAGGTTGCGGATCTTCTTTCTACGAAGACCCTGATCTTCAATATGAACGAGTCCCCCGTTTCCGAATCGGGTCTTACCGTTAATACGGAGCTGTGGTCCTCGGTCCTTGTCAGACAGGCAATGTCGCTCGCAATCGACCGTAATGCAATCGCAAACAAGCTGACCTTTGCCCGTCCCGCTAATGGCTTTATTTCTTACGGCGTATACGAGGGAACCGATGAGGATAAGGCGTTCCGCGACCAGGGTGGCTCGCTGATCAGCACCTCCGCAAATCTCGATCAGGCGAGAGAGTATCTGCAGATGGCAGGTATCAACCCCGCAGAGCATCGCATCACCGTGACCTACAGAGACACCGTCGACGATCACGCCGTATACGAGATCGTGAAGGCGGCGTGGGAATCGCTCGGATTCACCGTCGTTGCCCGCCGTGTTCTGACCCAGACCGAGATCTATCCCGATCACGTGGACGACGGCTCGATCAATACTGACGTTCTGCAGGATACCTATATGGCAAGCGATTTTGACGTCATTCTGATCGACTACCAGATGCTTTCTACCGATGCGTTCGCAGCACTCTCCTCCTTCAGCACCACGATGAACGGTAACGGTATCGATATTACGCTTGATCCTACGAGCGGTACGACCAAATATACGACCAACGTCACCTACGGCGGCTTCAGCAATGCGGATTACGATGCGCTGATCCAATCTGCCTTCGAGCAGAAGGATCTGGATCGCCGCACGGCGATCCTGCACAATGCAGAGAAGGCTCTGCTTGCGCTGATGCCCGTTGTTCCGCTGGTATTCAACCAGAACTACTACGTCGCTCACAAGGACTTCAAGAAGCTGGAATACAGCACGTACGGCTACGTTGTGCTGACCGATGCAAAGCTGAAGGATTACGAGAAATATCTCCCAACCGAAGAATAAGGAGAAAACAGGGGACGGTGTAAGCCATCCCCTGTTTTTAAAAAATATGAAGAAGAAAAAAGAAATGGGTATGCAGAATAAAACCGACATCAAGGTTTTCATTCTGTTTTTGCTGGATGCGCTCAGCTATCCCTTGGATGAGGCGCATCTGTATGAGATCGTGATGGAAAACGGCTACGTCGGCAGCTTTGATTTTTCAGAATGCTTTTCGGAATTGAAGGAGCTCGGTCATATCCTCGAGATCGAGGAGGACGGCGTGCGGCAGTATCTTATCTCCGATACCGGCAGGCTCGTCGCGGCGGAGCTGCAGGGGGATATTCTTGAGTCGATCCGTGAGAAAAGCCTGCAGAGTGCAAAGGGGTTGCTTTCGCTCTATAAGCGCGGCGCGGTTGCAAGCGCGGAGGTAAGAAAGCGCGACGGTCACGGCTATGAGGTCGTATGCAAGATCGCGGATGGGGAAGGGGCACTTCTTTCGCTGACGCTTTCTTCACCGAGCAAGGCGGCGGCAGAGCGGATGCAGTCCAATTTTGAAAGAAAGCCCGAGGAGACCTATCGCGGTATTCTATCTGTCTTAACGGGTGAAATCGATTATCTTTTGCAATGATTTTTGTAAAAAATGAATGAAATGTAAACTTTTTTTGTAAATCTTTTGCAAAGCTATTGACATTTTTCTCTTGAAATGATATATTTATATTTAGAATTTCAAGTAAATTTAATCGACGAGAGTGGCACGTATGAGTGAAAAGAACGAAATAACGGCTCTTCTCGCCGAAATCAAAGAAAATCACGCCGACGCATTCGCGCTCTTAGTTGCCCGTTATTCGCCGCTTTTGCATCACTGCCTTGGTGAATTCAACCTGCACGATTACTACGATGAGGCGTTTGCAGAAGGACAGATGGCGCTTTTGCGTGCCGCGCTTGCATACGATAGCGAGCGCTCCCCGATCGTGTTCGGGAGTTATGCAAAGACCTGTATCCGAAACGCGTTGATCGACTTGAAAAAACGAAAGGATAAGGACAGTCAGCTTTGTTCCTATGAGGAGTTGACGGAAAGCGGTTCGCTTGACGTTTCCGACGATTCATCCGACGGCGGTGTTTCCAGTCGCTTGATCGATGCGGAGTCCTTAAAGGAGCTGCACCGCAAGATCGCCGCCTGCCTTTCTCCATACGAGCGTAAAATTTTCAATTACTACGTGGAAGGCTATTCGCCCGTCGGCATTGCCAAAAAGCTCGGTGAAAGCGAGAAATCGGTACAGAATGCCATTTATCGTTTTACGCAAAAGCTGCGTCGAATATTGCTTCCGTAAATTCATTTGTTTATATGCCCATGTAGCTTAAGGGAGAGCGTTGTTTTCAAAGGCGTCGGTTGGAATCCGTCTAAGGGCAAATTTAACCTATATTTCAAAGCGAGGTAAAAAACATGTATCAGGACAAGACATTGAAGTGCAAAGATTGCGGAAACGACTTCGTGTTCACTGCAGGTGAGCAGGAGTTCTACGCAGAGAAGGGCTTCCAGAACGAGCCCCAGAGATGCAAAGCATGCCGTGATGCCAGAAAGAATGCAACCAAAGGCACCCGCGAGATGTTCACTGCAGTTTGCGCTGAATGTGGTGGGGAAGCAAAGGTTCCCTTCAATCCGACCGAAGGCAAAGCTGTATACTGCAGCGCTTGCTACGCAAAGAGAAAAGCCAACGAAGAGCTCTGATCTGAAAAAGAAAAGATCCGCCAAACGGCGGATCTTTTCTTTTTTTATTTTAAGATCATCGTTCTTTGGAGCGAATAGCTTTCATCCGTCAGGATAAAGTCGGCGTCGTATCCAACCTCAAGGCGACCCTTGTTCAGACCAAGAAGCGCCGCGGGGCTCTCGCTTGCCATTGCAAAGGCGTCAAGCGGAGGAATGCCAAACGAGATCACTTTCCTGACACAGTCAAACAGATTCGTCGTGCTGCCGCAGATCGTTCCGTCCTCAAGCCGTGCAAGTCCGTCCCTTACGATCGCACGCTGACCGCCGAGCTCGTATTCCCCGTCGCAAAGACCCGTTGCACTCATTGAGTCGCTGATCAGGATCATACGGCGGCGTCCGAAGATGCGGTAAAGTGCAATGACCATCGGCTCGCTAATATGCATACCGTCACCGATAACCTGCGCGTAGGCATCGTTCATAATGCCCGCGCCGATCACCGAGGAATCACGGTGATGGAAGGGAGGCATTGCGTTGCAGGTGTGCGTGATACAGCGTGCGCCTGCCTTGAAAGCGGCATCGGCGATCTCAAAATTCGCGGCGGTATGACCAAGACATACGGTTGACCCGCAATCGCGAATAAATTCCATTGCACCGTGAAGCTCGGGCGCGACCGAGACGAGCGAAATGTTTTGGAGCTTCGAGAAGCCCGGAAGGTCGGGATCGGAAAGAAAAGCGCCGTTCTGACCACCCTTGTACTTTTCAGCGAAGAAAGGCCCCTCCATATGATAACCGAGGTGATTCGCGCCGCCTTCGACCGTGCAGAGCGGTTGATTGACGATCTCTGCGAGCTTCTCGATCGGCGCGGTCATCGTTGTTGGGTAATAGGTCGTGATACCGTGCTCGAACTGATAGACGAGCATTCTGCGGATGGCATCCGTGCCATCCATCGTGTCGACGCCCATACAGCCGTGCGAATGGATCTCGATCAATCCCGGGAAAAGATATGCGCCGTCGCAATCCTCGCCCTCGGCATCGGTTTTTAAAAGAGAATAGATCCTTCCGTCCTTTACGGTAACGTCGGTCAGCTCGCCGCCGTACGGACGAACGTTTTTCAGAATTTTAACCATTGTAAGCGTCCTTATCGCAGATCAGAATGACGTTTGAGTGAAGCTTCAGAAGCGTTGCGGGGCAATCGGTGGTGATGCGGTCGTCAAGGAGTGCTGAGACGGCTTCGTGCTTGCTTTTGCCCGATGCAAGCAGAATGATCGTGCGTGCCTTCAGAATGCTCTTCATTCCCATCGTCACAGCGTGCTTCGGAACCTCGTCGGCAGACGCAAAGAAACGGGCGTTTGCGTTGATCGTGCTTTCGGTCAGGGGGGTCAGATGCGTGCCGCAGTACAAATAGTCGTCGGGCTCGTTGAAGCCGATGTGTCCGTTCTGTCCAATGCCAAGCACCTGCAGATCGATTCCGCCTGCTTCGTCGATCGCCGCGTCGTAGCGAAGGCATTCTGCCTCAACGTCCTTAGCGTTTCCTGCGGGAACGAAGGTGCATTCCCGACGGATATTGATATGCTCAAACAGGTTTTTCTCCATAAAGTAGCGGTAGCTCTGCGGATTGTCGGGGGTGATGGGGAAATATTCATCCAGATTGAAGGAGGTGACCGCGGAAAAGTCGAGCTCACCCTTTTGATTCATTTCAATCAGCTTCTTGTACATTCCAACAGGGGTCGATCCTGTCGCAAGACCCAGGATAGAGTCAGGCTTCTGCGACAGCTGTGCTGCGATCAGCTTCGCACTCTGCAAGGATAATTCTTCATAGTTGTCACATACGATTGTCTTCATAGTTCGTCTCCTAACGTGCTGTTTTTATCACACTATCATTCTATCACATTTCTTTTTAAAAAACAATATTTTTTCAATGTTTTTTGAAAATATACCGAAAAGAGTAAAAAAAGATCAAAATATTGAAAAAAATTCTGTACAAATTCCTAAATATATGTTATACTGTTATATATATAATTAGGTTAAGTGTATGCGGAGAACAGTATGCATAATAAAAAAAGAAGCTCAAAACCGATCGTAAGAGAGGAAATACAATCGCCCGAAAATATCGTCAGCGGCAGAAACGCCGTGCGCGAGCTGTTGGCGAGCGGACGTGATATTGATAAGATATGGATCGCCGAGGGAGATCGCGACGGCTCGATCGTCGTTCTGATCGCAAAGGCGAGAGAGCGCAAGATTCCCGTGCTTGAGGTCGAACGCCGCCGTCTTGACACTATCTGCGGCGCATCAACGCACCAGGGAATCGCCGCTGCCTGTGCCGAGCGCGATTATTCTACGGTTGAGGAAATTCTGGAATACGCCGCCGCGCGTGGGGAAAAGCCCCTGATCGCTATCGCGGACGGGGTCGAGGATCCGCACAATCTCGGTGCGATCATTCGCTGTGCCGAATGCGCAGGGGTACACGGCATCATCATTCCGAAGCGTCGTGCGGTCGGACTGACCGCTGTCGTTGCCAAGGCATCGGCAGGCGCGATCGAGCATATGCGGATCGCGAAGGTTACCAATATCGCATCTACGGTCGACGAATTGAAGAAAGCAGGTCTTTGGATCTATGCCGCCGATATGGGCGGTCCTGCGTATTACGATACCGACCTTCGCGGTCCTGCCGCGATCGTGCTGGGGAGCGAGGGCTTCGGGATCTCCCGTCTTGTGAGAGAGAAGTGTGATTTCGTCATCTCTATCCCCATGTACGGACAGGTCAATTCAATGAACGTCTCTACGGCGGCGGCAGTGCTTTTCAGCGAAGCGGCGCGTCAAAGAAACGGTTAAACGGAAAAAGGAGGATCATATGGCAGACGGTCAGGACAAGTATAACACCGCCAATTCGGATGATATTAAAAATCTGCTGGCACAACTGAAACAAAGCTTCGACCTCGCAGAAACTCCGATCCCCGAAAACGAGTCGGAGCCGACGACGGATGCTCCGATCATGAACGAAGAAGAATTCGAGAAGCTGGAGGAGGCGTTGGTGCGAGAGGGAATGCTCTATCACGAGCCCACCGCTTCCGAGCAGGATGAAATAGCAGAAGAGCCCTTGGAAGAAGAGCCTGCCGCGCAGGCTGACGACGAGCCCGAGGCAGAGGTCGAGAAAGAACCCGAAGAAGAGCCCGAAGAAGGCTCTGAGCAAATGCCCGAGATCGAAAACGGGGCAGATGCCGAAAGTATACCCGAGGTAGAACCTGAATTCGAGGTAGAGATCACGGCGGACGCCGACACGAGATTTGAGACGGAATTTGAGATAGAGTCAGAGAAAACGCTCGAGGCGGAATCCTTGGAGCCCCTGCCCGGACAAACCTCGATCTTTGAGGTGGAGGCAGAATCCGAGCGCGAGGAGGAAGCTGATATTGAAGCGGCGCTGGACATTCTTGATAGCACGCACCGCACAGCGGATGAGGTGACGCCGCCCTCGGCAGTTGAGGAAGCGGCAGAGGAGGCTACGGCATCCCCTGCGGACTCCCCCGCACTTGAGATCGATTGGGAAAGCTTTTTGCAGGGAAATCTGTCGCAAGCAGAAGAACCGCAAGCGGAAGCACTGAAAGAGGAAGAAGTGCAGGCGGAGGATATTCCCGTGACTGAAGCATCGGAGCCCGAGGAAACGGCACCCGTCGAGCCCGTCAATGCCCCCGAGCCGCAACCCGAATGTGAAGCGCCCGCTCCGTTAACCGATGAGGAAGAGGTGAGGGTTGAGCAAACGGAATTGGAAGTCTCCTGCGAGGAAGCGGATGCGGAAGTATCAAACGCGACGCAGGAGGAGCTACCCGTTGAAGCGGATACGGCCGAAGAAAAGCCCCCCGTCGAAGACGAAATGCCGCAGAGCGCCGTGCCTGTTCCCGAAGAACGGTCGGCAAAAGAAGAAAAGGCCGAAAAGCCGTCAAAGACGGAAAAGGAGCCGAAGCCGAAGGAGCATTGGTACGTTCCCGATTTCATGCGGATCAAGGAGCGCACGGATCGCTATTGCGATAAGCACCTGATCTCTCTGACGGTTCGCTTCTGGCTGTCGCTTTTGCCCACGCTTTGTCTGCTCGCTTTTGAAAACTACGATATTTTCGGAACCGATTTTGTAATGTTTGCAAGTCAGCGCACGGCAATTCTCGTCAATCTGCTTGTGCTGGCGGTGTCCGCAGGACTTGCGTTCCCCGAGCTTAAAAACGGTGTGCTGGCGCTCGTCAACCGCCGCACGACCTCGGAGAGCTTTCTCGCGGTTGGCGTCGTTGCGGTCGTGCTGTACGATGCGATCCTTCTTTTGATGAGCATTGGCGGTACGATATCGCCTCGCCTTGTGGCGCTCGTGCCCGCCGCTTCTATTTCTCTGTATCTGAATTCGCATCGCCGCTATGCGCGCGTCAGGGCGGCGTCGATCCATTCGATCTCGGACGGACGTCCGATGGTTGGATTGATCCCCCAATTTGCCAACCTCGTTCCCGAGGAAAAGAAGGTGCTTGGCAAGCTGGTGTACGAGGATTCGCTGATTGCACGCACGCGCGAGGTACGCCGCGTTGACGGTGTCACCGCACGCCTTCGTGCCGTTTGCGAGGATGCTCGTCCCAATAACGTTCTTCTGATCGTTACGCTTTCGCTCTCGCTGATCGCGGGGGTGGTGATGGGAATTGTAAATCGGAGTGCCGAGGACGGACTTTTGTCCTTCTGCTTCGCGCTCTTTCTGATGATTCCAGGTGCGTTGCTTTACACCCGTCTGACACCGATCAGCCGTGCTTGCCGCCGCGCACTTGACGATGACGGCGTGATTCTCGGCGAAAGCTCCGTCTTCCTTTATTCCGAGCTTGGAGCCGTCAGCTTTGAGGATATCGCCGCATTCCCCGCGGCAAAGGTAAAGGTCTTTAAGATCAAGCTCTTTAACCGCAATCCTCTCGATCGGGTGCTTTGCAGTGCATCCGGTGTCTTTTCACTCATCGGCGGTCCCTTGAGCGGTGTTTTCCGTGAGTCTGTCGTTGATATCGGTGCTACGGAGGACGTGCAGATTCTATCGGTGAGGGAGGACGGCATTCTTGCCAGAGTCGACGGAGCCGAGATGCGTATCGGCACGGGTGCCTTTATGCAAAAGGCGGGTGTTGAGCTTCCTTTCGACGCTGAGGATGAGATCTTCCTCGCGGGTGGAAAGGTGTCGATCCTTTACGCCTCATTTGGTGACGTTCCGTGCGCAAAATTCTATTTGCGCTATTCGCTTGACCGCGGATTCGTTAAAACCGTTCAGAGTCTTTATAAAAACGGTATTTGCACCGTGATCCGCACCTACGATCCCAATATCAACAACCGCCTGATCAGCAAGATCCCTTCCTTGAGTGCCTATTCCGTCAAGGTGGTACATAAGACCGACGAGCAGCTTTCCGATTTCGTGGCGGAATCCGCTGATAGCGGGATCCTCTCCCACAAGGATGCCGTCGGCTCGTCGAAGCTGTTGTTTTTGTGCATCAATGCCGTGCGCATTATGCGAAGCAACGTCATTTTAAAGATCGCTATGACGGCGATCAGCGCGATTGCCTTCCTTCTTTTGCAGATCGTTGGCTTCGCGGGCTCCGATTACTCACTCACCACGGTGCTGTATCAGCTGCTCTGGCTGATCCCCGTGCTGACAGCGGCACGACTTTACATCAAATAAAAACAAAAAAGGCGGGAAACCGCCTTTCTTTGAGGAAACTATGTGTAAAAAAGAAAATTTGTCCACCGTACTCAAATCGGTGAGCAAGCCCGGTCGATATACGGGTGGAGAATTTAATCAGATCATCAAGAAAAAAGAGGACGTTGCCGTACGCTTCGCCTTTTGCTTTCCCGACACCTATGAGATCGGTATGTCCAATCTCGGCGTGCGCTTGCTTTACGAGGCGCTCAACCGTGAAGAGCGCGTCTGGTGTGAGCGCGTGTATGCTCCGTGGCTCGATATGGACGAGAAGATGCGTGAGCACGGCATTCCGCTCACTGCACACGAAAGCGGCGACGTTCTGACCGACTTCGACATCGTTGCCTTTACCCTGCAGTATGAGCTTTGCTATACGACGATGCTTCATATGCTCGATCTTGCGGGCATTCCGATGCTCGCAAGTGAGCGCGGGGAAGATTTTCCGATCATTCTCGGTGGCGGTCCTTGCACCTACAACGCCGAACCGATCGCGGATTTTTACGATATCTTCAGCATTGGAGAAGGAGAGGAGGCGCTGCCCGAGCTCTGCCGTCTTTACGAGCAGATGAAGGCTGACGGCAGCTATACGAAGGCGGAATTTTTACATGCCGCCGCACGGATCCCCGGCTTCTACGTGCCCTCGCTCTACGACGTTCGCTACAACGAGGACGGCACGGTGCATTCCTACACGCCGAAGCATCCCGACGTTCCCAAAAGGGTTAAAAAACGCATCATTGAGGATATGGACAAGGCGATCTATCCCGAGAAGCTCGTGATGCCGTATATTGAAACAGTGCACGACCGCATTACGCTCGAGGTCTATCGTGGATGCATCCGCGGCTGTCGCTTTTGTCAGGCGGGAATGGTTTACCGCCCGATCCGTGAGAAGTCACCCGAAACGTTATGCCGTCAGGCAAAATGTCTCTATGAGAATACGGGTTACGATGAGATCTCCCTGATCTCGCTCAGTATCAGCGACTATTCGAGCTTAAGCGAGCTGACCGACGGGCTTTTGTCATGGACGAATGACGAGCACGTCAATCTTTCGCTCCCCTCGCTCCGTGTCGATAGCTTCACCGAGGAGCTGATGGAGAAGATCTCTACGATTCGAACGGGCGGCCTTACCTTCGCGCCCGAGGCGGGCACGCAACGCCTGCGCGATGCGATCAACAAAAACGTTGATGAGGAGGATCTGCTTCGCGCCGTCAATATTGCGTTTTCGGCAGGCAAGAGCAGTGTCAAGCTTTATTTTATGCAGGGGCTTCCGACCGAGGAAATGTCCGATCTTGACGGTATTGCTGATCTTGCGGGCAAGGTCATTGGTACGTATTACAAGAATCCGAAGCGCAATAAGGCACGTGGTGTGCAGGTGACGGTCAGCGTTTCCTGCTTTATACCGAAGCCCTTTACTCCCTTCCAGTGGGAAGCACAGGACGATCTTGAGACCCTTGAGGCAAAGCAGGAATACCTGAAGGATAAGATCACCGACCGCAGGATCCGTTACCATTATCACAACGCAAAGGTCTCGCGCCTTGAGGCTGTGTTTGCCCGCGGCGACCGCCGCCTTGCTCCCGCGCTGATGCTTGCCGCCAAGGAGGGCGTCGTCTTTGATGCGTGGGACGAATGCTTTGATTACGATCGGTGGATGGATATCTTTGAGCGTACGGGCATCGACCCCGCTTTTTATGCAAACCGTCGCTTCGGCCTTGATGAGTGCTTGCCGTGGGATGTGATCGATTGCGGCGTGACCAAGCAATATCTGCGCTTGGAGCGTGATCGCGCTTATCAGAACATTACGACACCAAGCTGTGCTGAAAACTGCAACGGCTGCGGAGCAAACAAGCTGGGAGGGAAGAACAGATGGTGCAAGTAATAACCGACGACACGCTCCTTGAGCGTCCGCGCACGCTTCGACTCCGCTTTTCAAAGGTTGGCTCGCTTCAGTATATTTCTCATCTGGATCTGATGCGCACGATGACGCGCGCGTTGATCCGCGCCCGTCTGCCGCTTTGGTACACGCAGGGGTACAATCCGATCCCGCACCTTGTTTTCGCAACGCCGCTTTCGGTTGGGACTGAAAGCCGTTGTGAGTTTCTTGATGTTCGCATCGTTAAAAACGTGGATCCCGATGCGGTCCTCGCGGCCGCGAACGCGACTCTGCCGCAGGAGCTTCGGATCCTTGAGGTCTATTATCCCGAAGCAAAGTTCAATGCGCTCGTTTATTCCGAGTATGAGATCAAGATCGTGTCCGACGCGATCACCGACGGCTATCTTTCGCGGGCGAGCGAGCTGCTTTGGCAAAAGCCGCTTACCGTAACGAAAAAGACGAAGGCGGGGATCCGTGACGTTGATATCAGTGGTGGGATCCGGAAATTAGAGTTGAATCAGGATGGAAATTCGCTTCAGATCCACGCCGTTTTAGCAGCAAATTCAGCGGAATTTCTGAATCCTGAGCTTTTGATCCGAATTTTGAAGGAGAAAACGGGGATCCTTTTGGGCGATCCTATGCAGGAGCATTACAGCATTCTGCGTATTGACGATTATACTGAGGATATGGCGCGCTTCAGATGACTTCGGCAAGGTGGAAGCTGACGTTTTCGTTTAGCTCCTCGAGCCCTGCGCGCAGGGCGTATATTGCGGCGGCGAACTCCTCGCTGTCCTCACTGTCTGCGTACCCCTTAGCGATCGCCATCTTTTCCGTGATCTGGGCAATGCTTCGGCGATTGACTGAGGCGGAGAGGAAAAACAGTCTTTCGCCGAAGGCGGCATCGAGCTTCTCGAGTGCCGCCTTTTTTTCATGAAAGGAGACGGACTCTGAGGTCGGAACGGCATCTGCATCAGAAAGCAAGCCGTCTGTAATGCGGCAGAGGTGAACCGTCGAGATGCAGACGCCGGTGATCACGAGGGCAAATAAAACGAGCGACGATATGAATAATTTCATTTTTTCTTATCCTTCTTTATATAGTAACATTTTCCGCTATCGTCAATGCTGAAGAGAAGAAGACTCTTTTTTGACAGCGAGCGTGTAGCAAGCAGCTCGTTCAGCGAGTCCTCCGTGTAGCTTGTGCGCGCCAACGCCTCACTTTGAAGCTCACCGTCAAGGATCACAGGATGCGCAAAACTTGGCGTTTCACCCGATGCGTTTTTAGGAAACGCGGAAAGCTTTCCGTTTTCCTCAAGAATCGCGTATTCCACGTCCTTGATCGACGCGATCCCCTGTAAACGCAGCTCGGTCAGCAGCTCGTTCAAGGAGACTCGCATTTTGAGGAGCTCTTTTTGATCCAGCACGCCGTTACGGATCAAAAAAGAGGGCTTGGATTCAAGAATACTTTTCAGAAAAACGCTTCTGGTTTTCAAATAGGTGAGTATAATTTCAAGGGAAAGTATGACGGTCACGGGAATCAACACCGCTACGAGCGGTACGTCGGGATCTACGATCGGCAGAGTTGCGATCTCCGACAGCAAAAGCGTGGAGATCAGCTCGGAGAGCTCAAGCTCGCCGATTTGACGCTTTCCCATCAAGCGGAAAGAAAGAGAGATTAAAACGTAAATGATCAGCGTTCTCAAAAGTACCGTAAACACCGAAAAAACCACCTTCTTTTTTCTATAGTATTCGTTTTTTAAGTTTTTTTATAAAATTTAAAATTTTTTCAAAAAAGTGCTTGACAAACCCGAATATGTCTGCTATAATAACCAAGCACGCTCAAAGAGGACAACCTCTGTGGGGTGCTGAATATACGAGCGAAAAAGAATTGAAAAAACTTTTGCAAAAGGTATTGACAAAGCTTTAACGCTTGTGTATAATAAGAGAGTCGCCGACTTGCGGGAAGCGAGTAACGCGCGGCGAAAAACGGTCTTTGAAAATTGAACAACAGAAATTT
>JAZSGY010000079.1:0-25040 GCA_045532985.1 Eubacteriales bacterium | reverse complement strand
CAGTTGCGGAGTGCAACACGGTTCTGCTTGGAATAGAAACGCGTGGAGTTGAGGGCGGAAACAGTGCCGTCCTCCTTCAGGGTCTCTTTGTAGACCAGACGCTTTACGATGCGACCGTTCAGAAGATGCTCGTCAACGATCTCCTTGACGTCCTTCAGCTCGATTCTGGAGTAGAAGGTTCCCTCGGGGTAAACGATAACGGTCGGGCCGAGTGCGCAAAGACCGAAGCATCCGGTCTGTACGACCTTTACCTTGCCTGCAAGACCGACAGCGTTGATCTCTTCGATCATCGCTTCGCGGATTGCGGGACTGCCCGAGGAGGTACAACCCGTACCGCCACAGATCAAAACGTGCTTCTCTTCGCTATTTGGTGCGCCACCCGTACGAATGGCAAGATCGCCAGCCGTTGCTTCTTTGATGGCAGCGAGTTCTGCTAAAGTTTTCATATTAAGCTTCCTTTCAACAATCTGTATTTCAGAAAACGAAATTACATGTATTTTTCGAGAATGCCCTTGATATCAGCGACGGTGAGACGACCGTATACTTCGTCGTTGATGGTCAAAACAGGAGCAAGACCGCACGCGCCGATGCAGCGGGTCGCTTCGAGACTGTATTTACCGTCAGGAGAGGTTTCGCCAGCCTTAACACCGAGAATCTCGGTTACCTTGTTGATGATGTCACCGGAACCCTTAACGTAGCAAGCGGTACCAAGGCAAACGCCGATGGCAACCTCGCCTTTCGGGTTCAGAGAGAACTGCGAATAGAACGTAGAAACGCCGTAGACCTCAGAAAGCGAAACGTCAAGAGCGACGGCAATGTGCTTCTGAACCTCGATCGGAAGGTAGCCATAAATCCCCTGCGCACCCTGAAGCACGCGCATCAAAGCTCCTTCTTCACCCTTCAATTCAGCAATGAGAGCGTCGAGCTCAGCCTCTTGCTCCTTTGTTCCCTTGAAGGCCACAGTAGTCATTTTCTTTTTCATGCTTGTGAATCTCCTTAGAAATTTTTTGTAGATATGCTGCGTATCAAGAATCCTACACAGCATAATTTTACATCCTACTTATTATAACATATACCTTTTGAAAAGTCCATACCTTTTTGACAAAAATTCGACAATTGACTGTTTTTTTATTGTCTTGCGAAATGTATAAGGACAAATTATAACGAAAGGGCACAAACGTGCCCTTTCGTTATGCGCATTAATCAATGGGGAATTTTTGCTCAATGAGGTCTGCCGCACGGTCGAGATGCGGATGATCAAACAATTCGACGACACCGCCGTCGATCTGCGTAGCGAAGGCGGGATTGATCGGGATTTTCGCAAGAACCTCGAGCCCGTGTGCGGCGGCAAGCTCATCGATATGGCTTTTGCCGAAGATCTCGATCTTCTTACCGCAATCGGGGCATTCGAGGTAGCTCATATTTTCGACAAGACCGAGAACCGGGATCTTCATAAGTGCCGCGGTATTGATGGCCTTTTCTACGATCATGGAAACCAATTCCTGCGGGCTTGAGACGATGATGATCCCGTCAAGCGGCAGGCTCTGGAATACCGTCAACGGGACGTCGCCCGTTCCCGGAGGCATATCAACGAACATATAGTCGACGTCGTTCCAGACGACCTCGGACCAGAATTGCTTGACAGCGCCCGCGATAACGGGACCGCGCCATACGACGGGCTTTGATTCCTCGTCAAGAAGCAGGTTTAAGGACATGACCTCGATGCCCGTCTTGGTGCGGACGGGGATCATACCGAGGTCGGTTCCTTCTACGCTACCCGGTTTCAAACCGAATGCCTTCGGGATAGAGGGACCCGTAATGTCGGCGTCAAGGATCGCGGTCTTGTAGCCGCGACGGTTCATCAGGACGCTGAGCATTGAGGTGACGATCGACTTGCCGACACCGCCCTTCCCGCTGACGATACCGATCACGTGCTTAATGTCGCTGACACTGTTGGTCGGTGCCAGCATGCTTTTGTTTTCTCCCGACTCGCGCGAGGCGCAATTTTCAGAGCAGGAGCTGCAGTTGTGAGAACATCCCATGTTTATTTATCTCCTCAAAAAAGTTAGTCGTTGGTTGTGGCTTGGGGGTGGAGCTTTGCTTTTGAAAAACGATTTGCCAGCATTGGAAGCAAACGGCAAAGCTCGGCAAAAATAGCGACCGGGATCAGTGCAAGCCAGGTCAATGCCGAGGGGGTGAAGGCAAACAGCGATCCCAATCCGCCAAAAACGGAAAGAGCAATCACAAAAAGAACCAGGAACGCGAAATACATAAGAGTCGAAAGACCGATCTTCTGTCTGCAGTAGAAAATGACCGAGGTTGCGGAAATTAACACCATGGATAGAAAAACGTATGAGGTAAGCTCGGATGCAGACATCGGACGCCCTGCAAAATAAAGGATCAGCACGGGCAACGCGCCAAATAATAGGGTGATAAACGGGAGCAGAAATGAGATTCCGACAGCAAATTGACTGACGTACGCATTTCTGTCCAACGATCTTCCTTTTTTATTCCTAAAGGGTTCCGTAAGGATCGTTCCGATGGCGGCGCTGTCAACGAGCAACCCAAGGAAGACGATCGCGGCAGGCGATAAAATCGAGAGATTTGCGGCGGCACCAATAAATACGAGAAGGGCGCGAAGCAGAATTGAGATGAAAAGATACTTGACCGCATTGACGGTACAACGAACTGTTTGCACGGAATCCTTAATTGCAGCTGTTACGGTCGTAGCCTTCGCAACGGTAAGAACGTCTGCTATCTCAAGCGTCGCGGGGGCTTTTTCGGCCTTTGCGGATCGAACGTCTGCAAACACGACGTCAGCGCCTGCCGACATAAAATAATCGGCAAAGGTGGATTCAAGAACGCCGGTACAGTGACCTGCCCGTTCAAAGGCACGGATCAGGTCATGCTTTTGTTTTTCGTTCAAGGCACAGAATACGTCGTAGGAGTCGCATACGTCGGCGATCTGCGTTTGCGTGCCTGCAAGATCGCGTCCGTCACAAATGCGAAGATCTGTGAACCAATCGGCATCCTTAAAGGTTGCAATAAACGAATTCTTATAGCCGTCGTGCAAAACAACGGGACGAATGGCAAGGTAACGGCAATCCTCAAAGAAACTGGAGTTGTCTTCGAATTGCTTGCGGCACATTGCAAACATACCGATAAAGTGCATCTGACTGTGAATGCCGATCGGATTGTTAAGATCCTTACATTCCGCGGCACTGCGTGCGTATGCTACGACCTCAAAGCCCATCGCCTCAAATCTTGCGGCAAGATCTGTCAGCTCACGCTCGGTTGCGGGATCAAGCGGCTTATAGCGTCCACCGCTCAGGACGTATGAAGATGCGGCAAGGATCGAGCGATAGCTTCCCTTCATGACCGCGAAGGAGCTGTCCGCAACCGAAACGATAGAGGTATCAAAGCGGAAGCCGCTGTCGGAAAGGCGGTAAGAAACGTGGCGATAGGCGCTTTTAGCTCCTCCGAATTTTTTGGAGGCAAAATCCAGAACTGCACGGCGATAGCTCCGTAGGTAGAGGTGATCGCTGTTGAAGACAGCGTCATCCTCCGTGATGCTCTCTGCGGCCTGTGCGATCAGCGTGAGCGTCTGCAGATCCTTTGAAGGCTTTTCAAGGAAGCCCTCCGCCGAGGATTTTTCATTCGCTGTAAAAAGTGCAGATGCCTCAAGATTACGGTCGGAAAGGAGCGCCTCTGAGGAAATTGCGAGCAGGTCAATTGCTGAAAGATTATCGAGTCGGTCGATTCCCTTCGTGCGGTAAAACGCTCCGCGTGATCGGTTGCGGATCGCGAATGCGATCTTTGATATGTGCGGAAGCAAAAGAGTGAGTGCCGAAGAAAACAGCATCAGGGAAACGAGCCCGGCGCGCGTTACGTTGTCAAACGCAGAATAAGCAAAGGTGAAAACAAAGCTGAGGATCGCAAACGAAACGGTGATAAGATTCGGAATCACGGCAAAGCGCGTCAGATTCTTTAAATAATAGGGTTGTGGCAGATCCGTACGCTTGGCGGCGACCTCAACGATCGCGGTATCGCGTCCCGTCGCAAGAACGATCGCGACACATTCACCGCAGCTGACGACCGAGGACGCGAACAACAGATTGGTCATTTCCGAATAGGCAAGGTTGTTGCGTTGTAAAACACCTGCCCGCTTTGCGGTTGCGGCATAATTGTCCGTGATCGGACCTTCAAGGACTGCAAGCTCGCTTGAACGCACGAGGTATGCATCCGCAGGAACAGTATCCCCTCTTTTAAGGAAGATGATATCCCCAGGAACAAGAAGCTCCGAGGGGAGCTGAATGCGTATCCCGCCGCGCATGACCGTGACGTTTGATGTAAAACGCGCTCGGATCTCCCTTTTGTTTTGCAGAGCGAGTATCAGGGCGAAGGCAACGATCGCCGCAAAAGCAACGTAGATCGCTAAAAACAGGAGCGCTTCCTTCGTCGGAAACTGTATAAATGCACAGATCAGAGTAAATAAGGCGGTTATGAGCAAAAGCGACGGCAGTAAAAGTGACGAGACAACGTCTCGCTTCTTTTGAAGCGGAATTCTGTTTTTTCCGAATTGACGAAGCTTTTCATCCGCACGCTTCTGTGTCAGACCGACTGCGGTATCCACACCGAGCTCGGAGGTGACCTGTGTCAGATCCTTTTTGTACCAAAATGATTTCATAGATTCTCCCAAAATTTAAGTAACGTCGGGACGGGAATCAAAGGCTGAGAACCTCGAGCTTCCCTGTTTTTCCCGAAAGGCGGACCTCGGTAACGGCATCGCCGTAACGAACGATGATCTGCTCGGCAATTTTATCCTCAACTGCCGTTTCCATATAGCGGCGCATATTTCTGGCACCGAATTTTTCAGAATAGGATTCCTTTGCAAGCAAAGCCGTTGCCTCATCATCCCAGCGGAAGGTGATGCCACGCTCTGCCAAGGCGTCGCGAAGCTGTTCGAGCATTATGAGCGCGATCTTTCCAAAATCATCAACACTAAGATGATGAAAGGTGATGATGCCATCCACTCGATTGATGAATTCGGGACGCAAAAAGCCGAGCAAAGCGCGCTCAGTCCTTTCCTCAGCGCGCGTATCGTTGCGCTCTGAGAAGCCGATTACGGCAGAGGCGGATTCGGAGCCGGCATTCGTCGTCATAATGATAACGGTATTTTCAAAATTAACGGTCTTACCCGAGGCATCGGTCAGCTGTCCTGCATCAAGCACCTGCAGAAGAATGTTCAACACGTCGGGATGCGCCTTCTCGATCTCGTCGAATAAAATGACGGAATAAGGGCGGCGGCGGATCTTTTCGGTCAGTTGACCCGCTTCGTCGTAGCCGACGTAGCCGGGGGGCGCACCGATGATTCGGGAGACCGAATGCTTCTCCATAAATTCAGACATATCCAGACGGATCAAGCTCTCGGGCTGATCGAACAGCGTGCGCGCAAGCACGCGGACAAGCTCGGTTTTACCGACACCGGTAGGACCTGCAAAAATGAAGGAAACGGGCGCGCGGCGCACCGAAACGCCTGCACGCTTGCGCTTGATCGCACGGACGACCGTTGAAACGGCGTGATCCTGTCCGATAATGCTCTCCTTCAATTTCTCCTCGAGTCCGATGATCTTTTCAAATTCGTTCGCGTTGACGGTCGAGGCGGGAACACCCGTCCAAACCTCAACGACCTTTGCAAGGTCGGCAACTGTAACAGTCAGGGCGGCACATTCCTCCGCAACTGCGTTTTGTTCGTTGATGAGATTTAACTCACGTACACGCAGATCGGCGAGCAGCCTATACTTCTCCTCGTTTTCTTCGCCTTCCTTTTCCTCCATTGCTTCGATCGTTTGCCGTTCTTCCGCGAGAGCGATCAATTCATCCGCAATTTTTCTCTTTTTATTGAGAGCGGGCGAGGAAAGCGAGATTGCCGATGCCGCCTCGTCCAAAAGATCGATCGCCTTATCGGGAAGATAGCGATCTGTCAGATACCGCTCGGAGAGCTGAACTGCGGCGTAAAGCACGTCCTCGGGGATCCGAATGGAGTGATAGGATTCGTAATATCCCTTGATGCATCGCAGCATTTCAACGGTATCCTTAAGCGACGGCTCATTGACGGTCACGGGCTGGAAGCGACGCTCAAGCGCGCTATCCTTTTCGATATACTTGCGATATTCTTTCAGCGTGGTTGCGCCAATGACCTGAATCTCGCCGCGGGAAAGCGCGGGCTTCAGAATATTGGCGGCATTCATACTTCCCTCCGATTCGCCGGCGCCAACGATCTTGTGCACCTCGTCGATGACAAGGATGACGTTGCCGAGCTCCTTGACCTCGGACAAAAGACCGAGAACCCTCGACTCAAACTGTCCGCGGAATTGCGTTCCCGCAACAAGTGCGGTCAGATCAACGAGCCAAACCTCTTTGTTCTGGAGCTTGTACGGAACGTCGCCTGCGGCAATTTTTTGTGCCAACGCCTCGGCGATCGCAGTCTTGCCGACTCCTGGGTCACCGATCAGACAGGGATTGTTTTTCTGCCGACGGCAGAGGATCTGGATCAAGCGGGCAAGCTCTCTGTCACGCCCGACGATGCGATCGATCCTGCCATCCGCAGCCTTCTGTGTAAGGTTCTGACAGTAGGTTTGCAAAAACTTAGCCTTTTGTTTTTTCTGCCTTACTTTTTTGTCCTGCTTTTTTAGATTTTCTTCGTCGTTTTCGCGCGCGTTCAAGTTGGAAAAGATCTTCGCAAGGTCGAGTGCGGGGGCTCTTCCGTTATTTTCGGACAGCTCGTCATCGTTTTCAACGGTATCGGGCAAGGACTCAAGGAGGCTTTCTGCCTCTTCTGTCATTGCGTCGATATCCTCGTCGGAGACGCCGAATTTATCAAGAATATCGGTGACCTGGTGGATCCCAAGCTCTCTTGCACAAGGGATACACAACCCCTCATTCACCGTTTTTCCGTTTTCGGATTTAGAGATAAAAACCATCGCAGGGCGCTTTTGGCACCGTACGCACATTTGCATTTTCATAAAAGAATTCCTTTTTGATTAAATCAGCCATTTGATTGGATTGAAATTGTAGAAGAATTTAATAAGGTAGGTGTGTTGCAGGTCAAAGACCGCAACCGTCGTGCTGTAGGTCGCGAAAAATCCTACGATGAATACGAGCACGTAAGAAACGATCCACGCAGTGAAAAAGGAGCTGATCACCCCGCAGGTCAATCCGAGAAGACGGTTGATGCGATTGAGGATCGGAAGCTCAAAGATCCTATCAACGATCCAGAAAATGATCATAAGTCCGAACCAAGCAACGATAAAAAGAATAATGAAGCCAAGGATCGTTCCTGCGATTCCCGACGCCTTGTCCGCGATCGCGGTAACGAAGGATTCGGTTGCCGCTGCATCGGTCTGCATGGCATTTTCGGCGATCTTATCAAAATCAACGTTGAAGAATCCTGCGATCTGGTGAAAAATTGAGGGGATGGAATCAATAAAGGTCTCGACCGATTCCCCCTTTTCTTTCACGGCATTTTCGACCATACTGCCGATCTTTGCCTTCAAGGGAGCCATAATAAAGCGATCCTTCAGAATGACACCGAGCTTGCTTGCTCCAAAATATGCGATGATGAGGGCAAATACCTTTCGGAAGGTGACGAAAATGACGTGAATAAATCCCTTTTTATAGCATCTGTAGATCGTGATCGAAATAAAGAGAAGCAAGACCAGATCTAAGATCAACGGTAAAACGTTATGAACAAACACGATAAACTCCCTTCTGAAAGATATTCATATTATACACGAAAAGCCCGCATCTGTCAATTGATTAAGGAAAGCTTGAAAAAAGCGGAAGAAATAAAACTACTGTATGATCACATTTTCCTTACCGAGAATATTTTCGAGACGAAGCGATAGATTTGACGAAAGATCCGCCAAAAGCTCGGTGGCTCGGACGTACTTTTTCGTCGAAATATCGTAAAGCACGACCTCAGAGGTGCCATCCTTCGATCTTTTTATCTCATCGATCGCGCGTACCGCGGCAGGTGAATCGAGCGAGGATACGCGTAAAAAGAGACGTTTGGGCTTTTCGACCTCGATTTTCTTTGAATTTCCGTTATTCTGTAAGAGCGTGACGGAGGAAAGAAGGATCTTTGGCGGCTCGTCCTCCCTGCCCGAAAGCGTGCCGACGATCGCAACTGCCACGTCGGTACGGAGATCGGCAGCGTAGCGCTCAAGACTCTTCGGAAAAACGATCACCTCAAGCTCCGCATAGCGATCCTCAAGGGTGAGAAACGCCATATCGTCGCCGCTTTTGATGCGCTTGTTGGTTCTTGCCGTTATCATACCGACGACGGTGATGCGTTGCTTTTCGTGAAATTCAGCACGGAATTCGCCGGTTTCTTTATTATAATCCTCAAGTATGTCGGCAATCGGGGTATGAGGGATCTTGCTGACGTGTTCGCTGTAATCATCGAGCATATGTCCCGAAAAGTACATTCCCGAGCTTTCTTTCTCAAGCATCAGAAGCTCGCGTATGGAAAACTCGTCGATCGACGGATAATCAAAGCGCTTGCCGTCCGTCAGATCGACGGTTTCCGCTACTGCAAAAATATCGAGCTGCCCCGTGACGTTTCCGCGTTGCTTTTGCAAAATCGAATCGATCATCGCTTCGTAGGAGGCAAGCAGCTGTGAGCGGTAGACGCCGAGTCCGTCGAAGCATCCGCTCTTGATCAAGGCTTCAACCTGCCGTTTGTTCAGATCTCCACCCGCCATACGCTCAAGGAAATCCTCAAAGCTCTTGAAGAGACCGCCTCTCTGCCGCTCGGCAAGGATCTGCGCGATGAATTGACGTCCGACGTTGCGAAGCGCCAGCATTCCAAAGCGGATCTGACCGTCAACGACGGAAAAATTCATTTTACTGTGGTTGATGCTTGGTGGTAAAACCTGTATGCCAAGCTTGGTGCATTCCGAAATGTACTCGCCAATCTTTGCGGTATTGTTGAGCACCGAGGTCAAAAGCGCGGAAAAATACGCCGCAGGCTTGTGAGTCTTCAGATATGCGGTCTTATAGGTAATGCAGGCATACGCCGCGGCATGACTTTTGTTGAAGGCGTAGCTTGCAAAGCTCACCATGCTGTCGAAGATACGGTCGGCAACCTCACGCGCGATACCGCGTTTTGCCGCACCGTCAGCAAAGCAACCTCGCTCTGCTTCCATAACGTCGGCCTTTTTCTTTGCCATTGCACGGCGAACGATGTCTGCACGCGCAAAGGAATAGCCCGCGAGTTTTTGGAAGATCTGCATGACCTGCTCTTGATAGATAATACAGCCGTTGGTGAGTGAAAGAATGCTCTCAAGCTCCGGCGTGTCGTAAACGATCGGCTCCTTCCCGAACTTTCTCGCAATGTAGGAGGGGATCGAATCCATAGGACCCGGTCTGTAAAGCGCGATCGCCGCGATCACATCCTCAAGCGAGCTTGGGCGCAGCTGCGTCAGCATCTGGCGCATACCTTCGCTTTCAAGCTGAAAAACACCACCCGTTTTACCCTCGCTGATCAGACGGAAGGTCTCGGGATCGTCAAAGGGGATCTGCAAAAGCGAGAAATCGGGATCACCTTCTCTTGCCTCGCGCTCTGCGTCATCAATGATCGTCAAGTAGCGAAGCCCCAGAAAATCGAATTTAACAAGACCAAGCTCTGCGACGGTCGTCATATCAAACTGCGTTACGACAACGCCGTTGTTGACCGAAAGCGGAACGTAATCCGCAACCTTGTTCTCGGTAATAACAACGCCTGCCGCATGAGTCGATGCGTTGCGTGGCATCCCTTCCAGAGAGGATGCCGTGTCGATCAGACGCTTGATCTCATCGGAGGAGGCGTAAAGCTCCCGTAACTCCTTATGCTTCAGCGCATCGGCGATCGTAACACCGATCTTTTGGGGGATCAGCCGTGCGACCTTATCAACGTCGGCGTACGGCATCCCCATTGCCCGTCCGACGTCGCGTACTGCAGCACGCGCCGCTAAGGTACCAAAGGTAATGATCTGAGAGACGTGATCCTCGCCGTAGCGCTGTCTGACGTACTCGATCACTTCGTCACGGCGGACGTAACAGAAATCCACGTCAAAATCGGGCAGGGATACGCGCTCAGGATTCAAAAAACGCTCAAAGAGCAGATGGTAACGCAACGGGTCGATATCGGTGATCCCAACGCAAAACGCAACGAGACTGCCCGCGCCCGAGCCACGCCCGGGACCGACGGGGATCCCCTTCTTTTTTGCAAATGCGATAAAATCTTGAACGATCAGATAATAGGCGTTGAAGCCCATACTGTCAATAACGGAAAGCTCGTATTCAAGACGGTCCTCATATTCTTTTTGAGTGAATTCGGCGATTTTGATTGCGCCGCTTTCGATGCGCTCACGTAAGCCCCGTCTCGCATAGCTTTCGAGCGTTTCCTTATGCGTTACACCGGGAACCTCAGGAAAGGTCGGCAAATAGGTCTTGCCGAACGTGAAGTCGAATTGGCACATTTCGGCGATCCTCGCCGTATTCTCGATCGCCTCGGGCAGATCGGGAAAAAGTGCCTGCATCTGCTCGGTCGACTTATAGTAGAACTCGTCCGTAGCAAAGCCGAAGGGACGCCCCTCGGTCAGCGATTGGTTGGTCTGTATCGCCAAAAGCACCGCTTGGGTCGCGGCGTCCTCGGCCCGCAAATAGTGAACGTCGTTCGTAGCAACCATGGGAAGTCCCGTGCGCCTTGCGACCTCGCGAATGCCGCGGCAAACCGTATCGTCGTCTGCAAGTCCATGGTGTTGAAGCTCAAGATAAAATGAATTTTCTTCAAAAATAGAAGCATATTCGAAGGCAGAATTTATAGCGGCATCCATATTGCCAGCCATAATGTGCGTGGGGATCTCTCCTGCGAAGCAGGCGGAAAGCGCGATGAGACCACCCGCATTTGCACGTAAAAGCTCTTTGTCAACACGGGGCTTTGAATAAAAGCCGTCAATAAAAGCATCGGATACGAGCTTGCAAAGATTGCGGTAGCCGAGCTCGTTTTTACAAAGCAGAACGAGATGGTAGCCGACGTCCTGGCGTGAATTCTTATCAAAACGGCTTTTCGGTGCAACGTAGACCTCACAACCGATGATGGGACGGATCCCCTCCGCCTTACAAGCCTTATAAAAGGCTACGGCACCGTACATTACGCCGTGGTCGGTAAGTGCTACTGCGGTGTGCCCGAGTGAGGCAGCGTATTTCGGGATCTCGCTGATGCGCGCCGCACCGTCGAGCAGACTATACTCGCTGTGTAGGTGAAGATGGACGAATTCTGCCATTTTGTCGGTCTCCTTTCTCTGAATTTGCTCTGTAAAATTATTTTTCCTCTAAAAGCGCCTCTGCAAGCTCGACGATCTTCGTCAAGCGGTGATTGAGGCCTGATTTCGTGATGGGCGGCGTCATAGACATTGCCATTTGCGTCAGGGACATTTCCTGATGCTCAAGTCTGTATTCGGCGGTAGCCACAAGGTCGGGGGGCAAAAAAGAAAGCTTGTTCTCTGCTTTCAATCTTTCAATCGCCTCGATTTGGCGCTTTGCCGCTCCGACCGTGCGCTTTACGTTTGCGGTATAGCAGTTGGTGCCGCGGTTGGCGTTGTTAATAAATTCGCGCTCGATCTTCAAATTGATCAGTGAGAGTGTTGCGCCCGATGCGCCGACAGCGGTCAAAATATCCTCGATCGACGTGGAGTCCTTGAAATACAGAAAGGAAAGACCGCGTCTTTGACACAGCTTTGGCAAAAAGCCGAGCGACTGTAAAAAAGCCAAGAGCTTGTCCACGCGCGAAGGCAGGGGCGAAAACTCAAGATGATATTGCTTTTCCGGCGGATCGACGCGCCCCGCGGCAAGGAAGACACCGCGCAAAAAAGAGTGGATGCACTCCCCGCAGGTTGCGGTAAGTATGTCTGCCTCGTTTTTTGTCTCAAATTCACATACTTCACGGATCGCCGATTTGGAGCTGAACGTGATCTCCCGCACGTTCCCACCTGTTTTGACTGTAGAAACCGTTGCATCCTGAGTGAATTGCTCCTTGATCAGGTGCGCGGTATAATCAATGACGTCTGCGTCCTCAAGGCGTAGAAATACGGCTTCGTTTTTAAGATCAGCACGTGCAAAAAGAATGCCGAGCAGAAGCGATCTGCGACAACAGCGCTTCAAGGGCTGTGCGATCAGATCCTTTTTGACAGCGGATGAATAAGACATTCTAAGCCTCCGATATGTATTCGATTTCGCAGACGAGGTCGATTCCAAACGTCTCTTTGACACGGGCACGGGTCAAACGGATCAGCTCTAAAACGTCGGCTGCAGTCGCATTTTCACAGTTGACGATAAAACCCGCGTGCTTTTGCGAGATCGCCGCACCGCCGACACGAGCTCCCTTTAAGCCCGCCTCCTCGATCAAGCGACCTGCGTAGCTTCCTATGGGACGGCGAAAGATGCTGCCAAGACTCGGAAGCTCCAGCGGCTGCGCTTTTCGACTTTGGAGGACCGCGTCGCGCATTTTTTGCCCAATCAGGTACGACTCCCCTTCTTTTCCGACAAACGCGGCGGAAAGCAGGATCAGTTCGGGACGGTGCTGTAAAAGACTGTCGCGCGTGGCAAACCGAAGCTCCTTTGCTGAAAGCGTTCGTTTGGCAAACGTGCTTGTATCAAAGACACAAGCGTATTCCAAAAGATCGGAAATCATCGTTTTAAATGCGCCCGCATTCATATAAACCGCACCGCCAACGCTCCCGGGGATCCCGAATAGCTCCTCAAAGCCCGCGATCGAATGCGCACGCGCATAATTGCAAAGCCGTGAAAGCGAGACACCTGCTGATGCAACAACGGCAGTACCGTCGCCCGAGAGTGACGTCAGATACTCGGTTCGGATCAAAACACCCCGAAATCCCCCATCGGAGAAAAGAAGGTTGGAAAAATTTCCAACGACACGGTGACGAACGTGAGAGCTTGAAAGAAATTCAAGCAGACGGACGAGCGCCGTCTCGCTCGTTGGGCTGACGATCAGATCGGCAATGCCGCCGATGCGGATCGTCGACAGTGATGCGATCGGTCGATCGACTTCATAATAATAAGAAGTTTCTCTTTGAAGTTGATTCTCGTTTTCGAGAAAAAATATTACCTTTTCCAAAAGCACCCCCGAAAAAGCAAAGGATACTTTCAGTTTATGAAAAATTAATCGGAATATACCATCAGGTCCTCGGCCGCCTTATACTGTGCTTCCGTGACCGAAATGCCGCCAAGGATTCGCGCAAGCTCATCGATGCGTCCCTGACGGTCGAGTGCACGCACTTGGGTTTCGTTGCGACCCTTGACCTCTTGCTTATAGATTAGACTGTGGCAGTCGGCAAGCGACGCGATCTGCGCGGAATGGGTGACACACAGTACCTGTACGGTCTCTGCTGATCTTTTGAGCTGGATCCCCACCTTGCGCGCGGTCTTTCCGGAGACACCGGTATCGACCTCGTCATAAATCACGGTGGGAATGCCGTCTTTGTCAGTGATCGCGCTTTTCAGCGCAAGCATGATACGGGAAAGCTCACCGCCCGATGCAATATGTGAAAGATCCCCAAGGGGCTCTCCGGGATTTGCGGACACCAGAAACAGGACGGTATCAGCACCGTTTGCCGTAAAGGGAAAATCATCCTCATTGCGGGAAACGGATACCTCAAATTTTACCTTCGGCATATCAAGAAAGCTTAAAACCGAGCAAACGTTAGCGGAAAGCTCCTTTGCGGCGACGGTGCGTTTTTGTCGCAATCGGTCTGCCGCTGCATCCGCCCTTTGCCAAAGATCCTTTTGCAGCCTCTGCAATTCCTCTATGCGTGCATCTGCAGTCTCGAGAAGCTCAAGACGTTCCTTTGCACTTTCCAAAAAGGAAAGGATCGTCGCCTCATCCGCGCCGTATTTGCGGCGCATTCTTGCGATGATATCCAAGCGTTCTTCGATCTCATCCAGGCGCTTTTCAGGTGCATCCACGCAGTCAGCTGACAACTCGGCAGCGATATCTGCTGCCGCATCGATGTTTGAAAGCGAGGACTCAAGCAGCTCTGCCGCCTTGCCGCTACTCGGTAAAATTTCGGAGAGCTTCTGCAGTGCGTCGGAGGCGCGCAGGATCAGGTAGTAAGCACTGCTCTTTTCGCTTCCTTTCAAGGCACGGTAAGCGAAGTCTGCCTGCTTGAAGATTTTTTCCGTATTGCGGATCTTCGCTTTTTCAAGAAGGAGCGACTCCTCCTCACCGAGCTTGATGTGCGCCGACTCAATATCGGAGATCTGATAGCGGAGCATCTCGCATTCGCGCAGCTTTTCACCTTCATCGCGCTTCAGCGCGGCGATCTCGTTCCGATTCTCGATCAGACGCTCGTATGCCGTCTGATAGTCGTTCAAGAGTGGCTCGACAGAGGCGTAGCTGTCAAGAATGGAAAGATAGTTCTTGCGTTGTAAAAGCAAGTGATTATCGTTTTGCCCGTGGATGCTGATCAGCATTGCGGCAACCTCGCGCAAAAGCGAAAGATTGACGGCTCGTCCGTTGATCCTCGCGGAGGAACGGCCGTCTGCATGGAATCTACGCTCGATCAGCAGGGTACCGTCCTCGTCGGGCTGTACTCCAAGCTCCGATAGCTTAGACACGACTGTCGGCAAAAGCTCGCCAAACAGACCGCTGACGGAAGAAAGATCCGCATCCCGACGGATGATATCACGTTCTGCGCGTCCACCCATCAAGAAATGGATGCTGTCGATCAAAATCGATTTTCCTGCGCCCGTTTCACCTGTCAGTGCGGTAAAGCCGTCCGAAAAATCAATATCAAGCGAGCGAATGATCGCGACGTTTTCAATGTGCAGGGATAGAAGCATTGGAAACCTCCGAAAAAATTAAAGTGCGCGGATCATATGTGCAATATTGTCACACAGCTCCTTTGCCAGCGCTTCGTCACGAACGACGACAAGAACCGCATCATCCCCTGCAACCGAACCGATGATCCCGCTGATGGAAAGCGAGTCGACGCAGGAGCCGACGGCGGGTGCCATACCGGGATAGGTCTTGATGACCAAGAGATTCCCCGCAAAATCTACCTTTACGATCGAGTCGGTGATCGCACTGCTGAATTTGGGGATCGTTGCTTCCTTGGCTTCGGTCGGTAGAATGTACTTATATTCGCCCGTTGCGGTCATACCCTTGTAGAGCTTCAGCTCACGAATATCGCGGGAGATCGTTGCCTGTGTAGCTGTGATCCCCTCAGACGAAAGATATTTTTGTAGCTCCTCTTGGGTCTGGATCGGGTATTTCTGAATCAATTGCAGAATTTTTTCCTGTCTTGTGCCTTTCATAAGTCCTCCGTTAAATCTTGAGCGCGGACATGCGCATTTTTTGTTCAATTATGTCAAGTAACGCTTTATCTTCAAGCGAGATCGTTTTGAAGGTCTGTGAGGAACGGCGCAGTTCGATCCTGTCACCCACGTGCAGTACAGCACTGTCACGTCCGTCAATGCTGACGATCGCAGTCTCGTCCTCCGATCTGCAGACGTTACGAACAGACAGAATCGAGTCGGGCGAAAACAGAATGGAACGCGAAAAGAAGGAATGCGGGCATATAGGGGTAACGCAAAGCGCCTTTAAGGAGGTATCAACGATGGGACCGCCCGCTGAAAGTGAATATGCGGTCGAACCGCACGGCGTTGCAACGATCAGTCCGTCGGCGCGATAGGTGAGAGCCTTTTTATCGCCCTCACACAACTCAAGATCTGCCAAGCGTGCGACCTGTCCGTGCGAAACCACGATGTCGTTGAGCGCATGCTTATAGAGTGAGGTGCGTTCTCCGCTCTTGCGGATCAGAGTAACGTCGAGCGTCATACGCTCTCTTTGACTGTGCTTATCGGAAAAGAGTGCGGATAGCTTTGAAAGCTCGCCCGGAGACACCTCGGCAAGGTAACCGAGTCGCCCCATATTGATGCCGAGGACCGGCAGATCGTGACGTATCGCAGTGTGTGCTGCGTCGAGGATTGAGCCGTCACCGCCGAGAACGATAATAATCTCCGCGTCGGTCGGAAAATGACTTTCATCGTAGAGCGTTACGCCGTGGGGGATCAGATCCTCATGCTGACGTTCAACGTAGACGGTTGTATCCAACCGCTTCAGGATGCGGATCGTTTGTACCGTCACGGCGTAATCCGGATCCTTTCGACGGTTTGGAATGATTACAAACTTCTTCATAAGCTGTCCTTCCTAAAATATGCTAAGTATTCAGTGTTGCCATCACCGCCGAGAATCGGTGATTCGATCACTCCCTGAAACGAAAAACCAAGGAGTGCGGCGGCAGATTTGACACGCTCGATCGCCTCTTTTCTTGCGCTTTCCTTGCGTACGATGCCGCCTTTTCCGATATTTGCCCTGCCAACCTCAAATTGCGGCTTGATTAAGCTGATCAGCTCGCCGCCCGAAGGAAGGATGTTGGCGATCGCGGGCAGGATCATCGTTTGAGAAATGAAGGAGACGTCCATCACGGCAAGCGTGACGTCCGAAAACAGAGATCGGTCAAGATAGCGCGCGTTTGTATTCTCGATCGAGAACACGCGCGGGTCGGTGCGCAGGGAGCCGACGAGCTGTTCACTCCCCGAATCGACAGCATAGACCTTTTGGGCACCGTTTTGCAAAAGACAATCGGTAAAACCACCGCTGGAAGCGCCAATATCAATGGCAATGCGGCCGCAGACCGAAACGGGAAAGGCACTGAGCGCGGCCTCAAGCTTCAATCCGCCGCGACTGACGTAGCGAAGCGCGGAAGAAGGCACCAGCTCGATCACGTCGCCGTCGGAAACCTCAAGGGACGGCTTGTCAGCGATTTTGCCGTCAACCTTCACAGCGCCTTCGAGGATGGCTGCTTTGGCGCGGGTACGCGTTGTGACAAGTCCGCGTTCGGTAAGTGCAACGTCAAGACGCATAGATAGAATTCCCCGTCAAAAGCGGATAGATAACGCCGATCGCAATGCCGAGAAGCGCACCGAGCAGGACCTGAAGCGGGGTGTGCCCGATCAATTCCTTTAGTTTTTTCGTCGGAAGCTCAACGTCATTTTCGGGCAAAAGGCTGCGCGAGATGCGGTTTAATATCTTCGACTGCTCGCCGGTCTCGCGACGCACACCCATTGCGTCGTACATCACGATAAAGCCAAATATGGCAGCAATCGCGAAATACGGAGTGCCGGCTCCGTATTCCATGGCAATGCAGGTAGTTAAGGCACAGACACATGCCGCATGGGAGGACGGCATTCCGCCGGAGGTAAACAGATTTTTAAGCGATACGCGCTCACTTTGCGTAAGCGAAATTGCGATCTTAATGATCTGCGCGGCAAACCAGGCGAGGATGCCGGCGATCAGCGGATCGTTTCTGAAAAAATTCATTGAGAACTCCTTTTTATTTTCGGCGCGTCAGGATGTACTGCGCCAGATCGTCAAAAATGCCGCTTCTGTCCCATTCTCTAACAAGGTGCGAGGCGCTTGCGGCAAGATCCTTTGCGAGAAAAAGTGCCTGCTCACGAGAGTAGAAGGAAAGATAGGTGTTCTTCCCTGCTTTTTCGTCCTTTCCTACGGTTTTTCCAAGCTCTGCCGAGTCCCCATAGCGGTCAAGCAGATCGTCGGTCAACTGAAACAACTGACCGATCCGTTCGGCGTAGCCGCGAAAGGCAGCGGCGGCGGATTCGGGGGCGGACGAGAGGATCAGTCCAAGCTCGATCGCGGTGCTGATGAGAGCGCCGGTCTTCAGCCGATGAATCTTCTTGAGTGTGTCGACTCCGATCTGTCGGTTCTCGGCAGAAAGATCCATGATCTGACCGCCAACCATACCGTCGGGACCTGCATTTTTGGAAAGCACGCGCACGGCGGCGGCGTTTTTCAGGGGATCCCCCTCGTTTGTAGCTATGAAAAAGGCGAAGGTCAAAAGCGCGTCACCTGCGAGTATTGCATTCGCCTCGCCGAATTTTTTGTGACTCGTCAATCTTCCGCGTCGGTAATCGTCATTGTCCATTGCGGGCAGATCGTCGTGCATCAGAGAATAGGTGTGAATCATTTCAAGTGCCGCGGCATAGGGTAAAGCCGCTTCTCTTTCGGCGCCGAAGGCGGCGGCGACTTCAAGCACGAGAAACGGACGGATACGCTTGCCGCCTGCAAGCAGGCTGTATCTCATAGCTTCAAAAAGCGGAGCGAGATCGGCGTCATCCGTCGTGCAAACCCTCGAAAGATAGGAATCGATCAACTCCGCGTCTTCCTTCAAGCGGAATTGCAATTGTCCGTCAGTCTTTTGCATGGAAATCATCTTCAACCAGCTCCCCATCCTTACCGATCAGGATCTTTACTTTTTGCTCAGCCGCTTCAAGCTTCGCGGTGCAGATGCGGATTAAGCGCACCCCTTCCTCGAAATCGGCGAGGGAGTCGTCAAGCGTGGATGCCCCGCTCTCCATTTTTGCAACGATCGCTTCAAGCTTATCGATCGCTTCTTCAAAATTCAATTCATTGCTTTTCATTTTTATCTCCATACGTCATAATTACAGAGGAAACGCTACCATCGCAAAAGCGCGTAGTCAAAACATCACCTTCGCGCAGCTGTTCCTTGCTTCTCACAATAACGCCGTTTTCGTCCTCCGTGACCGTGTAACCACGGCTTAAAACCGATAGCGGAGAGAGAGCCTCCGTCTTTGCCGTGAGAACGGCAAGCTGATTTTTTTTCGTCTTTAAAAGCTCTGTTAAAGAATGCTCAAGAGCCTCAGCGTCGCTTGACAAACGGTTTTGCTTTTCTGCAAGCAAAAGATCGGGCGTATCGAATATGCGTCGCGCCCTTATCGTATCAATGCGGGCTCGGCAAAGCTCGGTTTTTTTGAGCAAGGATTCCGCCAAGCGGGCATTCATTGCATATAAATCGGCAAGAAGCGCGTGTTGATCGGGAACGGCAAGCTCTGCCGCGGCTGAGGGAGTCGGAGCGCGCAGATCCGCTACGAAATCGCAGATCGTAAAATCAGTCTCGTGGCCGACGGCGGAAATTACGGGGATCCTTGATGCGACGATCTCGCGCGCGAGCGCCTCGTCGTTGAATGCCCACAGATCCTCGATCGAGCCCCCGCCGCGTCCTATGATGATGACGTCAGCGGCGGAATAGGTATTGAAATAACGCAGACCGGTGATCAGGCTTGGGAGGGCCCCCTCGCCCTGCACCTCTGCCGGAAAGAGTGCGATCTCGGCTGACGGATAGCGCCGTCCCGTAACGTTGATAATATCACGAACAGCCGCACCCGTCGGTGACGTGATCACACCGACGCGACGTGGAAATCTCGGCAAAGGACGCTTGCGCGTCTCGTCGAACAATCCCTCGGCGGCAAGCTTCTTTTTCAGTTGCTCATAGGCAAGCCATAAAGCGCCGATCCCGTCGGGCTGCATATCCGTCACGTAAAGCTGATACTGACCGTCGCGCACGAAAACCGAGACGCTACCGGTCGCGACCACCTTCATACCGCTTTCGGGACGGAAGCGAAGCCCACCGGTATAAGAACGAAACATAACGGCGCGGATCAGACTGTTTTCATCCTTAAGCGAAAAGTAAAAATGCCCGCTCCTGTGCGCGGTGAAATTTGAGATCTCGCCGCGGATCGAAAGCTTCCCGAGCGCGTAATCGCCGTCGATGATGGATTTGATATAATCGTTCAGCTCGGATACGCTGATTGTTACGTCGTGTCCGACGAAGGACGGCTTGAAAAAATCATCCATAAAGAGTTATTCCGTTTCGTAAGCATTTGCCGCGAGGATCGCAACCCCGCACGCGTTGTCGGAGGAAAAGGCGGGCTTGGCGAAATAGGATTGGGGATAGACAGCAAGCCTCTCCTTAATGATCCCATTCGACATCACACCGCCGCCGTAAACAAGCGGGATCTCTCCGTATTTTTGGCGGAAGGCTTTGCCGATCTCCTCGAGGGCGCGTGTAACGTAGTCGAGAACGAATGCGGCAGTAAGAGGGGCATCGTCTGTATCGTTGTAAAGCTTCAATGCCAGATTTTCAAGCCCTGAAAGATTAAAGAAGAGCCCGTCAAGCGGGATCTTTCTTTTCGGGATCCGCTTGGTATTCTGAAGTGCCAGCTGCTCGAGCGCGGGTCCTGCGGGAAAGGTAAGCCCCATCGCAACGCCGATACGGTCGATGACCTGTCCTGCATTCAGATCGGCGGTGCCACCGACGATCTGTGCCGAGAAGCCTTCCTTCGAGCGTGAGGAGACGTATAAAAGCTCGGTCGTGCCGCCGGAAACGTGAAAGGCGCCAAAGGGCTGATCCATCGGGATCTTTGCCCCCGAGGAATAAAGTGCTGCCATCAGGTGTCCGCATTGGTGAGAGAATGAATACAGCGGCACACCAAGTGCTGCGGCAAAGGCGGTCGCCGCAGAGACTCCTGCGAGAAAACAGGGCATATAAGAGCCGTCAATGTTGCGCGGACGCGTCGAAACACCGACGGCAGATACCGTGCCGTCTCCTAAGGTCTCGCGTATCTTCGTCAGTGTCTCGGGTAAATTTTTAGTGTGCTGAAAGAGGGCGTCGGACTGTCGCAGGCCGCGCTCCCCTGCCCCTACGGTTAAAAGCGTCTTGAAGTTCGCGAGGATCTCACCGTCACGGTAAAGAGCGGCAGAGGTCGTATAGTTGCTCGTATCGATGCCAAGGACGGTCTTACTCATCCTCACTGCGACCTTCCTTTGCGATCGCGGCAATCGAGTTCAGAATACCGTTGACGAACTTTCGCGTTTTATCGTCACCGAATTTTTTTGCAAGCTCGATCGCTTCATTCATCGAAACACGCAACGGAACCTCTTTCATATAAAGCATCTCGTAGGTCGAAAGCGTAATGATCGCCAAAGCAACCTTGGAAATACGGTCACGTCTCCAACGTCGCAGGAAACGGTCGATCATGGAATTGATCTCTTCTTCGTGCTCTGCAACGCCGAGGATGACCCCCTTGATATACGGGTCGTCCTCAAGCTCCCGAGCGACGAGTGCATTCTCATACAGCTCGGCGTAGGAGATCTCAGGCTTGAATTTCTTTTCATAGAGCATCGTGAAAGCGTTTTCTCTGGCGTAACTTCTCTTCATTTTTCCATCCCGACAAATGTCAATATCCTTGTGTGAATTATTGCCCAATATACTAAGGCATTATTATATATTATACATTAATATTCACTGATTGTCAACTTCTGGGAGAGATAATTTTTATTACCACGTCTGTTTTTTTGTTTTTCGCAAAGAATATATGTAAAAGCATGTTTTTTATAAAGCATCCGAAGGCTTACATCTTTTTTGAAAAATCTGCTTGCATTTATCGAAAAATTATGGTATTCTATTCAGAGAACTGTTTTTGGAGGAAACCATGAATTTTTTGATCAGATTAAAACAGTGGTTCATCAAGGCGTGCGTGCTTGACGTGGTGATCGCTTTTATCTTCTACGCAATCGCGACTGCGATCGCTAAGAGCGAGGCGATTGCAGATGGCGCGATGGACTTTGAATTCGCTCAATACGTCCTGTTGCTTCTCTTCTCGTTTTACGCCGCCGTGATTCACGACATTTTCAAGATCGATCCTTTGCCCTACATTGCGAGACTTTTTATTCACTCCGTCGCCTTTACCACGGGGCTGTTTTTACTGTACTTTTATATGTTCAACAAGGGCAACGGCGGTATCCCCGACGGTGGCAGAAGCTTTGCGATGATCTTTGTGATCCTGTTTTCGTATTTTATCGTCTACGGAATCGCTAAGCTCGTTTCGCGTCTCCTTTGGCCGCAGATCAAAAAAAGACTTCCGTCGTCTCGCATCTCAGAGTCGAAAAATACACAGAAGGAAGAATATCAGAGCCGATTTAACTGATCCTCTGGAATAGCGTATGAAACACCATCCTTTCATAAGGACACTTCTATATTTTGCGATCCTATTGCATTTGCTTTTACCGTTTACAGTGACATCAACGGCATCCGTCCTCTCGGATGCCGTTTTTCTTGGCGATTCGACGAGCAACTCACTTCGGTTCTGGGGGGTTCTTGAGGGCGGGCGGAATACCGCATCGGTATGGACAGGTCCCGACTCTACGCTTTCTATGTGGGGTCTTGCCGAAAAGGAGATCGGGCTCACTGAAGGAATGAAAAAGGCATACGGCGACCGCTTGCAAAACGCTCGCATCAAACGCATTGGTCAAACCGACGTTTTACCCTTGATTGATCTTTCTGCCCTGATAAAACCTGCGAAAATGGTCATCACGCTTGGTGTAAACGGTTGTGCGCTGATGTCAAAGGAGGACTTCAAAGCCGAATATACCGACCTGATTTCAGCACTAAAGAAGGCAACCCCGGACACACGGATCTATCTTTCATCTATTTTCCCCGTCGCCAGACATTCAAGGATCAAAAAAGATTCCTTGGAGCTTGCAAACGGTTGGATCAAAGAGATCGCCCTCGAGCAGCGTCTGAGCTTCATCGATGCGTACCGTCACCTTTGCGACGCTGACGGCTATGCGCCGAGTGAGCTTGTAGACAGCGCTGACGGCATACACTGGAATCAAGCGGGATGCCGTAGGATCGTAGCTGTTTTCGAAAAACTAATGGAGGAAAATGAAGTTGAATAAAGCAATCCCCCTCTTTCTGCTTTCACTTACGCTTCTTTGCTTTTTTTCATGCTCAAATACCACTGAGCTTTCGGTCGATGACGTAGCAGGTCAAATCGAAAGCAGCCTTGGTAATTACAACTTCGTTGGTTCCAACGAACGTTATCTTCGTGCCAACGTCGATTATCAAAGCGAGCTTGCCGTTCGCTTCGCCGCAAAACGCTGTGAATCTGGCGCGTCTTGCGAATTCGGTGTGTTTGAGTGTCGGGATGAAGGAATGGCAAAAGAGCTTGCCGAGCATATTAAGGCACGCATAGAGAAACGTCTGGAATTGGCGGATAACCGCTATTTCAGCGATGAATCCTCCAATCTCTCCAATGCCGTGATCGAGCGAAACGGACGCTATCTTTTTTATTGCGTGCTCCCGCAAAGCGATGCAAAAGCCGCACTTGATATCTTCGCAAAAAGCCTTTGAAAGAAAAGATCCGCCATATTAAAAGGCGGATCTTTTCTTTCAAAAACGGACAAAAATCAATGGCAGAACCATTTAAAGCAAATCAGAACTACAAATTAAGAGTTACAGGGCTTGACATTTCATCGGTTCTGTGTTATGATAAATCGCACGCGGGTATGGCGGAACTGGCAGACGCGCCGGATTTAGGATCCGGTGGGCAACCGTACAGGTTCAAATCCTGCTACCCGCACCAAAAATCGACAAGTTTCGACAGAAGCTTGTCGATTTTTACTTCTTCACTCTTAACTCTTCACTTTTCACTCTTCTCTCGCGAAACTTGTCGATTAGGTAATAGGTAAAAGTGAATAGTGAAAAGGTGCTAAGGAAGCTTTTCTCCTTCCGTCGAAAAGCATTAAATTATATTTGGGTTCAAATCCTTCGGTTAAAAAGCCAAAATATCTTTTTTATCGCCCCTTCACAAGAAAGGCTATCTCGGCTTGTCGATTGAGATAGCCTTTTTATTATCTTCTCCGCCTTCCCATAATACGCAACAAGCGCAAAAACAGGTTGATGATGTCAAGATAAAGATCGCACGCACTGTCAACGGCGTTATCAAGTGTCGGCTCGTAGGAGCAGGCACGCGACCAATCGAAGGCGATATAGAGTGAAAAGATCAAAACCAAAAGAAAATCAAGCAAAAAGCTATCGAGCCCCAGAAGAAAAAAGACAAAGCCCGCGATCATTGACAGCAAAAGTGCAGTAAAAAGCGCCCATCCGAGCTTTCTGAAAAAGCTCGGGAAGACCGTTGCGACACCCGTCATTGCGACCACGACGGCGGCAGTACCAAACATAGCGGCGGCAACGAGATAGGGGGCGTATGCAAAGGTCACCATGGAAACCAACACACCAATCGGCAGAACGACCAAATTGTAGCCAATGAAGCTGAAAAGAGGGCTTTCCGATCGCGTCAGGAAGATTCCAAGAATCCCGAGGACTAAATAAGCGATCAGAACGAGGGGGTAGACGTTATAAAGAAGGAGGATCGCACGGTCGGAAAGGAGTGCCGATACGATCGCATTGAAAAGCAAGCCGTAAAGAATGATCAGCCCGATCAAAAGCTGATAAAGCGGAATAGGAAGCTGACGCTCCGCGTGTAAAAAAAGGCGTCGCTTCTCTTTCTGTTCGTTTTGATCAAACCAACCGCTGTAATCTGCCATTTTGCTTTCTCCTTTGTTTTTTTATAGTATACCACGTCTTATGCATTTTTGCAAGAAAGAAAAAACCGCACCTTTACGGTGCGGTTTGTTGGCTTTATTTTCTGCGACAACCGTCGCCGTCGTCCTCGTCCCTTTTTGCATTGAATGCGGAAAGCGGTAAGGGGCTGAACTCGTTTACGGGGAAAGCAAGCGTGCGGAAGAGACTGCACGGATCGTCCTCCTCTGCGGCCACGCACTCCTTGTCGGGAACCGAATAGTCGGATGCAGTGATCAAAAACTGAGCGGGACGCTCGATGCGGATCACCGAGAAAACGCCGAGAGAAACGAACAGACGGCGTCCGTTTTCGGGATCTACGAGATCCCCTGAGCAAAGCTCGCAGATTCCAGAGGGGATATCACTGCAGGTACAGCAGCTGTATCCGCAACAGCAATCGCCCTCAAGGATCTTCGTCGACAGCGCTATGGGCGCAACGACCTCGACGACCCCGACGGGCAGATTGGTTTCTTTACAGCACTGTACGTCGCAGAAATTCTCGCTTTGCGTGCTTCTGAAAATACTGACGTTCCCTTCGCTGCCGAACAGAATGACCTTCTTCTCCAAAACGGCGATTCCGTCAAATTCCTGAGAACGGCCGTTTCCGAGGCAAGCCTCCATCGTCAGCAGAATGTAGATGCGAACCGAAACCTGATAAAAGCCGCGATTGAACGG
>JAZSGY010000078.1:0-2601 GCA_045532985.1 Eubacteriales bacterium | reverse complement strand
CCCCCTCTGCGGTGCGGTATTTTATCTCGTCGGTGAATTCGGGGTCGGAACCGAGAAGCCACTCGCGGGAGGAAAGGAAGCTTGCGCGGTCGGCGAACAATGCCTCACTCGGCATCGGGAGTGTCATATCGGGTGCGAATGCGGCAATAAGTGCGCTTTCAAAGGCTTCAACCGTGATCTCGGGGGCAAGCTCGGTGAGGTTCACAACTCTTGAGCGGACAGATTTGATCCCCTTCGCTTCAAGCTTGGTTTTGGAAACCGTGAGATAATTCGCAAGGCGGGACTTATCCGCTGAGATCAGCACCGTTCCGTGGTGGCATTTGTTTTCGCCGACAGAGTAAAAGGCGTTGCCCGAAAACTTTCTGCCGTCGGCTTCAACGTCGTTTCTGCCCGTGGGTTTGGCGTCGATCCCGAAGGTGCGGCAGGCAGCTGCGATGACGGAAAGCTGGCGCGTGACGTTGTGGATCTTTTCGTGCGAAATAAAACTGAAGCAGAGGTTGCCGAGGTCGTGGAAGACCGCGCCGCCGCCCGAAAGACGGCGCGAGAGAAGAACGCCGTCTGCCGCCATCCTTTCAAGATCGCACTCGGCGCGGGAATTTTGATTTTTGCCTATAACGACGGTCGGGGCGTTTTGCCAGAGGAAGAGGATCTCTGTCCCCTCTCCGATATTCGCCGTCAGGAATTCCTCTGCCGCAAGATTGCGGTGAGGGTCATTTAAGTTTGATTTTATAACGTATTTCATATCCTCATTATACACCGCCGGGGAAGGTTTGTCAATAATCTTTTTAGAAAAATGAAATATTAGTGTGTAATTACAACTTTACATCAAAAAAAGAATTAGCCAAAACCTATATTTTTCTTGACTTGTTTCCTATATTATGATATACTTCAAATGGCGCAAGCCAGAAGTATGTAATTACATAAAAAGGAGATATAAAACAATGCCGGTTATGCCGAACAAAGAAAAAGCAATTGGTATGTACCGCAAGATGTACGAGATCCGTCAGTATGAAGAGACGGTCAAGTACCTCTTCTTCGAGGGTATTATGCCCGGTACCATCCACCAGAGCGCGGGAGAAGAAGCTTCCGCAGTAGGAATCATTTACGATCTTCGCCGTGAAGACGTCGTTTACTCCACACACCGTCCCGCAGGTCACGACCTTGCAAAGGGCATCTCGCTTCGTTCCATGATGGCGGAGATGTTCGGACGCGTTGACGGCTGCTGTAAGGGTAAGGGCGGCGCAATGCACACGGGCGATATGTCGGTTGGCGTTCCCCCCGCAAACGCAATCGTCGGCGGCAATATTCCGATCGCCGCAGGCACCGCACTTGCATTCATGATGCAGAAGAAAGACAACATCGCCGTTTCCTTCATGGGCGACGGTGCAACCAACGAGGGTTCCTTCCACGAGGCGATCAACTTTGCCGCTACCTGGAAGCTCCCCGTAGTTTTCGTTTGTGAAAACAACCTCTACTCCGCAACCACCTCCATTCACCTGACCACCCTTCTTGAGGATCCCGCAGCAGGCCGTGCTTCCGCTTACGGATGCCCCGGCGTAGTTGTTGACGGCAACGACGTTCTTGCAGTCAACGAGGCTATGGCAGTTGCTGTCGAGCGCGCTCGTTCCGGCGAAGGACCCACCATTCTTGAGCTCAAGACCTACCGTAAGTACGGTCACTCCAGAAACGACGCCTGCGGTTACAGACCGAAGGAAGAGGAGAAGGAATGGCTTGAGGATCGCGATCCCATCAAGACCTTCCGCGCAAGACTTCTCGAAGAAGGCGTTGCAACCGAGGAAGAGATTGAAAAGGTCGAGGAAGAAGTCGATGCAGCTATCGATGATTCCGTAGAATTTGCAAAGAACTCCCCTGTGCCCTCGCTTGAGTCCGCACTTGAGGATATCTATGCAGACTGATTGTAAGGAGGTAAATTACTATGGCAGTTATGTCAATTGCAGATGCGCTTAAAGCAGCTATAGCCGAAGAAATGCGCCGCGACCCGAGCGTGTACGTGCTCGGCGAGGACGAGGATATCCCCGGCGGTATGGGCGGTGCCTTCACCGTTACCAAGGGTATCGGCGACGAATTCGGCAGACTTGAAAATATCGGCGGCGAGATCAAGGACGGCCGCTGCATCAACACTCCCATTTCCGAGATCATGATCTCCGGCGTTTGCGTCGGTTCCGCTATGTACGGAATGAGACCCGTTGCAGACCTTCAGTACTGCGACTTCCTCTTCTGCATGATGGACCAGCTCGTAAACCAGGCAGCTAAGATGAGATATATGTCGGGCGGTCAGCTCAGCGTTCCTATGGTTATGCGTTGCCCCTCGGGTGCTACCAACCGCGGCGCACAGCACGCACAGAGCCCCGAGACCTTCTTTGCTCACGTTCCCGGCCTCAAGGTCATCTGCCCCTCCACCGCTTATGATGCAAAGGGTATGATGAAGCAGGCTATCCGCGACAACAACCCCGTTATCGTATTCGAGCACAAGCTCCTTTACGGAAGCAAGCGTAAGGAAGTTGGCGCTATCAACTCCGCAGGCGAAGTTCCGGACGGCGATTACACCGTTCCCTTCGGCAAGGCAGCTATCCGCCGCGA
>JAZSGY010000070.1:0-37491 GCA_045532985.1 Eubacteriales bacterium | reverse complement strand
ATCGGTCCGCGAGCTGCCGCTCTTACCGGTTCGGATCGCGCTGCCGCCAAGGAAGGTAAAGCCGCTGTCCTCAACCGTTACCTTGTTTACGACACCGCTGAAGTCAATGCCGTGGTAGTAAAGCTCGTTGAAGTGGCAGCTCTTGACCGTGATGCCCGATACGTTCTTACCTGCCAGCGCCGCCTCGTGAATGAAGGAGCTACCGTTGATCGAGCGCTTCTGCGAGCCTGCCTGACCGCCCGTGAAGCCGTAGGCGGGAATGTACTTGGTGTCGGTTCCCGTGAAGGTGATACCGTCAAAGGTCAGATTCTTCACGCCGTCAAGGTAAATGAGATTTTCAAGCTGTGACGCGCCGAAGGTCGAGCCCTCGATCGGAGCATCCTCGTACGGAATGTAGTAGAAGCAACCGATGGTCTGGTCGTAGTAGAACTCGCCGGGCTCGTCAAGGAATGCCATGCTGCCCGTCAGCTTCGTTTCGTATTGATACTTCGAAAGCGCGCCGACCGAGCTGTGGCTCTTGTTAAAGACCGTACCGTGGTCAGCGTAGAATTGAAGCGCCACGTAGCCCTCGGTCGAAATATAGGTCGGATTCGAGGGGATCACGTGGGTTCCGCCCGAATTGACGAGGCAGGGGATCCGATCGACGTTGTTCGAGCTCCAGATGTCAACAGACTCGATCACAAGATCGTAGTAGTACCACTGCATACGGGTCGCCCAACGCATCGAGTCGGGATGCTCGCCCGTCAGATAGTATTTGCCGTTTTTGCGCTCAACAACGCCTTCAAGCAGTTCGGCGGGTACCCAAACGGTAATAGCTCCGTCCTTGTTCGTGTACTCGTCGTGAATGGTTGTGAACCACTCGGTCTCGGCAAGCGTCGCCATTTTGCCGTCAACGTACATATTCTGGAACATCGGGTACTTACCGTCAGCGTCCTTGAAGCGTTCTGGGAGCGAATAGACGTAAATGTTCTTCTCGGCATCGTAGAGCATAAACTCACTGCTCGGCATATCAAACGCGCCCGAGATCGTCGTGGCGTCCGAGCCCGCGACGCTCTCAAGCTTCAGTCGGTAAAACTCGGTTTGAATATCGCTGCCCTTCAGTGTCAGCGTGTCCTCAAGCGTATAGGTGCCGCCCGAAATATGCACGCGGACCTCGGGCATATTCATCGAGTTGATCAGCTCGATCGCAAGCTCGATCGCCCTTTCCAGCGTCTTGACGGGCGCACCCGCCTTGCCGCTGCTCGCGTCATTCCCCTTGTTTACGTCAAGGTAAAGATCAACGACGTTGAAGGATTTATCCATCGTGGAGATCAGCTTTTCGTTGTTTCGGTGATCATCAAGTGTCGTCAGATAGTCAAGCGCCTTGTAGTGCGAGACCTCGCTTCCGATGTTATTCGAGCTTGCGTCAAGATATGCAACCTGTGTTTCGCCGCCTATATCCAGCAGCATAAAGGCGCGGAAGCGGTAGAGCTTACCGTAGTCATCGGGGGAGGTGTACTGATCGTAGAACACCGAAAGACCAAAACGGTTTTCCGCATCGGACTGACTGATAAATACGGGCGTGACCTCGGTTCCGTCATCGTTCGAGAAGAGGAAGAATACGCGCACCTTGTCGCTTTGGCTGTTGTAAACGAGATCCTCTGCGCGAACGTCGGCATCGGCAATGATACCGCCGTAGGTGACCTTGTAGCCAAGCTCGATCATCGCCTCGACACGCGCGTTGTTGACCGTAAAGACCGCCGCCAGCTCGTCGCCCGTCCCCTCGGTCTTGACCGAGAAGCCGTCAAACTTCACGAGCGACGCAAAGATCGCCGTGGTTAGATATGCCTGCGCCTGCTCGCGCGTCAAGGAGAAGTCTACAGCCTTCATTGCGTTGTAAACCTCTTGACGCCGTTCTTCGGGCAGAATAGCCGTGTTGTAGAACTCGTCAATGTCAAGCTTGTAGAAGGCGCAAACGTCGGCAAAGTGGTTTTGCGTGCGCTCATCCTCGGAAAGAATACGGTCGTATACGCGCACCGAGTAGAGCGTGCCGGGCGTTTTGCACATCACGGTGAAAGCGTTACCGCGCGAGCTGAGCGGCTGCATTTCACCTATTCTTTCGCCAATGATGTGGTTTGACGCGTAAACACCGATACCCGTTTCAATGCCGGTATTGGACTCTTTGCGGAAGATCGACAGGTTCACGAGTGAAAGATCGTTGAGGTTGATGTTCTCAAGTGCCTCGCCGATCGCGGATCTGTCCTCTTTTTCCGTCCAAAGACCCTTCGGCTGGTATGCAACGCGGAAGGAATCGTTCGGTGCAAGCTTCGCTCCCGAATCCTTCGGAAGCAGATGCCTTGAATATACGCCGACGTTACCTGCGACGATGACATGGTCCCAACGTTCCGCAACGCCGGTGTCGGCACGGTGGGATTCGTTGCCGTCGACGTACGCACCGTACGGAGCGTAGATCATCTCCACCGTATGATCATTCGGCAGATTTTCAATGCCGAGATCCACGTAGTTGTTCAGATTCTGCTGCAAGTAGTTCAGCGTCGATTCATAGCCGATACCCGCACCCTCAACGCGGTGCCAACCGGTATTGCCCCGATAGACCGTTCCCTCGTCGGTTTCGTAGGAAAACTCCTTCACGCTTCCGATGATCGGGAATTTTGTATAACTGCCGTCGGCGTTTGCGATCTTGTTCAACCAGCTGCCCGCACCGCCAACAAGACTGACCACCTTTTCGCTGTGGTCGTACGCCGTCAAAAGAACGGTCAGTCCGTCCTGCACATAAAGCTCGTCGTACTGATTCAGCGTCGGAACGTAGCTGACGCTGTCAACCGTCGTTTCAAGAATATCCTGCGCTTGTTCACGCGTCATCGAGAAGTCAAGCGTGCTCATCTCCGCATAGACCGTAGCGCGGTGCTTTTCATTCATTGCAGAAAAGGAGGTCAGATCAAAGCTGTAGAACTTTGCAAGGTCTGCAAAGTGATTCTGCATCAATTGCTCCGCCGTCAACGCAAAGTCGTATACGCGGATCGCGTAAACCGTCTCGGAAAGGTTGTACGCCACGCGGAAGCGGTCGCCGATCAGCGAGTCGTTTGCGATGTAGGCACGGTCACTGCCCGTATCAAAGGAAACGATCTCAGATCCCGACATAAACACGCCGTACCGATATTCGTTTTCGCCGCCGAGTGAATCCTTCGTCACGGCGATGGTCGAGCCGTAGGTCAGACCCGACATCGTGGAAATTCCGTGGATGATACGCGTGTGGCCGGGATAGGTATGATCGGTGTTGTACGCGATGGAAGCCTTACCGATACCGGGCGAGCAGCCGGGCGACTTTTCCGAGGTCACGCGCGGAATGATCGAAAGCGCACCGATACGGAAGGAGAACGACCATTCACCGTCTCCCTCGTATCTTGCGTTCTTTGACAGCGTGGTGCGGAAGCCGTCGGTATCAACGGCACCGACGATCGAGGAAACGATCTCAAAGGTCATCTCCCCCTCGGGAAGTGCCGCGTTTTCAAATTTGATATAGTGATTCGCCATTTGAGTTCTGGAGGAGTAAAAGAAGTCGGGCAGAAAATAACCGATACCGCCCTGTTCCCCTTCGGTCCAGCCCCCCATTTCGTAGGTGGCAAGCGAGCCATCAGAGGTCCATGCACCGTTTTCATCCTTCGCTTCAACCACGACGACAGAGCGGCAGATCACGACGTTCTCACCTGCGTCCGAGGGCAGAATGAAGTTGCCGTATGCGCTGTCTGTGATATCAAGCGCGGGATCGGTATAGGTCGTCAGCGTGACGCGCGCGACCTCGGTTTTGCCGTCGGATGCATAATGTATTTTTTGCGCCGTGTTGGCGACCTTCAGAGCGCTTTCGTCGAAGCCCGTGAAGTGATCAAGGGAATAAGTACCGACAAGGTTGCTCTTGCCGCCAAAAAGGGTGATCGGATCGCCGCTGACGGCGTCGGTCCAGGTGACCGCTCCGTCATCCCCGAAGCTGAGACTCTCATCATCGGCGTAAGCAGAAAGAAAGATGGTCGCCCCCGGTACGTAAATATCCTCAGGCGTTAAAACGGTCACGCTTGCGTTCCCGCCGCCCGAAGCATCGCCACCGTCGGCAGCTCCCGTCGTCGCGAGCATCGGTACGAGGGACAGCACCGTTGCCAGCGTCAAAAGCAGACAGAGTAGAATTCTTTTCATACTGTTTCTCCTTTGGATAGAATACTGAATTTATTATAGCACCGTCACCCCGTCTTTGTATTTGCAAAATCTTAAGTTTTTTTTACACGATATTCAAAAACGGTAAGATTGACCAAACGAAAAGGAGCGCGCCCGCATCCAAAGCACAGATTCCATATCAAACCTTGCGGAATTTTCAAAAAAACGAACGGAGAAGGAAAGCAAAGAAAAAAGAGGGGCTTCCGCGCTTGCAGAAGCCCCGTGGGAATTGAGCTTAGTGGAAGTAATCCTTGAAATAGACGTTGTCGCCGTCCTCGTAGCGGGAATCTTGCATCGACTTGTCGTTTTCAGCATCCTTGTAATTGGTGACCGACTTCTGATAGAAATCGGACAGATCGATCGCGTCAGCCCTTGCAAGCGGACGGTCGGCTCTCGCCTCACATCCCGCCTTTGCAATGATATCGTAAACGTTGACCGCCTCTGTCATATCCTCGATTACCTGAGAGAAGGAATCGGGATCGATCAGCATATATTCCTTCATATCGTCACCGTGCTGATCCTTGCCGCCTGCCAGATAGATCTCGTTCAGCTCAGCGGAAAGCTCCCAAAGATCCTTATCCGTAAAGATGACCGAGTTATGCTCGTACAAGTTGAAGATCGACTTCACGCGTCCGTAGCCCGTCGTCAGATAATCTTGATACAGGTTGATGAAGTAGTTATCCTGTGCGGTGACGCGGTAAGCCTGCTGAGCCGGTTTATCGAGGTCGTAGTACCAGCCGTTCGATCCCTGCAGGGAGATATAGGACCACTTGGTCATCGAGGGCTCGTCAACGTATACCACGTTATCAAAGATATAGGTGTGCGACGCACCGCCGTCGATGTACCACGCGGTACTCGTGTTGTCGGTGATCTTGTGCCCCTCGCGGCTTGCGATGTACGCATAGTTGTCGTGGATCGAGTTGAAGAGGAACTCGTAGTCGGGGGCAGCACCGCCGCCGTTGAAGTAAACGGCACCGCCGTCGTACATGAAGTACATATAGTTCTCGATGTAGTTGTAAGCAACCTCGACCTCAAGCACGTTGACGCTCTCGCCGTAATCCTCGCGGTTCCAGCTCCAGGTCCAACCGACCGAAATGCCCGAGTACGCGCAGTTGACGATCGAGTTGTAAAGGATGTCAAGCTCCTTCGCCTGCATAAAGTAGATGGCGACCGCGTTGTGATAGACCTCTGCAATGTTGTGCAGATAGTTGTTCATAAACGTCACGTTGTAGACCGTCGTCGGTGCGGCGATTGCCGACGCGCCGATTACGTCGAAGTTGTTGTTCACAACGTCGATGTCCTCAACGCTGCCCGCAAGATAAATGCCGTGATACTCCAGCTGATAGAAGTTACAGTTCGTGACCGTCAGACCCTTGACGTTACGGCCCTGAATCGCCGCGTCGTCAAGCCAGCCCTTTTCGATCGTGGTCGCAGTATCCTTCAGCGATGCTGCCTGACCCGACATATGGTTGTGGTTGGTCATATGGTTCGAGCCCGTGCCCGTAAAGGAGAGGTTCTCAAAGGTGATGTTCGCGATATTCTCAAGCACCACCAGCTCCTCGCAAAGCGGAATGCCGAAGGTCAGATCGGAAATGCTCTTGCCTTCCTCGGGGATGTAGTAGAGAAGACCTGCTTCCTCGTCGTAGTAGAACTCGTTTGCCTCGTCAAGGTATGCGATGTTGTTGGCCAGCATGTAGTTGAAGCCGCCCGCGCGCGAGAGGTTGCCGACCGAGTTGTGGTTGCGGCGGAACAGATCGCCGTCATCCTTGTGCAGACGGAGCGCGATATAGCCGGTTGCGTTGTAGTTGACCTGCTCGGGTTTCTCCTTGTTGTTGAAGCCCGTGATGATCTGGTTGCTCTTCGACCAGTCGATATCGACGACGCGCAGACAAGCGTAGTACCACTGCATGCGGCAGAACCACTCAGCCGAGGTATCGTCGGAAAGCGGCTCAAGCGTCTCGGGATCAATGATGCCCGCAAGTGCCTCGGGCTCAACGAAGATACACCAGTATCTCTCGCCCGTAATGGGATCGTCGAAGGCGTATTCGTCAACCTTCGAAACGAACCAATCGGTCTTTGCAAGGCTTGCCGCCTTACCGTCCACCTGAAGGTTACGGAACTGAATGCCCTTCAGCGAATCGGGCAGCGTATAAACGTAAATGCCGTCGTCGTAAGGCTGGAAATCCTTGCCGCTGACCTGCAGCGTGCCGTCGATGACCGTGCTGCCGTCCTTGTGACCGATATAGTTGATCTTGTAGGTGTCGCCCGTGATATTTTTACCGTCGAGCTTGATCGCCTGATCAAGGAACATCGTGCCGCTTGCAAAATGAATATTGATCTCTGCGGGAATGTCGCGGTTGATGATCTCGATCGCCGCCGCAGTTGCCGCCTCTACCGTCTGGAACGGGGTGAGGGCGGTCTTGCCGTTGTTTGCGTCGCTACCCTTGACCGAATCGACATAGAGATTGAAGGGCGTGTAGATGTTTTCAATAATACCTGCGAATTTGGTGTTTTCAAGATAGGTATCCACGTTCTTCTTCAGGTACTGAACGACGTTGAAGAAGGAGGTATCCTCACCCTTGAAGGGGCTCGATGCGTTGAGGTATGCGAGAATGACCTCGCCCTCGGGCGTGACCAATCTGACGTATGCGCGGAAGTAGTAGGGAGCCGCCAGCTCAATGGGATCGGTGTACTGATCGAAGAAGACGCTGTAGCCGAAGGTCTTCGTGCCCTCGCCTTCCTTTATGTACTTACGCTCACCCGAGCCGTCGCTGCCGTAAAGCTTCACGAAGCGGATGGCGTTGTCGGTCGTGCCGTAAACGAGATCCTGAAGCGAGGAAACGTCGTTTGCCTTCGCCATCAGAATACCGTACTCGATCGAATAGTTGAGGCCGAGATACTTGTTGATCTGGTTCTCGTCGACCGTGAAGATCGCCGCAAGCTCGTTGTCGGTGCCCTCGGTCTTGACCGCATAGCCGTCAAATTTCAAGAAGGTCGCCGCAACCGACTCGTCAAGCGCTCTTTGCAGATCTTCCTTATTCTGACCGTCGATCGTGTATTTTGCCCACTGACGGTAGACCGTCGCGCGGCTTGCCTCGGGAACGTAGGAGAGAAATGCAGTCAGATCGAGCTGATAGTAAGCGCAAAGGTCTGCGAAGTGGTTCTGCATCAACTCATCTTCGGTCAGCGCGCGGTCGTATACGCGGATCGCGTAGACCGTACCCGCAACGTCCTCCATCAGACGGAACGTGCCGTTTTCACCCGTTACGTTCACACCCGATGCGGTATAGCCGTTGAAGGAATTGAGCGCGTCACGGCGGAATTTGACTTCGATCTGCGTGTCGGTCTTATTGGGGAAGGAGCGGTTGACGGTCACGTTGTATATACCCGTACCGGAAAGCGCCGCGTCCGCAATGCTCTTGGAGAAGCTTGCATCCTTGCCCGCATTGTACCACTCGCCGCGGTCGCTGTAGGAGGTGTAGAATACGTCAAGGCTTGCCGTACCGTAATCCTTGCCCATGATGTGCTGCTTCGAGTACATCGCGTAGTTACCGATCCTCAGCATATAGCCCCAACGCTCGTGGAAGTACTCCTGCGGCTTGCCCTCGTCGGGCATCCAAGGCCGCTTCAGCTCGCGCTCGGTGCCCTCCAGATCAAGACCCGACGAGGACATAACCACCTGCAGGGTGTATTCCTCCGTAGGCACGAGACCAAGCCCAATCTCAAGGTAATGCGCACCCGTGATCTCAGCCGTCTGGCGGAGCGTCAGATCGTAGGAAACGCCGCCGTTTTCACCGAATTTCCAGCCCGAGGTCGAGGACTTTGCCTCACCGTCCTCGCCGAAGTATTCGTTGGTCTTGACGACGCCCGCAAGCGTTGCCTTGTTATAGGTGCCGTCCTTGTTTGCGATCTTGTTGAACCAGTTGCCGTTACCGTTGATGATCGAGACCGAATTTTCGTTCTTGCCCGCGTACGCGGTCATCAGCACGGTAAGACCGTCCTGTACGTAAAGCTGATCGTAATCGTCCTGCGTCGGAACGTAGGTGATCGCGTTGATCGAGGAATTGAACGCGTCAAGCGCCTCCGTGGGATCCCCGCCAACCGTCAGGGGAGCAAGGTTGGAGTAGAGAACCGCTCTCTTTTCGTCGTCAAGCGTTGCGACCGTGGAAAGATCGAAGCCGTAGTAGCCCGCGAGGTCTGCAAAATGGTTCTGCAGCTTTTCAGCCTCGGTCAGCGTGCGATCGTATACGCGGATCGCGTAGACCGTCGAGGGAACGTTGCGAAGCGCCACGAAATCGCGCACCTCAGAATCCGCGTTCGGAATATACGAGATGACGTTGCCGATGGTGTTCTTCGACGTGCCCGTCGTGATCGAATGGATGCGGCTCGCGTTCTTATATGCGGAATAGGTCCATTCACTTCCGTCCTTCGCCTTTTCAAAGGTGAGCGTCAGATCGGACTGACCGGGGAAGGCGAAGCCGCCAATACGGTAGGAGTCGCTCGAGTCCTCGTTTTTCGGATGGTAGGTAATGTTACCGCTCATGATCGAGCCCGTGCCCTTCGGACCGATGCTCGAGCTGCTGCGGCTGTACAAACGGTAGCCGCCCATCGCAAAGGAGGTCGCCCAGTTGCCGTCCCCCTCGTAGATCAGATACCGCGACAGCGTCTGGTTGTAGCCGTCGGTGTCAAGCACACCGTGCCCGACGTTCATAACGATCTCAAGCGTGAACTCGCCCTCGGGCAGTGCCGTCAGCTCCTCGCCGAGGCGAACGTAGTGCGTGTCAAAGCCGCCGTCTGCGTAAAAGTCGGGCAGACGGTAACCGATACCGCCGTTCTCCTCAGCAAACCAGCCGCCCATCTTCACCTCACCCTCGGTGGTGTATGCGGTGCCGTCCCACGCCTCGATCAAAAGCTCCATTTTGGTTGCGACGTAGGTATTGCCGTCGTCACCCGTAAAGACGTAGCGATTATCCTTGTCGGGAGCCACGCTCTTATCCGTGTACACCGTGGTCGTTGCGCGGAAGATCGGCTCGCCGTTTTCATCCGTATGTACCTTGGTGGATACGAGTCCGACCGATTCCTCGGCCACGATCTCGTTCGGATAGGTTATCGTGTGCAGGCCGACGATATTGGTAGCGGCGCCGCCGAGCGTTGCGCTCGTCAAGGGCTTGCCCGTGATCTTGTTCTGCCACGTGCCCGCGCCGTCCTCAAGCACGACGCCGTCGTTGGCAGGGTCGTACGCTAAAAGCAGTACGGTCATTCCTTTCTTCACGTACAGATCCTCGTACGTCAGATTCGTTTGCGCGGTGTCGCCACCTGCGCCGCCTTCGGGCTCGTTTGCCAGCGCGCCGACCGTCATCGGCAGAAGCGTGCAAAGCATTGCAAGCAAAAGAAGGCAAGAAACTGCAATTTTTTTCATGGTGTTCGTTCCTTTCACACGTTGCTTGGATAAAGAATTTCACCCATTGTATTCTAACACAACATGCGTTTCCCCGTCAATCATTTTTTTGACGTTAAAACAAAATCATCAGTTTTGCCAAAACAGAGCAAAAAAATTGTGCAAAAGCACCAAATGCATTCAAACCGTTTGCTAAAACGAAAAAAGAGCCGCCGCGAAAAATCGCGGCGGCCTACATTTGCCTTGTTTTTTACTTGTCGAGATAGTCGGGGTTGCCGATATCGGGATGATACCAGGTCTCGCTCTGCGTCAGGACTCTGCAATTGTAGTCGTAAGCGGCATCGCCAAGCGGCGCACCCTTATAAATGCCGCCTGCAAGATCACAGCCCGAATCAGCCATCGTAGTGTTCAGCTCCTCGAGCTTGCCGGAGTCGGCGAAGAAGGACCAGTTTGCGGGATTCTTGCTGACGTCGTGCCACTTGCCGGGGGGCGACTGATACTGATCGTCAAACTCCGAGGGATCGAGCGTCGTCAGAAGGTAGGAGTTGATCTCGTAGTTTTCCCAGTCGGGACGTACGCGCTGATAGCCGAGCGTCAGATACTTCTGATACAGGTTGATGAAGTAGTTGTTCTCTGCGGTGATTCTGTAGGACTGCTGTACAGGATTTGACGATCCCGTTTGCATCGTGATGTAGTCCCACTGAGCAAGGATCTCCTGGTCGACCCAGATCGCGTTGTGATGCGTGTGCCAATGCGACGATCCGCCGTCGTGATACAGCGCCGTCGAGAACCGTTCGTTGGTAACGTGTCCCGTTGTAGAACCGGCATGCACGTAGTTGTGATGCATTTCGTTCACAAGAACGTCATACTCCAGGGGAGCGTTTCCGCCGAGCGTATAGATCGCACCGCCGTCCATCATCATATACATGAAGTTTTCGACGTAGTTGTAAGCGATCTCACAGTTCCAAATGTTATAATCGCTGCCAACGGGTGCTGTGGTCTGTACCCATTTCCAACCGACCGAAATACCCGTGTACACGCTGTCGATGATCGAGTTGTGGAGGATCTTACCGTTGATCACGCTCGTGAGCGTCATCGCACAGTTGTTGTAGAAAAGAATACCGTTTTCACGCAGATAGTTGTTCGTGATGCGAATATTCTTGTTGTAGTCCGTGGAGCTGTATACACCGTCACCGAACTGGATCGCACCGCCGCCCGTGTAGGTGAAGCTCGAGCTGTCGACCGTAACGCCGTTTACGATGCCGTAGAAGTCAACGCCGTGATAGTACAGCTCGGCGAAGTCGCAATTCTTGACCGTGATGCCCGAAACGTTGTGACCGACGATCGCTGCCTCGTGGATAAACGATTTGCCGTTGATTTTCTTCTTCTGCGAGCCTGCCTGACCGCCCGTGAATCCATATTCGGGAATGAACTTGCTATCCGTACCCGTAAAGGTGATACCGTCAAAGATCACGTTCTTCACGCCCTCAAGGCAGAGCAGGGTCTCAAGCGTCGGCATGCTGAAGGTCAGCTCGGATACCGTTTGTCCCTCGGTGGGAATGTAGTAGAATACGCCGATCGTCTGATCGTAGTAGAATTCGCCGCCCTCGTCAAGGAACGCCATACTACCGGTCAGCTTCGCCTTATAGTCGTGCGCGGTGAAGGCGCCGACGGATTGGTGCGAGTTGTTGAAGATGGTACCATGGTCGGAATAGAACTTCAGCGCAACGTAGCCCTCCGTGGAGCTTGAGAAGCGACCGTTCTCAAAATAGTTGCCGTTTTTGACCAGATTGGGAATGCTTTCTACTGTATTAGAAGTTTCGATGTCAACGCTCTCGATCACAAGGTCGTAGTAGTACCACTGCATACGGGCCGCCCAGCGCATCGAGTCGGGATGATCGCCCACAAGGTAGTAGTCTCCGTTTTGGTCCTTTTCAACGATGCCCGCAAGCAGCGTGTCGGGAACCCACACCGTGAAATAACCGCCCTCGGTCTTGTATTCGTCGAGCGTCATCGTGAACCAATCGGTCTTGGCAAGCGTTGCCATCTTGCCGTCGACGTAGAGATTCTGGAACAACGGATACTTGCCGTTTTCGTTCTTGAAGCTATCGGGCAGGGCATATACGTAAATATTCTTTTCGGGATCGTACAGCGCGAACTCGCCGCCGGGGACGTCAAAGCTACTCGATACCGTCGGGGGCTCCGTGGCATCCTTTGCCTTTTCAAAGACGAGGCGGTAGCTGTGTGCCGTGATCATCTCACGGTCGATCGTCAGCGTTTCGTCAAGCTCGTACTTGCCGCCCGCCATATGAATTTTGACCGCGGGCATCGCCTTCGAGTTGATCAGCTCGAGAGCAAGCTCCAGTGCCTTTTCAAGCGTTGAAACAGGCGAGTTCTTGCTGCCGCTGTTTTCATCGCTTCCGTTTTTCACGTCCAGATAAAGGTCGTAGTGGTTGAAGGATCTGTCCATCGAGTCGAGCAGTTTCTCGTTTGCGTGATACTTGTCAAGCTTGGTCAGATGCTCTGCAACCGTGTAATGGGAAACGGCAGAGCCAAGGCTGTCGGTCTCCGCATCGACGTACGCAATGAGCTGCTCGTCGCCCTTTTCCAGAATGAAGAAGCTGCGGAAGCGGTAGAGCTTACCGTAGTTCTCGGGGGTGGTATAGGTATCGTAGAAGACCGAAAGACCGAACTGCTTTTGCGCCTCCGACTCGGAAACGTATACGGGGTTCGCGGTCAGGTCACCGTCGTTTGAGAAGAGGTAGAAGACGCGAACGCCCTCTGCCGTGCTGTTATAGACCGCATCGGTGAGGTCAACGTCGGCATCTGCCAAAAGACCGCCGTAGGTTACGGTGTAGCCAAGGTCGAGAAGCGCGTCGATCCTTTGGCTGTTGACCGTAAAGATCGCGGAAAGCTCCTCGCTACTTCCCGCAGTCCTGATCGTAAAGCCGTCAAAGGAGAGAATGGAGGTAAAGATCAGCGAGGTCAGACGGTTCTGCACGTCCGCGCGGTCCATCGTGAAGTCAATGTCCTTCATCTCGTTGTAGATCGTCTGACGGTAGGATTCGGGAAGAAGTGCGGTGTTATAGAAATTGGTAAGGTCAAGCTGATAGTAAGCGCAAAGGTCGGCAAAGTGGTTCTGTCTGCGCTCGTCGTCGGTCAAAAGACGGTCGTATACGCGAACCGAATAGACCGCACCGGGCGTTGCGTTCATCAGCTTGAAGCTGCTGCCGCGGGAAGAGAGCATATCAAGGGTTTCCACGCGGGTGAGGAAGAGATCGTCCTCCTCGTACACCTTGATACCCGCCGTTACCCTGTTTCCGCTTTCCTCACGCACGACCGAAAGATTGAGAATGCCGCGCGTGTCGATCGCAAGCTCGGAGACGTTTCCGAGTCCCTTCTGACCCGCACCGCCCCAGATAGCGTCTTGCTGGAAGAAGTTGTAGAAGGCATCAAGCGGAGCGACCGAAAGACCCGAATTCCACGGTACCGTGTGCTTCGAGTAAATGCCGACGTTACCGACGGTAACGAGGTTGATCCAACGCTCCGCCACGTTTGATTCGGAGCGATAGGTCTCCGTGCCGTCAAGGTATGCGCCGTACGCGTCGAAGATCATCTCGACCGTATGGTTGTTCGGCAGATTCTCAATGCCGAGGTCGATGTGGTTTGTCAGCCTGTCCTGCAGCTGCTTCAGGGTCGCCTCATAGCCGATACCGCCGCCCTCGATCTTCTTCCAACCGGTATTTCCTTCGCGGATGAGAGCGCCGTCATCATCAAAGAGCGCAAAGTCCTTGCTCTCGCCGATGAGCGCAAATTTCTGATAGACGCCGTCTTGGTTGGCGATCTTGTTCTGCCAGTATTCGTTACCCGCGACAAGGCTGATGACCTTTTCACTGTTGTCGTACGCGGTCAGAAGGATCTGAAGCCCCTTCTTTACGTAAAGCTCGTCGTACTGATTCATTTCGGGAACGTAGGTAACGATCTCAACGGTCTCGTCAAGCAGAGCCTGAAGCTCGCCCTTGTCGCTTGCAAAATCAAACGAAACGAAGTTGTCGTAAACGCTTTGGCGAAGTGCCGCAGGCACCGTGGAAAAGCCCGTAAGATCAAGTCCGTGGAACTTTGCAAGGTCGGCAAAATGGTTCTGCGCCAGCTGCTGCTCCGTCAGTGCGGTCGGATAGACGCGCACGGCGTACACCGTCTCGGGCAGATCGTTCGCCACGCGGAAGGCGGGATCCGAAAGCTCGCTGTTCGGAATGTAGGTGAATTTCTCACCCATCGTCGTCGAGGCGATCCTTTGACCGTTCATCTTGATCGTGTAGCAGTATTTGGAATCGATCAGGTCCTTCGTCACGACGATCGTCGAGCCGTTCGTCGCACCGCTCATCGTCGGCGAGTTGTTCAAAAAGCGAAGGTCGTTCGCCCAACCCGTACTAGCGGAGTAGGCAAGCAGGACCTTACCGATACCGGGCTTTAAGTCGGGGGATTTTTCTGAGGTTACGCGGGGAACGATGTTCAGCGCACCGATGCGGAAGCCCAGTGCCCACTCGCCGTCACCCTCGTACGCCGTATATTTGTTGAGCGTGCTTTTGTAATTGTCGGTATCGATCGCACCCACGATCGAGGACACGATCTCAAAGGTCATCTCGCCCTCGGGCAGTACGTCAGCCCCAAGCTCCAGATAATGGTTGCCCAGCGTGTGCTGACTCTTGACGCTGCCGTAGAAGAAGTCGGGCAGAATATAGCCGATACCGCCGTGCTCCCCCGCAGTCCAGCCGCCCATTTCGTAGACGGCAGCCTCAGGATCGCTCGACCACGCGCCCGATGCGTCGCGCGCCTCAATGACGAGGACGGAGCGGCAGGCAACGGCACGCTCGCCGTTATCCGCCACCACGACGTAATTGGCATAGCTGTCAGGCTTGAGATCCGGGTCGGTATAGATCGTCAGCGTTGCACGGTAAAGCTCGGTCGTACCGTCCTTCGCATAATGGATCTTCTGCGAAGAAACGGCAACGGGGAGATTCTCCTTGGTAGAGCCAACGTGGTCATAGGAATAAGTACCGACGATGTTGGCGCGGTTGCCGACAAGATCAAAGACCTTGCCCGTCACAGAGTCCGTAAAGGTTGCGGATCCGTCGCTGTTTTGCGTGATATTGTTCTCTCCTGCGAAGGCAGAGAGAATGACCGTCGCACCCTGAACGTACAGCTCGTCGGGTGTCAGCACGGTGACGGCGCTGCCGCCTTGCGTTGCGCCTCCCTCAGCCCCTGCGGCCGTTGCCAGCATCGGCACGACGGAAAGGACCGTCGTCAGTGCGAGAAGCAAAGAAATCAGAATCTTTTTCATAGTGGTTCTCCTTTCAGTATAAAAAACAGAATACACCTACTTCGATAATACTATATTGCCGTCAAAATGTCAATGTAAATAATTGCCTAATTGTAGCAATGTGTTGCCGCAAAAAGAAAGGCGGTTTCGGATCGAGGGATCCAAAACCGCCATGTTTTTTATTTGTCGAGATAGTCGGGATTGCCGATATCGGGATGATACCAGGTCTCATTCTCGGTCAGACATCTGTGCCAGTAATCCTCGGGATATTCAATGGGCGTGCCCTTGTAAATACCGCCTTCAAGATCACAGCCGGCGTTTGCGATGGTCGAGTTCATCGTATCCGCAAGACCCGTCTTGTAGAACGCATCCCAGTTTGCGGGATTCTTGCTGACCTCATGCTCGTAGTTGTCCGAGATATAGGTGTCCTCGAACTCCTCGGGCGTCAGAAGCGTCAGCATATGCGAGTTGCGCTCGATATTGTTCCAATCAAGACGCACGCGACGGAATCCTGCCGTCAGGTACTTCTGATACAGGTTGATGAAGAAGTTCTCCTCAAACAGGTTGTTGTATGCCTGGGCGCCGCCCGCCTCGCCTTCTTGAAGCGACATGTAGTCGTACAGGGAACGCGTATTCTGGTCGACCCAGATCACGTTGCTGTGGGAATGCCAATGCGAGGAGCCGCCGTCGTGGTAGAGCGCCGTCGAGGTGACGTCACCCGCAATATGACCCGAGCGCGAGCCGCAGTATGCGTAGTTGTGGTGCATCTCGTTGAGGTATCCCATATAATCCACAGGGGCGTTACCGCCAAGCACGTAGATCGCGCCGCCGTCCACCATGAAATACATCGAGTTTTCAATATAGTTGTAGGCGATCTCGCAGTTGAAGATGTTGAAGTAGGTGCCGACGGGGGCTGTTGCCTGTACCCAGCTCCAACCGACCGAAATACCCGTATACGCGGTGTCGATGAGCGAGTTGTAGAGGATCTTTGCGTTTTTCACGTTCGTGATCGTCATTCCGCAGTTGTTGTAGTAGAGGATCCCCACCTCGTGAACGTAGTTGTTCTGAATGACGATATCCGTGTTGCAGTCGGTCTCCTTGTAGCTGCCCTTACCGAGCTGAAGCGCACTGGCACCGAGGTAGGTGAAGCTGTTGCTCTCGACCGTGACACCCTCGACCACGCCGTGGAAGTAGATGCCGTGGTAGTAAAGCTCGGTGAAATCACAGTTTTTGACCGTAATATTCTTTACGTCGCGTCCTGTGATCGCGCCCTCCTCAATAAAGGCGCTGCCGTCGATGATCCTCTTTTGCGAGCCTGCCTGCCCACCCGTGAAGCCGTACGTCGAAATATACTTGGTATCCGTACCCGTAAAGGTGATGCCGTCAAGGGTGAGATTTCTGAAGCCGTCAAGGTGGATGAGGCGTTCAAGCTGCGACGCGCCGTAGGTGCATTCGGTGATCGACTTGCCCTCCTCGGGGATGTAATAGAAGCAGCCGTCGGTCCCGTCGTAGTAGAATTCGCCGGGCTCGTCAAGGAACGCAAAGTTACCCGACAGCTTGGTACGGTAGTGGGCTCTTGAGGGATGCGAAAATACGTAGACCGAACCGTGGCTTTCGTTGAAGACCTCGCCGTGGTCGGCGTGGAACTTCAGCGCAACGTAGCCCTCCGTCGAGAGAAGCGGAGCGTAAGGGTCCGGAATGAAGGTCGTTTGACCGCTGGGGTCACGGACAAGCTGAGGAATGGCGGTTACCGTATTCGAGGTCTCAAGATCGACGCAGTCGATCACAAGGTCGTAGTAATACCACTGCATACGTGCGGACCAGCGCATCGTGTCGGGATGCTCGCCCGTCAGACGATAGTTGCCGTCGTCGTCCTTTTCAACGACCCCCGCAAGAAGCGTATCGGGCATCCAGATGGTCCAATCGCCGTTTTCGGTCAGATATTCGTCAAGGGGCTGCGGCTGCCAATCGGTCGATGCAAGCGACGCCATCTTGCCGTCCACGTACATATTCTGGAAGGACGGGTATTTTCCGTTTTCATCCTTGAAGCTGTCGGGAAGCATATACACGTAAATGTTTTTCTCACTGTCAAACAGCGTGAAATCCTTGCCGTCCATCTCAAAGCTGCCCGTAAAGAGCGGTGACTCCGTGGCGGATGCCCGCTCGAGCTTCAGACGGTAGAATTCCTTCGTAACGTCCGCGTCGTGCAGGGTCAGCGTCTCCTCAAAGAGGTAGGTGCCGCCCGCGATATGCACGCGCACCTCGGGCATTGCCGTCGAGTTGATCAGCTCAAGCGCAAGCTCCAGCGCACGTTCGACCGACTGAACGGGCGCACCCTTCTTGCCGCTGTTTGCGTCGTTGCCCTTGTCCGCGTCAAGATAGACGTCGAGAATATTGAAGGACTTATCCATCGTCGAGAGCAGCTTTTCGTTTTTGCTGTATGCGTCAAGCTTCGTCAGATGGTTGAGCGTCTCGTAGTGCGATACCTCAGCACCGATGTGGTCGGATTTTGCGTCAACGTAAGCGACCTCCGTCACTCCATCCTTCGAAAGGACTGCAAAGCTGCGGAAGCGGTAAAGCTTTCCGTAATCGTCAGGGCGGGTATACCGATCGAAGAAGACCGAAAGACCGAAGCGATTCGTCTCGTCGCTCTTGCTGATGAATACGGGCGTGGTCGTCGTCCCATCCTCACTCGAGAAGAGAAGAAAGACGCGGACTCTATCATCCTTGCTGTCGTAAACGGCATCCGCAAGGTCAACGTCGGCGTCGGCAATGATACCGCCGTAGGTGACCTTGTAGCCAAGCGCGATCATGGCGTTTACGCGATCGTTGTTGATCGAGAAGATCGCCGCCAGCTCGTCGCCCGTGCCCTCAGTCTTGACCGAGAAGCCGTCAAAGCCCATCAGGTAAGAGAAGACCGCCGAGGTCAGAATCTCCTGCACGCGTGCGCGCTCCATAGAGAAGTCGACCGACAGCATCAGATCGTAGACCTGCTGACGGAAGGTGACGGGCAGGATCGCCGTGTTGTAGAAATTGGTAAGATCCAGCTTGTAGTAAGCACAAACGTCGGCAAAATGGTTTTGCGCGCGCTCGTCGTCGCTCAGAACGCGGTCGTATACGCGGATGGCGTAGAGCGTACCGGGCGTCTCGCGCATCACCTTGAATTCCGAGCCGCGCGTTTCAAGCAGATCGGACGAGATCGACGCTTGCACCAACGCGGTGTCGCCTACGTAAACGTCGTATCCGTTTTCAACCGTAACCTGCGTGCTCCCCATTTCCTTGCGGTAGACCGACAGGGTCACGACGTTTTTCGTGTTCAGCGACATACCGTCAATGCTGGGTCTGACGACCTGTGTGTCAGGCTGCCCCCACAGAGCGTCCTTCTGGAACGCACAGTAGAAGGTATCGTGCGGCGCGACCGAAACGCCGGCGCCCTTCGCAACCGTGTGCTTCGAGTAGACACCGAGGTTGCCGATCGAAACGATATAGCTCCAACGCTCCGCCACGTTTGAGTCGGGGCGATAGGTCTCCGTGCCGTCAAGGTATGCGCCGTACGGGTCGAAGATCATCTCGACCGTATGGTTATTCGGCAGATTCTCAATGCCGAGATCAACGTAGTTGTTCTGTCCCTGCTGCAGCTGCTTCAGGGTCGCCTCGTAGCCGATACCCGCGCCGTCAACGCGATGCCAGCCCGTATTGCCCTCGTAGATCGAGCCGTCCTCCTTCGTGAAGGCAAAATCCTTCACGACGCCAACGATCGGGAACTTCGCAAAGCTTCCGTCGTCATTTGCGATCTTGTTCATCCACGTACCCGTGCCGCCGACAAGGTTGATGACCTTTTCGCTGTGATCGTACGCGGTCAGAAGGATCTTAAGACCGTCTTTCACGTAAAGCTCGTCGTACTGATTCAGCGTGGGCTCGTAGGACGCGCCCGCGATCGAAGCGTCGAGGATGCTCTGCGCCTCTGCCTTATCCTGCGAGAAGTCGAGCGTGTTCATCAGCTCGTATACCGCAGGGCGGTAGCGCTCGTTCATAGCGGAGAATGCGGTCAGATCGAAATCGTAATACTTCGCAAGGTCCGCAAAGCGGTTCTGCATCAGCTGCTCGGGCGTCAGCGCGAAATCGTATACGCGGATCGCATAGACCGTCTGCGAGAGATTTTGTGCGATCAGGAAACGGTCGCCGACCAGATCCTCGTTTGAAAGGTAGGGACGCGTAGCGTCGGTCGTAAAGGAAGCAATGAGCGAGCCCGACATAGAAACGTCGTACTGATACTCACCTCCGACCCGATCCTTCGTCACGGCAACGGTCGAGCCGTAGGTCAGACCGCTCATCGTCGTAACGCCGTCCTTGATGCGCGTGCCGACGGGATAGTCATGATTGCCCGAATAGGCAATGACGACCTTTCCCATACCGGCGTCCACGTTGTTCGATTTCGTCGAGGTAACGCGCGGAATGATCGAAACGGGGCCGATGCGGTGGCACAGATACCATTCGCCGTCGCCCTCCCAGGCGGTGTTCTTCGAGAGCGTGGTCTTGAAGTTGTCGGTATCGACAGTACCGACGATCGAGGACACGATCTCAAAAGTCATCTCGCCCTCGGGTAGTCTTGCATCGTCAAGGTCGATGACGTGCCTGCTCATCCCGCTTTGGTTTGAGAAGAAGAAGTCGGGCAGCATAAATCCGATGCCGCCGTCCTCGCCCTTCTCCCAGCCGCCCATCTCGTAGCAGGCAAGCGTGGGATCCGCAGTCCACTGACCCAGCTCATCCTTTGCCTCGACCGTCAGAGTCGAGCGGCAGATGACTACCCGCTCCCCCGCGTCGGAGTCGAGAAGGAAGTTTCTGTACGCACCGTCCGTGGGATCAAGGGCGGGATCGGTGTAGGTCTTCAGCGTAATGCGTGCGACCTCGGTCGTGCCGTCGGCGGCGTAATGGATCTTCTGCGAGGTGTTCGCAACGGCGAGTGCCGAGTCGTTGAACCCCGTGAAGTGATCGACGGAATAGGAGCCGACCATATTCTTGATGCCGCCGCTGAGCGCGATCGGCTCACCGCTGACCGTATCGGTCCAGGTCGCAGATCCGTCCTCGTTCACGGTGATCCCTCCTTCACCCGCATAAGCGGAAAGGAAGATCGTTGCCCCGGGAACGTACAGCTCGTCGGGCGTCAGCACGGTCACGCTCGCGCTTCCTGTGCCCGTAGCGGAACCGCCCTCGGCAGCACCCGTCGTCGCAAGCATCGGTACGAGTGACAGCACCGTTGCCAGCGTCAGAAGCAGGCAGAGCAGAATTCTTTTCATACTGTTTCTCCTTTGAAAGAAAAATTTGATAAAACCTAAATAAATATCCATTCTATTGTAGCATTTTTAGTGAAAAAAGTCAATGAATTTGAATATGCCGCAGGAAAATTTAGCGTAATTGACAAAAAAACCAGCCTTGCCTTGTGCAAGATCAACAAGCCGCCACTCGCAAATTCCTTTGATCAAACGAAAGCGAGAGCCGATCGCTCGGCTCTCGCTTTTGTTTGGATTTATTTTTTGGAGTAAACGTTCTCCTCCTCGGAGAAGGGCACGTCGTCCATCGTCAGATCGTTTTCCGCATCCTTATAATTCGTGACCGATTTGTAAAGATATTCGGAAAGATCGATCTCATCCGCACGTGCAAGCGGACGGTCGGACGATGCCGTACAGCCGGCGCCCGTCACAATGGAGTTCAAGCCGTTGGCAACCTCAAAGTTGCTCATCACCCATTCAAACGCCTCAGGATCGATCAGCATATACTCCCGAACGGGCTCTCCCCACCGATTTGTGCCGCCCGAATTGTAAAGCTCCTGCCATTCCTCTGACAGCGAGTAGGGATCGAGCTTCGTGAGCAGGATAGAATTGAACTCGGCAAGGTGGAACAGATCCTTGATACGTCCGTAACCCGTCGTGAAATAATCCTGATACAGATTGAGGAAGTAGTTGTTCTCGCAGACGATGCGGTAGGACTGTGAACCCAAGTCGAAGTTTGCGGGATTGTAGGTCCAGCCGTCGCCGCCCTGGATCGAAATGTAGGAATACTTCGAGGTAAATTCCTCGTCCTCGTTGACCCAGACGACGTTGTCGTACACGTACACGTGCGAGCAGGAGCCGTCAAGATACCAGGAGGTGTTCTTGCTTCCCACCTCGGCATTACCGGGGATGGTATGCCCCTCACGCGTCAGGTTGTAGTGATAGTTGTGGTGGATCGAGCTGTTGAGGTAGGGATCCTTGATCGTTGCCGAGCCGCCGTTGAAGTAGACTGCACCGCCGTCGAAGGTGAAGTAAAGCGCGTTCTCAATGTAGTTGTAGGCGACCTCAACGTTCATGAAATTGAGGTTATCGGGATCTCCGTCGTGCCATTTCCAGGTCCAGCCGACCGAAACCGCAGAATACGCACAGTTGACGATCGAATTGCGCAGAACCTTCAGATCCTTCGCGTGCATAAAGAAGAGTGCAACGGCGTTGTAATAGCCCTCTGCAATATTGTGCAGGTAGTTATCCTCCACGCGTACGCCATACACCGTCGTCGGTGCCGAGATCGCCGACGAGCCGAGCTGATCGAAGTTACAGCCCGTCACCGTCACGTCCTCGATCACGCCGCCAAGATAAATGCCGTAGTAGGGAAGCTCAAGGAAACTACAATTTTTCACCGTCAGACCGCATAGATCGCGTGCAACGATCGCCGCATCGTCAACCCACAGAGCTTCGGGCAGCTCTGCGACCACCTCGCGCAGCTGTCCTGCCTGCCCTGACATATGACCGTAATGCGTCGTAAAGTTCGAGGTAAGACCCGTAAAGGTCAGGTTCTCAAAATAAGCGTTATCAAAGCCGTCCAGCAGGAAAAGCTCCTCGCAAAGGGGAACGTCAAACGTGACGCTTGACATCGAAACACCCTTCTCGGGCATGTAGTAGAGAAGACCGGCCTCTTGGTCGTAATAATACTCACCGGGCTCATCAAGGAAAGCAAGGTTGTTCGAGAGCATATAGTCGAAGCCGTTTTTCGCCGAATGCCCACCGGGATCCGAAAGCGGACCGATGCTCGTGTGGTTCTGGCGGAAGTTATCGCCGTCATCAAGATGCAGGCGAAGCCCGATATATCCCTCTACGTTCTTGTTGACCTTCGTGAGCGTTCGGTCGTACGCACCGGAAAGGACCGTGTCGCTATGCTCCCAGTCGATCGAAACCACGCGGAGGTTCGCGTAGTAGAACTTCAGCACGCAGGACCAGTCCATCGAAAGCTCGGCGTTCTCGTCGATCAGCCGATAGCTCTCCTCACCCGTCGCAGGATCGACCACGGTCTCGATCAGACCCTTGAGCGCCTCGGGCTCAACGTAAATGACCCAATAAAGCTCGCCCGTTTCGGGATCGGGGAAGGCGTATTCGTCAATCTTGGTCAGGAACCAATCGTTATGCGCAAGCGTTGCCATTTTGCCGTTTGCGTACAGGGTGCGGAATTCGGCTCCCTTCAGATGCTCGGGCAGCTCATACACGTAAATGCCGTCCTTGTATGCGGCGAACTGCGATCCGCCGATCGGCGTCGTGCCGGAGATCGTCGTGCCCTCTGAATCGCCGACAAAACGGATCTTGTAGACCGATGCCGTAATATCGTCGCCCGACAGCTCGATCCTCTCGTTAAGATAGGTCGTGCCGGCAGGCAGGTGGATCTTTACGTCCACGGGAACCCCCGTGTTCACGAGCAGCTTTGCCGCCGCCGTTGCCGCCTCAACGGTCTTGAATGCGGTAGCGGCACTCTTACCGTCGTTTTGATCGCTTCCGCTGACGGTGTTCACGTAAATATCGTGCGGCGTGTAAATGTTTTCGATGATGTCGATGAACTTTCGGTTCTCGGCATACTTTTCTACGTGCGTATTCAGAAGCTTTACAACGTCGTAGAAGGAAACCGACGATCCCGTGTCCATGGTGCTTGCGTTCATGTAAGCAAGGATCACGTTGCCCTCAGGGGTAACGAGACGTATGTAAGCGCGGCAAACGTACTTCGCGGCAAGCTCCGCGGGGATGGTATACTGATCAAAGAATACGCTGTAACCAAAGGTCTTTGCGGAATCGCTCTCGGACAGGAACTTTTGCGCCCCCGATCCGTCGGATGCCCACAGCTTCTCGCTGTAAACACCGTCCTTAAGTGATCCGTAAACGAGATCGTTGATGGTACCAACGGCATTTTCCTTCGCCAGCAATACGCCGTACTCGATCGTGTAGTTCAGCGCAAGATACTCGCGGATCTTCGCCTCGTTCACCGTAAAGATCGCGGCAAGCTCGTTGTCCTTGCCCTCGGTCTTGACCGAGAAGCCGTCGAATTTCACGAAGGTTGCGGAGATCGACTCGTCAAGCTGACGCTGCAGATCCTCCTTCGTGTGGGAATCAAAGGTGTACTTTGCCCATTGGCGATAAACCGCAGGGCGGCTCGCCTCGGGCACGTAGGTGGTAAAGAGTGAGATATCGAGCTTGTAATATGCGCAAAGGTCTGCAAAATGGTTTTGGATCAGCTCCTCCTCGGTAAGCTTGCGGTCGTAAATTCGGATCGCATAGACCGTGCCGGGGGTGGCTTGCATCAGGCGGATTGTTCCGTTTTCGCCCACCACGTTCACGCCGCTTGCCGACGATTTGATCTCGCTTGTCAGCGCGTCGCGCAGGAAATTGATCGTGATCTCGGTGTTTTCCGCATCGGGATAGGTGCGGTAAAGATTCAGATGGAATACGCCCGTGCCGGAAAGCGCGGCGTTATAGATCGGCTTGTGGATGGAGTGCCCCTGACCGAGATTCCATTCACCCTTGCCGTAGGTCGTTTGAAGCTGATCGAGTGTTGCCGTACCGTAGTCCTTATTACAAATATGCTGCTTCGAGTAGATCGAGTAGTTGCCGAAGCGCAAAAGATATCCCCATCTCTCGTGCCAATACTCATTCACCTTGTCGGGCGGGAAGTAGGGCTTCTTGACGGTCGCCTCGTCGCCCTCAAGCACAAGACCCGCAGAGGACATAACGATCTGCAGGGTGTATTCACCCTCGGGAACCTCGGACTTGTCGATCTCGATGTAGTGCGTATCACCAAGCTTGAAGGACTGCTTCAGCGTCATATCGTAGCCGATACCGCCGCCCTCGGTGTATTTCCAACCGGAAAGCGAGCTTTGTGCCGCGCCCGACTCATCGGTGTAATCGGTACGCTCGACGGCACCCGTTACGGTGTACTTCGAAAAGCTGCCGTCGGGATTTTGTACCTTGTCGTACCAGGTTCCGGCGCCCGACATCAAAGATACGGACTTGTCGTCCTTTCCGCCGTAGGCGGTCAAGAGAAGGGTAAGACCGTCCTTGACGTACAGCTCGTCATATTTGTTAAAGCCGGGTACGTAGGAGATCGAATCAACCGACGACGTGTATGCGTCCTCTGCCTCCGCTTTGTCACCGCCAAGCGAGAGCATCGTCATTTTGTCGTAAAGCGCGACACGTCCGCTGTCATTCAGAGCAGAGAGAAGCGAAAGGTCGAACTCGTAATACGCCGCAAGATCGGCAAAGTGGTTCTGGTTCTTTTCGTCCTGGGTGAGCGCGCGGTCATACACGCGGATGGCGTAAACCGTCGCAGGGGCATTTCGCAAAAGCACGAACTCGCGCACGGACGAATCGTCGTTCGAAATGTAATGGACGGTCTGATTGCCGACGTTTACGTAGCTGCCCGTCAGCGCACTGGAAAGAACCGAGCTATCCTTTTCGGTCACGTAATTGTATTCGGCTCCCTCGGCACGCTTTTCAAAGCGAAGCGTCATTTGTGAATAGCCGGAGAAGCGAAGGCTGCCGTGGAAACGGTAGTTTGCATTGCCATCCTGATTGGTTGCGGCATAGCTGATAAAGCCATAGCTGATGCTTCCCGTTCCCTGCGGACCGATCTTCGACGAATTGCGTGAGAAGAAGCGGAAGGGACCCATTGCAAAGGAGGTCGTCCACGCACCGTCACCCTCGTGAATAAATCCGGTTGAAAGCGTGTAAGGATCGTTGTCGCTGTCGCCGACGCCCATACCGATATTTGCAACGATTTCGATCGTATACTCTCCGTCGGGAAGTGTGGTCAGCTCATCTCCCATCTTGATCGAGTGAGCGCTGATACCCGCATAGGTGTAGAAATCGGGAAGATCGTAGCCGATGCCCGCGCCCTCGCCGGTCTGCCAGCCGCCGAGGAGAACCTCGTGATCCACGCTGAAATCGCTTCCGTTATAGCCCTCGACCGTGGTTTCGGTACGCTGTGCCTCGTAGGTGTTGCCGTCGTCGCCGACGATATGGTAGCGCGTTCCGTTCGGGATCGCCTTCGCTGCAGCGATCTCAGCGTCGGTCAGCGCATCCCCCGTTGCGTACACGCACGTCGTCGTTTTATAAAGCGGCTCGCCGTCAGCGCCGCTTGTGATCGCCGTCGAGGTCTTCACAACGCGCTCGTTGCCCGTCGCCGCCGCAAAGGGAAGGGAATAAACGCCCGCGGCGTTTTTGATCCCGCCGTTGAGCGTCGCGCTCGTCAGGGGCTTGCCCGTCACGCGGTTTTCCCACGTGCCGCTTCCGTCCGCGTTCAGCGTCACGCCGTCACGCGTGGGATCAAACGCAAGCAAAAGGACCGATAGCCCGTCCTTTACGTAAAGATCCTCGTAGGTAAGGGGCGTGCCGTCGGTGTCGCCACCGTCAGCGTTCGGCTCTGCTGCGAAACTGCCGAGTGCCATCGGCAAAAGCGTACCGAGCATCGCTAAAAGTAACAAAAGGGAAAGCAGGGACTTTTTCATAGGATACGTTCCTTTCCGTAAAAGCATATAAAGACTCTGTATACATCTTATCATAAACGCGCGGTGTAAAACTTGCAAAAAAATGCCGTTGAGTCTTTCGTATTTGCTTTTTTTTGACATGCTATGCACGTCGGCTTACAGGATAATTATACAGGAAAGCGGAAGCGCCTGTCAACGGCATCCTTTTCCTCCCTTTCCAAAAAAGAACTGCCGCGGCGTTTGCCGCGGCAGTCTGTATGGGTTTTAGTGGAACATACCGCGGTCGTAGGGGTTGTCGCCATCCTCGTAGGTCGCGTCGTCCATTGACAGATCGTTTTCCGCGTCCTTGTAGTTGGTGACCGACTTCTGGAAGTATTCGGAAAGATCCACCGCGTCAGGACGCGCCAACGGTCGGTCGGCACGCGCCGCACAGCCGACCCCGCAAGAATGCGGTTGACCTCGTTTGCGTGCGTCTGATCGCCTTTTACACAAAAAAGCACCCAAAACTTGTACAAAAAAACGAACCCCCGAGAAAAATCCTCGGGGGCTTTGAAAATCCAATCAGTGGAAGTCTGCCTGGTTGTAGCGGTTCTCGCTCTCAACGTAGTCGACTCTGCTCATGGACGGGTCGTCCTTGTACTTATCCTCCGTCTTCTGATAGTAATCGGTCAGATCGGGGATATCGGGCTTCGCGAGCGGTCGGTCGGCGCGTGCTTCACAGCCGATCCTTTCAAGGATCGCGTAAACAGACAGCGCGTTATTCATATCGTTGACCACCTGATCGAATTCATTGGGATCGATCAGCATATATTCCTTGACCTTCTGCTCGCGGTAGTCGACACCGCCTGCATCGTACAGCTCCTGCAGCTCCTCTGCCAGCTCGTAGGGATCGTGCTGTGTGAACATCACCGATCCAATCTCGTAAATGTTACACCAAGCCATCACGCGTCCGTAGCCCGTCGTCAGGTAATCCTGATACAGGTTGATGAAGTAGTTGTTCTCCGCCGTGATACGATGAACTTGCTGTGAGGAACCTCCATTTTCTTCTGCTTTAGGAACGTACGAATTACTGCCCTGCAGGGAGATGTACGACCACCTCGTGCGGGACGCCTCGTCGACCCATACGACGTTGTTGTAAAGGTAGATATGCGTCGAGGAGCCGTCGCAGTACCACGCGTTACTCGTTTCGTCGGTGATCACGTGTCCCTCGCGCGACGCGATGTAAGCGTAGTTGTCGTGGATCGAGTTGAAGAGGTAATCGTACTCGGGATTTGCGTTACCGCCAAGGTAGTAGACCGCACCGCCGTCGTACATAAAGTACATATAGTTCTCAAAGTAGTTGTACGCCGTCTCAACGTTCAGCACGTTCACCGTCTCGCCGTAGTTCGCGCTCGTCTTTGCCCAGCCCCAGCCGACCGAGATCGCGGTGTACGCGGTATTGACGATCGAGTTGTAGAGAATGTCAAGCTCCTGCGCGTGCTGGAAGTAGAGTGCAATGCAGTTGTGATACTTGTCAGCTATATTGTGCATATAGTTATTCGTGATCTGTGCGTTATAGACGGTCGTCGGTGCCTGAACGCCCGCCGCGCCGATCGACTCGAAATCACTGTTGACGACCTTCAGATTGCGGATCGACTGTGCCAGGTAGATCGCGTGGTATTCCAGCTCGTAGAAGCGGCAGGAATCGACCGTCAGCCCGTCTACGTTTCTCGCCTGAATCGCCGCATCGTCAAGCCAGGACGATTCGCGGTATCCGTTCGCCGTGTTGCGGATGGAGCCCGCCTGCGTTGAGAACATGCTGTTGTTGATCATATGGTGCGAGCCGGTACCCGTGAAGGAGAGGTTCTTGAAGGTGACGTTGTTCGCATCCTCGAGAACGAACAGCTCGTCACACAGCGGAATGCTGACCGTGATCTCGGACATCGCCTTGCCCTCCATCGGGATGTAGTAGAGAAGTCCTGCCGCCTCGTCGTAGTAGAACTCGTCGGGAGAATCGAGGAACGCCATATTATTCGCAAGCTTGAAGTTGAAGCCGCTCGACAGATAACCCGTCTGGTGTGCCTGCGCGAAGGTCGCACCGCTGTCCTCCGTCAGACGCAGACCGATATACCCCGTCATATCGTGGTTGCCTTTGATCATCTTATCGTACTGACTGCCCGCATTCGAAGGCTTGATCGAGGTGATCTTACAGTTGCTGTGCTCCCAATCGATGCCCGCGACGCGCAGACCGATATAGTACCACTGCATTCTCGCAAACCACTCCATCGAATCAACGTCGACGAGCGGCTCCAGCGTCTCGGGATCAATAATGCCCGCCAGCTCCTCGGGCTTCACGTAAATAACGAAGTAATGCTCACCCGTGACGGAATCGATAAAGCCCGCCTCGTCCTTCTCGCTCAGGAACCACTCGGTCTCGGCAAGCGTTGCCTGCGTGCCGTCCGTCAGAATGTTACGGAACTGGATCCCCTTCAGCTGCTCGGGCAGCTCGTATACGTAAATGCCGTTTTCATACTCCGTGAAAGCAGCGCCGTCAAGCGTCAACGAGCCGTTGATCTCGGTCGAGCCGTCGGAAGCGCCAAGGAAGGTGATCCTGTACACGTCGCTTGATGCCGTCCCCTTGATCTCGATCGGCTCGCTGATATACGTCGTGCCCTTCGGCAGATGGATGTTGACGTTCATCGGCGTCTCGCTCTCCACGATCTTCAGTGCCGCCGCATACGCCGCCTCCACCGTCTTGAAGGGGCTCGATGCCGAGATGCCGCTGTTTTCATCGTTGCCCATTACCGTGTCGACGTAAAGGTCGGCGTCGGTATAGATATTGTTCATCAAGTCGAGGATCTTCGGGGACTCCGCATACTCCTTGACGCGCTCGTTCAGCGTCTTGAACACGTCGTAAAGCGATACGCGCTCACCAAGCACGGGCGAGAAGGCGGAAACATAAGCTACGACGGTCTCGCCGTCCTTTTCCATCGTCACGTATGCGCGGAAGCAATATTTTGCGGAAAGGTCGATCGGGCTGGTGACGGGATCAAAGAATACGCTGAAGCCGAAGGTCTTTGCGGCATCGCCCGTCTTGACGTATTTCTGCTCACCCGAGCCGTCGGATGCCCACAGCTTATGCGCGTGGATCTTGGCGTTTTTCGTGCCGTATACCAGGTCGGAAATCCCACTGATATCGTTAGCCTTCGCCGCAAGCACGCCGTACTCGATCGCGTAGCCCTCTGCCAGATACTTGTCGATCTGCGTCTGGTCGACCGTGAAGATCGCGGCAAGCTCGTTTGCATCGCCCTCCACCTTGGTGGCAAAGCCGTCAAAGCTCAGAAAGACCGATGCGGCAGAATCGTCAAGCAGCGTCTGGAACTGCTCCTTCGAATAGGTCTCAAAGGTATAGTTCGACCAGGTCTTGTAGACCAATGCGCGCTTTTCCGTAGGTACGTATTTCAAGAATTGCGATACGTCAAGCTTATGGTACGCACAGATGTCGGCAAAATGGTTCTGTAACAGCTCCTCGTCGGACAGCACGTGATCGTATACGCGGATCGCGTAGAGCGTCCCGGGAACGTTTTCCATAATGCGGAGCATACCGTGCTCGCCGTCAACGTCGGCGCCCGACCCCGTGTACGCTGCGACCGTGGAGAGGGGAAGCTGGCGGAAGGAATGCACGGTCGTGACCGCTTTTTTATCGACCTTACGCGTCAGCATCATATTAAGGATGCCATCAGTCTCCGCAACGGCGCTCGCATCGTCGGTCATTATCTTGTAGGACATACCCTTTCCGCTGTTCCAGTCTCCGTACTCACCGTAAGAGGCGTAGAAGGCGCTCAGCTTTGCCGTTCCGTGATGCTCGTTCGTGCGGTATTTGGTGTAAACGGCGTAGTTGCCGAACTTCAGAAGGTAGCTCCACTTTTCGTACCAGCCCTGGCTGTTCGGCACCTCGGAGCCGTCCAGCTCCTCGTCGTCGATCGACAGAATGACCTGCAGGGTATAATCCCCTTCGGGAATGTAGGAAAGCGGAAGCTCAACGTAATGCGATTTATCGTTCTTCTTGGAGTAGGCAAGCGTCATATCGTAGCCGATACCGCCGCCTGCGCGCTTCTGCCAGCCGACGGTGAGCGTCTTTTCCTCGCCCGCGCCGTTGACGTACGGGAGGGATCCGCCCTTGCCGTTTACAGCGGCTTTATCATACTCGCCGTCCTTGTTCGCGATCTTGTTGTACCAGGAGCCCGAGGTCAGGGAAAGAGAAGCCTCGTTCTCGTCAAACGCAGTCAGAAGGACCGTAAGACCGTCCTGCACGTAAAGCTGATCGTACGCATCCTTCGTGGGAACGTAGGTCAGCTCGCCGATGATCTCGTTGTAGACCGCCGCGCCCTCTGCCTTGTCAAGACCGACGGGCAGGGAAAGCATATTCTCAAGCACGATCTCCCGCTTCTCTGCGGAGAGCGTTGCAAAGGCGGTCAGATCAAGACCGTAGTAGCGCACGAGGTCGCCGAAGTGGTTCGAGCGCTTCTCCTCTGCGGTGAGCGGTCTGTTGTAAAGGCGGACGGCGTAGGTCGTATTGCTGACGTTGTTCATCACGTGCAGCCTTTCGCCCGCCTCGGTGGGGACGAAGCCCCTGTAGGGCGTTGCACTTTCGCTGACCGCATTCGAGCCGTTGTAGTAGGACAGCTCCTGCGTTACGTCAAAGCCCGTGCCACCCTCGGCGCGCGTGCGCGTATAAACGAGATGCCACGCGGGGATATTCGTCGAGTCGCCCGTGATCGTGATCGCGGTATTACTGCGGTGCTCTTGATCGGGCCAGACGTAGTAGTTCATATCGAACATTGCGCTGCCGCCCGTCTTGACGGTCGAGGCACGGCACCAATACTGCCCCATGTTGCCGATACCGATGGCAAGCACGCGGCCGCCCTCGCCCTGATAGTTGACGTTTTGCGCCAGCGTGTTTACCGTTCCGTCGGTATCCTCAACTGCCGCCGCACCGCCGACGATCTCCAGGGTATACTCGGCATCGATCGCGGGAATATACTGCTTCGGCAGATCGATTGCAACGTTGATCTCCCCGTTTGAGGACATAAAGTCGGCGATCACCGACTGCACGCCGCCGCGCTCGCCCATTTTCCAGCCCGCAATGCGGTCGTAAATATTCGCCTCAACGAAGCGGCCGCCCTCGATCTTCGAGGTGTAATTTCCCTCCCCGGGGTCCTCGGTCGTAAAGCTGTGCTTTACGCGCTTCGTGCCCCTTGATCCGTCGGTAAAGATGTAGTAGGTCGCGCCCTGATTCTGTGACTCACCCCATTCGCTCTCGGTCACGTAGGTGGTCACACCCGCCTCCTCGACCCACGCGTAGGTCGTGTTCACGGTCGCAAACAACCGCATTGCGACGCCGTCGATCGTTACCGAGGTGTTTGCGGTAACCGTTCCCTCACCGTCGTCAAGATAGAAGGTCGTGAGCGACGCGTAAAGCGGCGTCACGCCGTCCTCGGCGTAGGTGATGCGTCCCGCGGTAAAGGTGCGCAGACCTGAAATCGAGGAGGGATCAGCCTGATACTGCTCCCAGACCTTCTTCGTCGCGCCTTGCGTATAGACTTGTGTTCCGTTCGTAGGATCGCCCGACGGCAGAATCGAAAGCAGAGTGGCGTCAGCCCCTCCCGCAACCAGATTGCGCCAGGTCCCGTCAGTCAGCGAAACGTTGCCCTCAGCAGGATCAAAAGCATCCAGCCAAAGCACGAGACTCGCATCCTTGACGTAAAAATCCTCGTAGGTCAGCGCGGTGGTAGCGCCGCCCCCCGTGATCGGTGTCTCGTTATCCTCTGCAAACGCGGAAAGCGTCAGCGGCAGAAGCGACGAGAGCATTGCGATAAGAAGCAGAAGGGAGATCACAAGCCTTTTCATAATAATAAATGCCCTTTCTATAAATACTCCTTATATGGAGAATTTTTTGATAAAGATATTCTATCACATTAAGAGATACGTTGTCAATTCGTTTCCGCTAACATTTCAAAAATCGGCAGCTTCGACAAAAAAATAACGATTGTTTTGTATAAATAGACGAAAAGCAAGCTCCGCCGCGTCTTTTCTTTGTTTTTCAGCTCTGCAAGCTCTGAAATCAGCCCAATTCAAAACGAAAAGGGACCGTCGCAAATGCAACAGTCCCTTCGGGTGTTAAAAGGGTGAACCGGGATTCTCCACTTTCTTGTAGAGATATTCGTAAAGCTCGGGAAGCTCGCGTCCCTTTTGCCTGTCGGCGCCCGCCTTCGTGATGATGGCGTTGATCTCATCCGCCATCGACGGCTCGGTGAAATCGAAGGCATCGGGATCGACCAGCATATAGTCCTCCATCGGGTCGCCGTGACGGTCGTTCCCGCCCATGATAAAGGTATCCTCAAGCTCCTGTGCGATCGAATAGATATCGTCGCCTGTCAGAAGATAGGAATCCTTCTCGACGATGTTCTTCGAGTCCTTGACGCGCCCGTAGCCTACCGTCAGATAATCCTGATACAGGTTGATAAAATAGTTGTTCTCCAGCGTGATGTTATACACCTGCTGTCCCATCGTATCGTTCCATTCGTCGTAGCCCTGAAGCGAGAGATAGCAGAATTCGCTGATGTAATCGGTATTCACCCACACCACGTTGTTGTAGGTGTACCAGTGCGAGGATGCGCCGTCGTGATACCAGCAGGTCGAGGTCACCTTGCAAACGGGACGCCCCTCGTAGGAGGCACAGTAGGCGTAGTTGTCGTGCAGGGTATTGATCGCTTCGGTGTACTTGATGGTCGCGTTGCCGCCGAGGGTGTAGATCGCGCCGCCGTCAAAGAGCGAATGCATATAGTTCTCAACATAGTTATATGCGATCTCCGCATTCACGACGTTCGTGAACGTGCCGTACGCCGCATTTGTGCTGCCCCAACCCCATCCGACCGAAATGCCCGTATAGGAGCAGTTGACGATCGAGTTGTAGCAGACCGAAAGGTTTTTCGCCTTCGTGATCGTGACGGCACAGTTGCTCAAAAAGACCGTCGCGATATCGTGCATGTAGTTGTTTTCGACCGTCGCGTCGGTCAGCGCGTTTTTCGTGGCGTTCCAGTCGGCAGGATCGCCGATGATGATCGCCGAGGCACCGATATTCTCAAAGCAGTTGTTCATGATCGCAATGTCGCGGTTCACGCCGCGCCCGACGATGCCGCTGCCGAATAGGTGATAGAATTCGCATCCGTCGATCGAGAGGTTTTCAACACCTTCAAAGTAGATCGCCGCCTCGGGGCTGAAGCGCGAGGTCTTATTGCTGTTTCCTGCCTGCGCGTGGATATAACCGTCGGTCGTGGGTGAATTATTGGTCGTTCCCGTCAGGGTGAGCGCGCGCACCGTCACGTTCGCCATATTCTTGAGTGAGATCAGCTGCTCGAGTGTCGAAAGTCCGACAGAGGTCTCCCCCGCCTTCGGCAGATAGTAGAGCGCCCCCTCGTCAAGCTCGTAGCAGTATTCGCCGGGCTCGTCGATCAGATACTTGCTGTTTTTCAGCGTTGCCATGCAGTGTGCGCCGGTGATAATGTGCTGTGGCTTCATCACGCCGCCGCTGAACTTGTTATAGGTCGATGCGTCGGAGTAGTCGAGGACCAGCGCGTACATATTCTCGTAGTTTTTGTTCGTCGGATTCTTCGAGCCGATGTCGGGTGTTGCGAAGATGCCGAGACTATGATCAAAGTCGATATCCACCACGCGGAAGCCCATATAGTCCCAGTTCAGCTTCGTCCAGAACTCCATGCCCGCAATATCAACGTCCCTTGCCTCCAACTGCTCGGCGGGAATATACTTCTCAATGACCGTCCGATCCACGTATACGACGAAGTAGATATTACTGCTTTCGTTCAAGTACGCCGCATCGGCAAATTTACGCGTGCCGCCCTCGGGGATCTCCTCGGTAAAGTAGGTCATTACACGGTGCGATCTGAACTCCTCGGTGGTCGCAAGCGTTGCAAGCCTGCCGTCCGCGTACAGACTGCGGAAAACACGGTCTTTATACTGCGAGGGGATCGCGTGCGTCAGAATACCGCCGTCGCTTGGTGTAAACGACGACAGAGGAAGCTCGTACGCGCCCGAAAGCGTCGCATCCTCGCCCTCGATCACGAGCTTGTATTCGCGCTGGTAATCCTTTCCGTCAAGCGCCAGCACCTCGTCCGTGAAATGCTCGCCCGACAAAAGCCGCAGCGTCAGGTTCAGCGGTGCGCCGTCGGGAAGAAGCAGGGCATCGATCCGCTTTGCCGCCTCCGCTACGGTCTTCAGTGCGTCGGTTCTGCTCTCGCCGCCGTTTTTGTCGTTACCGTTTACGGGATCAACGAAAATGTCACAGTCCACGTAGATATTTTCCATCATATCCGCAAACTTCCCGTTTTCGGCGTGCGCCGTCACGTACAGCTTCAGATATTTGATCACGTCGTAAAGCGACGCGTGATTGCCGAAGTAATCGGCGGTGGCATCCGTATACGCATCGATCGTCTCGCCGCCCGGCGTCGTCAGGCGGATATAAGAGCGGAAGCAATAGTCGCTCGCAAGATTTGACGGCGTGGTGTAACGGTCGTAGAACACACTGCATCCGAAGACCTTTTCGGTGTCGCTCTCGCTCACGTATTTACGCTCGCCCGAGCCGTCACTGCCGTACAGCTTATAGGTGAGGATCTTATCGCTCGTCTCGCCGACGAAAAGCTCGCCGATCGAGGAAATGTCGGCGTATTTTGCCATCATCACGCCGTACTCAAGAGTGAAGCCCATCTCCTCGTAGCGGCGGATCTCGGTCTCGTTGACCGTAAAGACCGCGGCAAGCTCGTTGTCCTCGCCCTCCGTCTTGACGGCGAAACCGTCAAAACGCAGGAAGGTCGCGCTGATCGAGAGATCAAGCTCCGCCTGAAGCGCTTCCTTGGTGTGTGAGGTAAAGGTGTAGGATGCCCACTGCTCGTAGATCGGCGCGCGGTACTGTGCGGGCACGTAGGTTAGAAAGAGCGTCATATCAAGCCCGTAGTAGGCGCAAAGATCGGCAAAATGGTTCTGCTTCAGCTCGATATCCGTCAGCGTGCGGTCGTAGGTGCGCACCGCGTAAAGCTCTGCGGGCACGTCCTGAAGCACCACCATCGAGGATGCCGACGCCGTCGGCTGTGCGATCGAGAATTTCGAACTCTTGACGGCAGCCTTCGCATCGGTGTAGAATGCCGTGGATACGCTGACCTTTCCGTCAGCGGCGGGCGCGCCCGTCACGACCATCCGCAAAGCAGTCTTGTCATCGTACGCGGCGACGTTGATCGTCGCACGGCTCTTGTTATCCCAACGCCCGAAATTGTTGTAATCGAGGTAGGCGTCCTTCGTCACGAGCGACTTTAAACTCGCCGTGTATTTCTGCTCGTAAATATGAAGCTGCACGTAGTTTTTCGCGCCAAGCGTGGTCGAGAGCTGTGTCAGCGTCGAGTTTGCCGCGTAGCTTGCGCCGTCGGCAATGTCAAGCTTCTTCTGCATCGCAACAAGCTCGACCGTCGTATTGTGACCGTTCCCGAGCAGGGAAGCGGGCAGGGCAAGATAATGCGACTGCTTCTTGCTTGCCAGCTGATAGCTCGTGCGGTAGCCGATGCTGCCGTTTTGGTTGATCTGCCAGCCTGCCGTCACGCTCTCCCCACCGACGGTATAGGCAGCGTTCACGCCGTAAAGCGTATACTGCTCGCCGTTTACAAGGTTCTCCCACGCGCCGCTGCCGCCCGACAAAAGGATCGTGCCGTCGTCGTTTTTCGCGTTATAGGCAAGCAAAATCGCCGTCGCACCCTCCGCGTAAAGCGATGCGTACTGCTCGGTGCGGGCGCGCTCCGCCTCGTCGTAAATGACGCTCGCGATCAGATCCTCCACGGCTTTTCTGCTCGCGTTTTCAAAGGTCAGGGTCTTTGCCGCCGCGCCGAGCGAGGCAAGCGTATCGTTGCGCTCCGCCTCGTCCTCAATGGCAAGCAGCTCGGAGACGTCCGCACCGTAGAAGGCGCAAAGGTCAACGAAGCGGTTTGCCGCCAGCTCATCCGCCGTCAGCACGCGTGTGTACGCACGCACCGCGTAGACCGTACCCGACATACCCCACATTGCGTGTGCGGTATCCGTCGGCAAGAGGCCGTCGTATTCGGTCACCGTGCCGTCGGAGTGCTTCGTCGTGCCCGCGACGAAGGAGCCCTTGCTTGCGCCGTCGACCAGAACCGAGAAACGATTGCTGCTGTTTTTCGTATAAGCAAGCTGCATCGTGCTTTGATTTCCCTGCGTGCTGAAGCCGCAAACGCGTGCCGAAGGGTTTTGAAGCTGGGCGTCTGCCTTCGAGCCGTAGCACCAGGATACGTAGGCGGCGGAAAATCCACCCGAATATCCCGTAAACTTCGACGGAAAAACCGTCACGTATTCGCGCCACGCGCCGATGGCGTTGCCGTACTTGAAGGTGCTCTCACCCTCGTATACCGTCTGCGAGGCAGAGAAGATAAAGTGATCCTCGTCGGTAAAATCGGTATATTTCGCAACGATCTCAAGCGTGTAGTCGTAATCCGACTTCTCGCCGATGCCGAACAGAGTCTCCATCGTGCCAAGATCAATGCGTGAATCGTTCACGCCCTTGGTCACGGCAATATCGTTGTAGCTGACCGAAAGACCGCCGTTTTCGTATTCCCAGCCGCCAACGCTCTTGGTGATATCGTCGCCGATCTCATAGTTGCCGAGCAGGGTGTACCCCTCGGTCGGCTCGTCGGTAAGGAAGGTCCAGGTCTCGTTGCCCGCCCCCGTCGTGTACGCGGGCACGTACTTTGACTGTGAGCCGACCGTTTCCTTTGCGCGCCCCGTGTAGCGCGCCTTTTCGGTCTTGATATAAAGCTTTTCGCCGTTCGACGGCAGGATCTCGCGGTAGCGCGCCACCGAGCGCGTCAGATAGATCGTCTCGCCGTTGATCTTGATCGCCTCGGTCGCCGCGCTGATATAGGGCGCGCCGTCTTTTTTTGCCTGATAGAGCGATACGGTGCGCAGAGCAACCGGCACGCCGTCTTCATACTCGATCGTATGGAACTCGTACGCCACGCGCTCAACGTAGCCCGCCGCATTGACCGTGCTCGTGCTGACGAAGGTCTTGGTATGACCGCCGATCTGTCGAAGCACGCCCGTGACGCTCACGTCAGCGCCGCCCTCTACGAGGTTTTTCCACGTGCCGTTGCCATTTTCAAGCGTCAGCGTGCCGTCCCCGTCCGCATAGTACGTCATAAGAAGCGTCGTTGCTCCCTTCGCGTAAAGCGAGGCGTATTCCGCAGTCAGCTCCGCCGCCGTTTTCTCGGTCTTTACGTCCGACGTCATCTCACCCGAGGCGCCACCGCCGTCCTCCGCCAGTGACTGAAATGCCGTCAACGACACACCCGTCAGAAGCAGAAGCAGGGAAAGCATTAAGCAAAGGATTCTGTTTCGTTTTGTCATCGTACACGCTCCTATGTAAAATCATCTCATAATAAGTGCATTTATCTTATGTTTTTTGCACCTCTCGTCTCACCTTTAATTATACAATATATGCATATGAAAAGCAAATGGATTTTTTCATAAAAAATATGGACAAAACCGACTTATAAAGCAAAAGGGGCTGTCTCAAATTGCAAAATTTGACACGCCCCCTTGTTAGATAAAGGGCTTGTCAGATTTAGGGTGAGCAAATCAAAACATCACGGTGTGATGCTTTGATGCCGCGAAGTCCGACCAAGTGCGAGCAGGCAGAGCCGAGATTTACGAGGCGACAGACTGCGACACACGACTCGGACAGGG
>JAZSGY010000099.1:0-17382 GCA_045532985.1 Eubacteriales bacterium | reverse complement strand
TCTAATGAGTATTTATTTACAATATTGTACCACATATTTACTATTTTGTAAAGACATTGCACGGAAAATATGTTAAAATAAAACAAAAACATATAAGGAGACTAATAAAATGAACAGAATTTGCATTCCCGATTATGAATATCACGAAAGAATCGCGAAGGCGGCAAAGCTCCTCCGCGACAGAAACCTCGACGTTATGATCGTCGCCAGCACCGAGTCAGACTACGCAAACGCAAGATACTTCAGCGGCTTCTGGCCTCTGTTTGAGCGCGCGGGTGTTGCCATCGCCGCAAACGGCGACGCGGCGCTGATGGTCGGTCCTGAGTCCGCGATCTTCGCAAAGGACTTCGGCAAGATCGAAAAGCTCTTCGTCCTGAAGGAATTCAGAGAATCCGCAGACCCCTCCTACCCCGAGCTGCACGCAGACACCTTCGGCGACGTTTTCAAGGCGATCGGTGTCAGCGGAAAGAAGCTCCGCATCGGTCTTGGCAGCTACGTTGAATGCACCCTGCCGATCTACGAGGGCTTGAAGGACAGCTTCCCCGAGGCTGAGATCGTAAAGTGCAACGACGTGATGGTCGAGCTCCGCAAGATCAAGAGTGTAAACGAGCTTGCCTGCATCCAGGAGGGCTTCCGCATCATCGAAAAGGCGACCGATGAGGTCATCAGAAATCTGAAGCCGGGCGTTACCGAGCTGCAGATGGTCGGTATCGCACAGAAGGTCATCTATGAGGAGGGTGCAGAGTACGAGGGGCTTCCGATGTACGTATTCAGCGAGGAATCCACCCGTCACGCCATCAGCCGTTCGCGCTACAGAACGATCGGCAAGGGCGACATCGTACAGCTGAACCTCTCCGCCAAGATCGACGGCTATTCTCCCTCGATCGGTCTGCCCGTCGTGATGGGCAAGCTGGAGGGCGAGCGCCGCAGGATCGTTCAGTTCTGCCTTGACGCGCACGAATGGACAGCCGAGCGCATCAAAGCGGGCGTGATGGCAAGCGACATTGCAAAGGACTTCTACAAGCTCTACGTTGACAACGGCTTCAAGGACAACTTCGTTTACGGTCCCTGCCACGGCACGGGTATGATCGAGGTAGAAGCACCTTGGATGGAGACCACCAGCGACTATCCGCTGGAGGAGAATATGACCTTCCAGGTCGACACCTTCATTTCGGGTCCGACCTTCGGCTGCAGATGGGAAAAGGGGATTGCCGTCACCCGTGACGGTTGCCACTCCATGACCGACTATCTCAAGAAAGGAATCATTGAGATCGATGTCTGATGCAGTAGGAAAAAGGATCTGGCTGATCCCTGACTGTGAGCTTCCAAAGGCGGGCGAGGGGATCCTCAAGGGTCACGAATCGGTGATCGTCGTCAACGACAGTGAAAGCGTTGCCAATATTAAAGTCACGCTCTACTTCACCGACCGCGATTGCTATACCGATATCAACTGGACGGTCGACGCGAAGCGCGTCCGTTGCTTCCGTATGAATAACAAGGACGATATGTGCGGCTTCGCCGTCCCATACGAAACGCAGTACGCTATGAAGCTCGACTCCGACCGCAATATCGTCGTACAGTACGGCAGACTCGACAACAGACAAACGAATCTCGCCTATTACACGACCTTAGGCTATACCGAATGAGGTGAACGATATGTATCTTGATAAAATGTTCCCAAAAGAGTTTGAGTACGTAAAGAAAAACAACGTCCCCGTTGTGATCGCAGGGGGCACCGTGGAATACCACGGTCCCCACTGCTCCTACGGCTGTGACACGCTGGTTGCCGAGGGACTGATCGAAAGGCTCGCCGAAAAGAAGGAGCTCGTGATCGCGCCGAAGATCAGCTACAGCCCCTCAAGCTACGCCGTTGCCGATGAAAAAAGCGGCACCGTCCACGTAGACGACGTTGCCTTTGAAAACTATCTCTTTTACGTATTTATGAGCCTTCTCAATTCGGGGCTTCGCAACATTTACGTTGTGATCCACCATCAGTTTGAGCAGGAATCACTGATGCCGATGACGCTTTCTTATATGAAGGCGGCAAAGCGTGCCACAATGACCTACCTTGAAAAGACCAAGGGACAGGGCTGGTGGGGCAGCGAGAGCTATATGAACTATTATGAAAATCTTGAAAACGAGGACAACCCCTTCGCCTGGATCAAGGTGATCCCCACGATGAGCACTGCGGTACAAAACGCCACGGGCTACGACCACGCAGGCAAGTACGAATGCTCGATCCTGATGGCGCTCTATCCCGACGCCGTCAAGCTCGACCGTCTCGGTGATATCAACCATTGGTTCACCAAGAGTGCCGCCGAGGCAAACGCAGAGCTTGGCAACAAGATGGTCGCACTTTCGCTCGAATATCTCGAAAAAACTATCAGATAATATGAGGCAGATCAATCGAGCCATTCATCTCGACTTTCATACGATGCCGGGCATCACCGATTTTGCACAGCACTACACCGCCGCCGAGATCGCCGAAACGCTGAGGTCGGCGCACGTTGATTACATCAACTTTTTCGCGCGCTGTAACATCGGCTTTTCCTACTACCCGACGAAGATCGGCTACCCCTATCCCGAGATGAAGGGCGATCTTTTCGGCGAGGTACTGACCGAATGCCATCGGCGCGGCATCGGCGTTTCGGCGTACATTCAGGCAGGACTCAACCACGAATACCTGCACCGTCATCCCGAATGCCGCCGCGTGCGCGAGGACGGAACACCCGAGGGGTCCGATAAGGTCTACGACCACTTTTTCCGCACTCCCTGCTTCCACTCCGCCTACCGACAGCATCTGTACGCCGAGATCCGCGAGGTGCTTGCATATGGACCCGACGGCATCTTCTGCGACGGGCTTGCACCGCGTGCCTGCTACTGTCCGACCTGCCTTGCAAAAATGCGTGCAGGCGGACTTGATCCTACAGATCAAAAGCAGGTATACCGCTTTACCTGCGACACGCTGTGCGAGGTTTTTCGGGAGATCCGCGCGCTTGTTCCGTCCGAGCTTCACCTCTATCTCAACGGCTTTCCCTATGAGGGGATCTACGGCCTGCTTAGCCATACCGAGCTTGAAAGTCTGCCCTCTAGCGACGAATGGGGCTACGATTACTTCCCTACCACCGCCCCTTATTACCGCAAGCTTTCAAAGGACCGCCTCTATATGACGGGCAAGTTCTTGAACAGCTGGGGCGACCTTGGCGGGCATAAGCAGATCGCCTCGCTTGAAAACGACGTCTACGACGCACTTCTCTACGGCTACAAGCCCTCGATCGGCGACCATATGGATCCGCGCCGCGGTCTTGACTCGGTACTTTATCGCGGAATTGGAAAGATTTATGAGCGCGTTGAGCAGCTGGAGCCCTACACGGACGGTACGGAAGCCCTCACCGAGGTTGCGATCTTCAAAAACAGGTTCTCTTATGACAGGATCGGCACGACGGACGACTCCCTCGTCGGTGCCTGTCGTATGCTCTCGGAGCTGAATGTCTGTCACGACGTCGTGGATGAGGATATGGATCTGTCCCCCTACCGACTTTTGATCCTTCCAAGCGGTATTGAGATGACCGAAGCACTTCTTGAAAAGCTTTCCTCCTTTGACGGTGCGATCCTTTCCACAGGTAACAGCATCGCGCGCCATCCGCTTTGGAGCTTGATCGACGAATACGCCCCCGACACGAACGAGGACGGCTTCTATCGGGACGGTGACAAGGTTTTCGGTTGCTACGCCCTCGGAATCAAAATGAAAAGCAGTTACGGCATCGCCGACTATATTGAACCGTATTTCAACCGTCATTTTGACGGCAGACACGGCTACATATACGTTCCGTCGGGTGAGTGCCGTGGCTTCTGTGCCGTCGTGCGGAAGGACAACGTCGCACATATTGCCTTTGACGTGTTTACCGCGTACGCAAATCGCTCCGCCGATTTTCACAAAGTCCTCGTCAAGCGTCTTTTGGATGCGCTTTTACCGAATCCGCTGATCTGTGCGGACGCGCTCCCCTCTACCGCCCGTGTATCCCTGATGCAGGGCAAACACACCGTCTTGCACGTCAAAACGACCTACCCCGAGCTACGGGGCAAACTTGGTGTCATCGAGGAGCAAGCGGTCCTGCCGCAGGGCAGAAAGATCTCGGTACGTGGCAGCTTTTCCTCGGTGATCTCGATTCCCGACCGCACCCCCGTCCCGCATAGCGAAAGGGGCGGCTACACCGAGATCACACTCCCCGAAATCCATGGCTACGCCGCATTTCTTCTTCAATAAAAGCAAAAGCTTGAACCGAAAGGTTCAAGCTTTTGCTTTATTTTTGAGATTTATAGATCGGCAGAAGCATACGCGTTTGTCGTTTGTATGTGTCAAACCCAACCTTGCGTGACTGCCGCCGATCTGCCATCGGAATACTGACGCAGAGGAATAAAAGCGTGTTAAGAACCGCCCCCGCAAGCATCAAATACCATTTTTCGGGAAAGACCGTCAGCGCAAAAAGTCCAACGCCCCACCACATCAGAATCTCGCCAAGATAATTCGGGTGACGGGAATATTTCCAAAGTCCCGTTCGGATAAAGGGCGTCCTTCTGTTTTTGCGAAAGGCGTGCATCTGGATATCCGCCGTCCCCTGCAGGATCACGGCAGAAAGCGAAAGCAAAAGGAAAAGATAGGCGTACGGCTTGACACCCCCGCCGTCCTTCAGGACGTAGACCGCAGGAAGCGTGCAAAAGTAGACGACGAGCGTCGGCACGCTGTGGATCCCTACAAAATTGATAAGAGGATAGAACGCCCCCGTCTTTTCCGCGAGCATCCGATACCGCCAATCCTCATACGTCAGATCACCGAAGGTGTAGATCCAATTGACCGTCAGTCGCACGCCCCAGAGCGTCACGACCGAAAGTAAAAGGATGCTCGGCAGGGAAAGCTTCCCCACCGCCACGGCAAACGCCCAAAGGATCACGATCGGCTGGACACTCCAATAGGGATCGTAGACCGATGCGTTTCGAAGAAGCAGACTGAACAAAAATACGAAGACCGTAGCGGCAAGATCGGCAAGCAAAAGCGAAAGCCACGTATCAAACGGAAACACGCGATACAAAAGAATCCCCAAGAATGATGCCGCAATATAGATCACGGCAATCACGCCGTAGCTGAATATTTTATTCTGTTTCATATGCTCTCCTTTTTCTGCCGCCCTATCATTCCGTATATCCGCAAACGCCCCGTACCGATACGTCGCCGAAATTAATTTTCTTCTGCTCCCCTTTTTCATCGGTAACAAGCAGGCTGAAATCATCGTTGACGGCAAGCGCCGTCGCATCCGTCTCACCGTCCGCCGAAAGGATCCGCACGCGCCGCCCGACTGTTATACAGTCACGCCGATAGGCATCAAGATACCGCGCGCGCTCCCGCGGGAAATCCGAAAACAGCTTCTCCAGCTGCGCGATCAGCGCCGCCTTTAACGCTTCCTTGTCAACCCTTCGGGAAAGCAACGTCTCCAGCGATCCCGCAACCGCGGAAAGCTCTGGCGGGAAATCATCCGCCGTCGCGCTGACGTTCAAACCGATCCCCGTAATGAGGGACGGCGTACCGTCATCCCCGAACACGACCTCGTTTAAAATGCCGCCGATCTTCCGTCCTTCAAGGATCAGGTCGTTCACCCATTTGATGCGCGGACGCACACCCGTACAGCTCTCGATCGCATCGCACGCGGCGACCGCGACCCACGCCGTCACCGTTGACAGCACGTCGGGATCGACGCCGCGCAAATGCGTGAGCATCGACAGATAGATCCCCTTGCCACGCGTCGAAACGAAGCGGCGCGAAAGTCTGCCCCGCCCCGCCGTCTGCTCCTCGGCACACACGACCGTACCGCTTGGCAGATCAATGTGCGCCGAAAGATAGGCGTTCGTCGAATCGATCGACTCAAAAGCAATTACTTTTCCCATCGTCTGCCCCCTTTCGATACGTAGTCCTTGCATCCATCTTAACATATTTGAACACTGCTGTCAAGAATAAAAAAAGCCAATCATAGATTGGCTTTTTCCATCATTCCCGTTCCATCTTCTCACGCTTGAGCGTGTTGAGAAGCTGGGGATAAAGCTGACAGCTCATACCACCGATCTGCCGCTGTCACGCATCTTTGAGGAATGCGGCTTCACCTCACAAAGCTATTTTACAGAATGCTTTAAGCGACATAGGAAAATCGCCCCCCTCGTCTATCGCCAACAGTACGCATATCCCGAAGAATAAAATGAAAGGCAGACCTTCCGTCTGCCTTTCTGTATGAAATCAAAATCGGCGCGCCGCTTGCACCTACTGCAAGAACGAATATGCAAGCGATACAACCGTAAAGCCGAAGCAACATTAAAAATCTCTACGTGTTCGACGAAAATAGGTCCTTTCTGTATTTTTGCGGAGAAACACGGTAATTCATTTTAAACAGTCTTGAAAAATAATTTGCATCCTCAAATCCGCACCTGCTTGAAATCTCATACAGCTTCAAATTGGTTTCGGCAAGATAAATTTTAGCAAGCTCGAGCCGCTTATCAATGATAAACTTTGTCGGTGTAACAAAGTAATTCTTTTTGAAAATGTGAATGATGTACTGCTTTGTATAGGCAAAATGCGACGCGATAGAGGACAACGTGACAGGACCGGTTAAATTGTCCATGATGTAGCTTTGGATCTCTTGCGCAGACAGATTTTCTTTCCCCGAGGGAAAACTGCTTGCAAGGTGATTTAAAATATTCAGAAAAGCCAGAGCTTTCTTAAAATCTGCATCATTCCCCGTGCTTCCTAACTTTTTTGCAATATGATCAAGCGCGGAGGTCAAAACCTTATCCGCTTTTCCGTTTTCGGGAAGAAACAATACGTTTTTACAGGATGTGCTCTTTTCAATATCAAAAGCATCGTTTTTGCCTAAATAATTCCCGTGAAAATGACAAAACCAATGCTTGCAGTAGCTTTCCGTGTGGGGCTTATAAAAGGTATTTTGAGGAATCACCAAAAAATCATTTTTTTGTAGATCGTATTCTTTCTCCGCCATTTGGACGGTACATTCCCCTTCTTCTACACACATCAGAAGATTGCTATTTAATTTTCTGCCGTTGTGAATCCATCCCGCTCTGTTTACAAAGCTCCCTGCAACGGCAAGCAGATTGAATTGATTGATTTCAATAGCATACATTGTTTTTTGTCCTTATTTGAACGATCTGTGCTTGTATTATACCATATCCGACAGCAAAAAGCAAGTTTAATATCGTGCTAATTCTATTTAATATTGTAAATTGACAGTAACATAGGATGGTGATATACTAAAAACAAAAACGCAAGGAAAAGACAATAATGAAAATAACAGACATTAAAAAACCGTTTGCAATTACGATGTGGGACTCCTCCTGGCTTCGCAGAAGATACCCCGGCGGTGGGTTTGAGAGCTTTGACACCGCACTTGACGAGCTGGTGGAGCGTGGGTACAATGCAGTACGCATTGACGCCTTTCCCCATATGATTGCAAACGCCCCCGACGGCACCAATTCCGAACGCTTTTTAGATCCTACGGGCGTTGCGCATCAAAGATACGGCTTTGCACAGTGGGGCAGCCCTTGGACGGTGTACTCTTATCCCAGAAGGGATATTTTGGAGCTTTTGGAAAAGTGCGAAGAGCGCGGCGTATACGTCATTTTGTCAACCTGGCTGAAGCCGACGATCGAGCCGCGGCATGAATGGATCGAGGGACCGCAGGATCTGGTACGCGTATGGGACGAAACGCTGCACTTTTTGGAGGACAATGGTCGTTTGAATAACATCATCGCGGTAGACGTTCAAAACGAATTTCCTTACGGCGGCTGTAATATGTGGCTGTTCCGACAAATGGACCGTGTAAACAAGGATACGGCAACGCAAACGGGAACGCAGCGCAAAATCGAATTTTACCGCAATTACTTCAATACCGTAATCAAGGAGCTGAAAAGCAGATGGCCCGGTATGCCGATTTCCGCAAGCAGTAACTCCACGTTCCTCGGTGAAAACAAGGACATGGATTACTCGGAATTTGATTGGCAGGACGTTCACCTGTGGTCGATGGATTTCTTCCTTTGGGAAACGAGAGAAAAGCTGCAGGAATTTAAAGAAATGCACGATGCGTACAAAGCGATCGCATCCTTTGGCGATCCCGCCAACCTCTATACCTATCAAGGCAATTTCTATTCCACCGGAATGAATCGCATTCCGTGCGACATCAATTTTGAAAAATACAATCAAGTGATACAGGAGCAGTGGCTGAAAAACCGTAGCTACATCGAGGAAGAGCTTGAAAAACAGATTGCCACCGTTGCACAAACCTGCAAAAAATACGGAGTTCCCTACGGCTGTACCGAGGGCTGGGGCACCGTCTGCTGGGCAGAGCATCCCCTGCTCACCTGGGATTTGATAAAGGACGCGGCAATCATGGCGGCAAGGCTTGGGTACAAGTATGGGTACACCTTCAACTGCCAATCCAATTTCTGCGAGCCGCAGTTTATTTCTCTTTGGAGAGACGTAGAGCATCACCGCGAGGTGACCGACATCATAAAGGGCGTGAAGCGGTGAAATATCTACTGATTCCGGTTCTGTGGTTTTTATCAACGGGAAAGCTGACCTTTCAATGCATCTTTTCAAAGACAAGAAAATGTACTTATAGCGATAGCATATTTTTTAACGCCGTTATGTTTTCCGCCGTTGCCGCAATCTTTTTTCCGTTTCTGCTTGTGAACGGCGCGCACGCCTTTACCCTGATCTCTGGAATGATTATGGGGCTTTTTAGCCTTTTGTTTCAAATTTCTTATATTCTGGCGTTCTCCAAAGGGAAAGCGTCGCTAACCGTTACCGTCAACAATTTCAGCCTATTGATTCCGGTCGTCGCATCCTATCTGCTTTTTGATGAAAGCTTTGGCGTGTTTAAATTGGTCGGCAGCGCTTTGATCCTTCTTTGCTTTATTATGACGGTGTCGAAGGACAAGGAGAAAAAGCTGTCAAACGCTCAGTGGCTCCCGTGGCTTGGCTTTACGATGCTTGTTTTTTTGAGCAACGGAGTCCTATCGGTCAATCAAAAGGTCTACTCCAAGATGACAGAGGAGCTTGAGGTTTTTGAATTCGTAGGGGTTGCTTATCTCTTTGCGGCATTGCTCTCTTGGGGGATCTTTTTCCTCATACGAACCAAAAGGGAGGGAGCAGAAGAAAACGCATCCTACAAAAAAGCCGCGCTCCTTGCAGGCTTGTCAGGAGTCTTTCTTGGCGCATTTCAATGTGTCAACACCTACGCCGCATCCCTGATAGACGGAACCGTGCTCTTCCCCGTTACCAACTGCGGAATTTCGCTGATCTTAACGCTGATTGGCAGACTTTTCTTTGGCGAAAAGCTATCGGGAAAGCAGTATGCCGGTGTATTGATCGGTGTTGTTGCAATCACTTTGATCTGTATTTAGTGGAGGAAAATATATGGAATGGTTTGAAAACGCAAAGCTTGGAATTTTTATGCACTGGGGCATCTATGCCGTAAAGGGAGTCGCGGAATCCTGGGAATTCTATTCGGGTCGGATGGAATATGACGATTACATGGAGCAGCTTGACGGCTTTACGGCAAAGAATTACGATCCTGAAAAATGGGCAGAGCTTTTCAAGAAAATAGGTGCTAAATACGTTGTGCTGACCTCAAAGCACCACGACGGCGTTGCGCTTTGGGATACCAAGGCAAACGATCTTAGCGTCGTTCAAAAAACGCCTGCAAAGCGCGACCTGATTGCACCCTACTGCGAAGCGATGCGCAAAAACGGCTTGAAGGTCGGGCTTTACTATTCGCATCTTGACTGGAGCCACCCCGATTACCCCTCTATCCACGCGCCGTGGCCCAGCAACCGCTTCACCGATCCGCCCGAGGGCGTGCCTGATGATTTCGCGCGCTGGGAAAGCTTCTTGAAATTTCATAGAACGCAGCTCCACGAGCTTCTTACAGGCTACGGAACGCTTGACCTTTTGTGGTTTGACGGTGCTTGGGAGCGCACAGCCGAGCAGTGGAAGTTCAAGGAGATGCGCGACTTTATCAGAAAGACAAGCCCCAACACCTTGGTCAATGCGCGCATCGGGGAGTACGGTGATTACGAATGTCCCGAAAACTCGCTCCCTACCGTACAGCCTGAAGGGCGGTGGGAGCTGTGCCAGACACTGACTGACTCCTGGGGATATCGCGCATGCGACACGAATTATAAAAGTGTCCGCGAGATTGTCAGAATCTTTACTGAGTGTATCGGAATGGGCGGCAACCTTTTGCTTGGCATCGGCCCCAAAGAGGACGGCACGCTTGACGAGAAGGTTGAATCTACCCTGACAGAGCTTGGCGAGTGGGTCAATACCCATGGCGAAGCAATTTACGGAACCGAAAGGGGACTTCCCGCAGGTCTGTTTCACGGCAACAGCACCCTTTCCAAGGACAAAAAGACGCTTTACCTTTTCTACCACGATATCCCCGTTGATCAAATCTGTATCAAGGGTATCTGCAATCAGGCAAAGCGTGTGACGGTCTTGGATAGCGGCGCATCCCTTCCCTTCCGGGTCAACGGTGGTTTGAACGAAAAGCCGGGGCTTCTTTGGATCAATTTCACCAAAGAGCACGTCAACAAGGTCTGCACCGTTTTAAAGGTCGAGTTTGATGAGCCCATCCGTCTGTATCTCGGCAAAAGCGGCGGAATTTGATGCACAGAATAAAAGCGTGTTCCCCAAAAAGGAACACGCTTTTATTCTGTGCAGTCTCAAATCAAGACGGGGGCACCGCTTGCATCGAGAAATGCTTTTTGGTCGTCCGTTTTTTCCGTGTCGTCAAGCGTTGCCGCCACCGACAGGATCGCGTCTGCCACCTGTCTTGCGCAAAGCGCAATGCCCTCCTCGGATAGATGGATATTGTCGTTTGAAACGTAGCGGTCAATATCGGCTGCTACCGTACTGTAAAGATCGTTGATAATAACGCCGCGCTCCTGAAGGCGTGGGATCAAAAGTGCGTTGTAGCGCTCGATCTGTTCGTTTTTCGTATAGGTGTTGCCCTTCGTGACGGGTGTCGTCGTTGCGAAAATGACCTTCTCATGGCGCGAAAGCAGAATGTCCGCAATGCGGACCATATTCTCTACGTATTCCTCCTCGGACGTAAAGAGTCCGTCACCGTACAGATCGCAAATATCCCAGAGTCCGTTGTTCCAATGCACGATTCGGCTGCCCGCCATCCCCTCGCGCCATTCATACATACCGCGCAGGGTATACTTTGCAAAGCGGCAATTCTCATTCGGCGCAAAGACCTCAAAGTCCTCTCCCAAAAGCTCGATTACCTTCGGCGTATACTGCCCGCGGATCGAATCACCAAGACATGAAATTTTCATTTTTCATTCTCCTTTTTACTTGCTTCGTTTTTATTGCGTTTTCCCGAGTGCATGCGCAAACGGTGAAAAAGCCTCGAAAGCCCCCGCTGCTGTCCGACCGTTTTGCTGGAAAATGACCAATCACCGGGATTCATCGAATGAACGATCTCTCTGACACGATTGATATCGTAATCGCGATAGAGCTTTTCGAGCGCCTGAATTTCGGATTTTTTATATTCCTCACCTGCAACCCTTCTCTCTTCGGAAAACAATTCTTTTTCAAAAATAATATTGAAAAACTCTTCCCTGCCCACCAGATCCTTGACGGTGTTATTGGGACTGCGGCGGATCAGTCTTAAGATCGGTTGCGGATCAAAGCGCTTTGCGTATTTGATCGCCTTTAGCGCCTCAAAGGTTGCGATATCATCCGCACTCTTTTCGGCGTGCTTTTGAATATTTTTCGGTGACGTATATTCGTACAGGTAAAACAAATAAACCGATTGCAGACTTGTAAGAATAAAGCTCAATTTTCTTTTCTTGAAAAGTGGAATGAGAAGCGCTTCCATTTCCGCCCCGAGCTGAAGCAGCTCGTCAAAATGATCGATCAATGCAAATACACGGGCTCTGACCGATTCCTGCAGCTTTTCATTTTCACAGTCTTCATCGCATTCGGTATTTGCCAGGCTGTAAAGACTGCCTAAGATATGACAGGTATGCTTTTCAAACACATAGACCTTTTTCTTCAGCACGTGATTGTTCTCCAGCACCGTTGAAACGAGCGTCGCAATAATACCGGTCGCCGCACCGATCAAAATCGCCACTGATATCCCGGCGATCTCCTCGGGCAAAGCAAATTGAAGCCATATGCCAAGCACGATCAGACAGATGCTGAATATAAAATAGATCGCGATGTTTTTCTTATAAGTCATATACTTTTACGCTCCATGAGTCAAATCGTATTCTCATTTGAATTGTAGCACATTTTACTTGTAAATACAAGGGTTTCCTATATCGAGAGCATGAGAAAAAGGGCTCTCGATTTACACCGAAAGCCCTAAAAATATGATTTTTTGATCTGAAATAAGATTTTTCTTACTTAGAGGCTTCCTCAATAGCTACAGCAACTGCAACGGTCATACCAACCATGGGGTTGTTACCTGCGCCGATGAGACCCATCATCTCTACGTGAGCGGGAACCGAGGACGAGCCTGCGAACTGCGCGTCACCGTGCATACGGCCCATCGTATCGGTCATACCGTAGGAAGCAGGACCTGCTGCCATGTTGTCGGGGTGAAGGGTTCTACCCGTACCGCCGCGCTGCATTGAGATCGTGAAGGTGGAAGCGCCAAGAGAACAATTGCAATAAAAACTTATAACCCAAGAGCGAGCCTCGCAAAATACAAGGCTCGCTTTGCTGTTTTTTGGCGGGTGATTAGTACACCGAGAAAGCTATAGCTTGATATTTAAACTTTTTGTGCGAAGAGGCATCAAGGAATATATTTACAAAAAAGAAAAATTATGTTATAATATCCTTGCAACATAATTTGATAGGCGCCGCAAACAAGCTCTTCGTTTCTTGGTGCGCGGGCTTTGCTTGGCGCGTTTTCTCGAGAATTGCTAGGATATACTACTGAAATGTTCATCAGAGCAACGGAACGGAGGACTAATTTTGAATTATAATCAATCTAAAGCACGCAATTCTTCAATAGAGCTTCTTAGAATTGTTTCGATGATAATGATAGTATTTCATCATTTCGCAATTCATGGGGGCTTTGCTTGGGGAAACGCCAATATTACTCCCAATTATCTCTGGTACAACTTTATTCTAATGGGAGGAAAGCTCGGAGTAAATGTATTTGTATTGATTTCCGGATATTATCTCATAGAATCAAAAAGCGGCATTTCCCTTCAAAAAATTTTCAAGTTTGTTTTTCAAATTCTTTTCTTTTCGCTATTATTTTTTGCCGTTTTTTCTTTGCTTGGATACGGAGATTTATCCATAAAGTCAATTATTAAGGTTTGTTTTCCCATTACTTTTTCAGCATGGTGGTTCGCTAGCGCATATTTTGTCTTGTATTTATTGCATCCGTTTTTAAACAAGCTCTTGCATTCCCTAAGCAAAGCTGCTTATCAAAAGCTTATTGTTCTTCTTGTCGCAATGTGGTCGGTAATACCAACCCTATGGGCAATAATACCGACCTTAACTACCACATCGTTTCAGAGCAATTCGTTGCTTTGGTTTATTACAGTCTACGCGATAGCAGGATATATTCGACTGTATGGATTAAGCAGCAAATTTACCCCTAAGCATTATTGCATCTTCGGGTTGATTATTACGGCATTAACCTATTCGTCAACTATCTTCTATACATTATTGACAGGCAGATGGGAATCGTTTTCGTCTTATATAACGTGCTTATACGGTCAGGAGAAAATACCTGTTTTGCTGATGGCAGTATGTCTGTTTATGATTTTTGCAACACTTAAAATGAAATATCATAAATGGATAAATGTTTTGGCTTGTGCTTCGTTTGGCGTTTATTTAATTCATGATAATAATTTTATTCGCTCTTTTTTATGGTCAACATTATTCAAAAACTCACAATATCAGTATAGCCTGATTTTAATCCCATACAGTATTGTGGTATGCACGGCGGTATATATTGCTTGCACATTGATCGAATTATTAAGGCAACAGATTGTTGAAAAGCCGTTTATGCTGTTTGTAAATCGTTATTGTGATAAATTGATTTCGCCCATACGGAGATTAATTGATAAATTGAATCGCTTCGTTTTTGGAAAAGAAGAGAGTGATTAGTTATGAAACAAAAAAGCAGAACATAATTAATTGCTTTTTGCCCCTTTGCTAAAGAGTTAAGCTAAAAGCATAGAAAATAAGGTCAAATGTTGTAAGCTGCATGCTCGTTACGATTATCTTGGGCTTGAATTATAAAATCAAATAGTCAAAAAAGTTAGACACATCAAGTCGTAATCCACGCAAATGATGTGTCTAACTCTTTTTTAGTTAAAGGTTGTATATTAGTTGATTTTTTCTCGTTTCCGACTTCTTAAAAGTTGCTTGAAACTTCCAAAAAATCAGTAGAATCAAGGTTTTTCAACTAAAATTATTTGCTTGCTTCCTCAATCGCAACTGCAACCGCAACGGTCATACCAACCATCGGGTTGTTACCTGTTGCTACGGCTTTCATTTATCGTCGTTAGGTATCATCTACAGACATCTCTGTAGAGCTATTTTCTGTTTTTTACCGAATGGTGAAACACGAGGAGTAACCTACATTCATTTCTTATCATTAGGTCTCATTTGTACAGATGTCGGCAATTTGTCGGCACGCCGTCAAATTTAACCCCACCCCTAAAAAAGAATGATTTTTGTGCGTTTGATTATACCATATTAGAGGCGTTTTGTCAAGAAATTACCGACTTCTATTTGTTATATTCTTTTTAGTAGTTCCGCTTTCTGTTCGCGGTATTCTTCTTGTGTAATCTCTCCGTTTTCGTACTTTTGCTTTATGATTTGTAATTGTCCTTCTATGGAAATAGGAGATACTGTAACAGCTTTTTTCTCAATCTCCTTGCCCCTTATATACTGAGCAAGATAAATCAATATTATGAACCAATGCAAAATGGCTTTCAAAGCAAAGCATAGTGTAAAGAGCCCATAGAAGATACCCGAAATCAAATCTATAAGCATTGCCAAAACTTGAAGTCCGAACATCACCGTAGCCACCCAACAAGAAGCCGTTATATATTTATGCTTCTTAAAGCAATCCACGATGATGAAAACAATAGGTGCTGACATTATAAGGGTGCTGATAGTGTTTCCACCTACTACGCCAAAAACCACACCGCCCAAAATATCGGGGTATAGAGCATTAAACAAGGTGATACCGAAAGATACTAATACACCTACAATTAACGATGTTTTGAATAATATCTCTGCTTTTGAGCTATCGAGCAACATTGCCGATAATAGCAATATTATGATAGGGATTATATTAAAAATGTTTGTAAAAAGCGTTCCCAATCTTATGACGGGAAAATAATCCATAAACATACCGTCAAAGGTGATAATTTTAATTGCTGTTCCAACAATTAAAAAGAGCATTTCAAGAACGATTAAGGGTATCAATACCTTCTTTTTGGCTAACTTTTTAATTCCAATAAACATAACTATACCTCATTAAAGCTTGCTCTTTTGTTCAAGGTATTCGTCCTCGTCAATAAGCCCCTGCGCTTTCCATTTTTCAAGAAGCTCTAATTTATCATCCGCGCCTACGTTTGCGGAATTTAAGCTTTTAGTGTTTTCTGCAATTTCTGCTGTTTTCTCTATGAGCTCACCAAATCCGTATGTAAAAAAGCTACCTATCCAAGAGCCAAGACAACCAACGATTATAACAATCAAACCAACACCGCTACCAACATCACCGCCCGAAGCGAGCATAACAATACCTACTATCCCGGAAATAATGATACCCGCCCAACAAATTACTTTTGCTAAAGCTTTAATTTTGCTTCCAATGTTTTCAAACACAATATTCTCTCCTTTACTTTATGTGATTTAGGGTGTGACTTCTTGTATCCACTTGTACGTTTCATAACAATCCTCACATTGATTGCGTAAGGCTATACTTTTTCTGTTTGCGGTATCCGTAAATGTTTTTTCACAAGCACCACATTTTGCCGATTTTTCTGTATCCATACCATCACATTGAGAAATGCAAAATATTACCGCAATAATTAAAACTACGGCTGTTACTATGGATATAATATTGCTCTTATTCTTGCTTAACGGCTTAACGATTTTTTGTTGCGTTTCTTCTACCGAAGTATTACAGTACGGGCACGGAGAAGCAAATATCGTATTACCGCATTTCTTGCATTGTTGCGGGAAGTTTGTTTTGTCTTCCATAATATGAATGTATCTCCTTGAAATAAAAAAGGGTGTGACCTCAATAGAAGTCGCACCCGAAAAACACGAACTCCTATTGTTGCCACACAATCTTAACGATATGAGTAAAACTCCTATGCTTGTCAAGTGGAATTCGCATTTTTGCCAAATTCATTATTGACAAGCAAAAAAAGAGTATAGTACTCCCTTACAAAAAAATGGAGCTTTACACTCAAAAATCGTTAATTAAATTATGTGGCTCTTATAGTATATCACAAAACCACCGTTTTGTCAATCCGTTACGGCAGATTTGAAGGGTGTAGCGTGGATTTGAAAACAAAAAAATCCACATTTCAGCCCGCCGTGGATTTTACGTGGATTTTCGGGCTCGTGGATTTTTGAGAATGTGAAAAAAGGGCTCTCGATTTGCACCGAAAGCCCTAAAAATATGATTTTTTGATCTGAAATAAGATTTTTCTTACTTAGATGCTTCCTCAATCGCAACTGCAACAGCCACAGTCATTCCGACCATGGGGTTGTTACCTGCGCCGATGAGACCCATCATCCCTACGTGAGCGGGAACCGAGGACGAGCCTGCGAACTGCGCGTCACCGTGCATACGGCCCATCGTATCGGTCATACCGTAGGAAGCAGGCCCTGCTGCCATGTTGTCGGGGTGAAGGGTTCTACCCGTACCGCCGCCCGATGCAACCGAGAAATACTTCACGCCGTTTTCGTTACACCACTTCTTGTAGGTACCTGCAACGGGGTGCTGGAAACGGGTGGGGTTGGTGGAGTTACCGGTGATCGAAACACCGACGTTCTCAAGGCGCATGATCGCAACGCCCTCCGGAACGCTATCAGAGCCGTAGCACTTAACCTTTGCTCTGTCGCCGGTGGAGTAAGCGGTCTCCTTAATGACGCTGACCTCCTCGGTGTAGGGGTCGAACTGCGTCTGCACGTAGGTAAAGCCGTTGATTCTCGAAATGATCATAGCGGCGTCCTTGCCAAGACCGTTCAGGATAACGCGAAGGGGCTTTACACGAACCTTGTTTGCATTGAGCGCGATCTTAATTGCACCCTCTGCAGCCGCGAAG
>JAZSGY010000068.1:0-9777 GCA_045532985.1 Eubacteriales bacterium | reverse complement strand
TTTAGGGTGAGCAAATCAAAACATCACGGTGTGATGCTTTGATGCCGCGAAGTCCGACCAAGTGCGAGCAGGCAGAGCCGAGATTTACGAGGCGACAGACTGCGACACACGACTCGGACAGGGCAGTTCGTCGTTCTTCGGTACGTGAGGCGTACTTGGTACGTCGAGTCCCGAAAACGGCGAAAGAAAATGGCATTCAAATAGGTCGGAGAAATTCGTTAGAATTTCAACCTTAAGTAACACCTCAAACGATTACAAAGCGTAATAGAGTCAATTACCCTTTGTTCTTTTCGCCATTTTCGGTTTTACCTAAATGTGACAGCCCCTTTTACTTTATTCTACCGTGATCGTCTCTCCTGCTTTTACGACGTACTTCTTGCCGTCGGGGGTTTTGAAATACACGTCGATCGCGGAGGGATTGTAGCAGACGTAGCCGTCGGGGCTGACCTCAAGACGCTTGATCGCTTCCATATAGCGGAAGATCTCGATGTTGGTCGCGTACCAGATATCGTCCTTGTTTGCCATCTTTTCGCAGAAGCTCTCGATGTGCTCCCAGCTGTTGCCGGGCGTGTTCCGGTCGAACTCATAGCTGTGTCCCCAGACGTAGAGCATTTGCATATTCACGCGCTTCGGGTTCTCGTCGTCTTGAATCGAAAGGAAGCCGTCGGCGATAGAGAAGAGCCGCTCGTCCCTATGGTGGCAGGTCGAGGCAAGACGGAGCCAATTCTCCTGCGGCATCCACGTGCGCCCCGTTGCGACGGTCGTGCGTGCGTATTTGAAGCCCGAAAGACGGAGCATTTCCACGACGTCCTCCGAATAAGAGCCGTAAGGGTAGGCGAATCCCGTGATCGAGATGCCGAGCATCCGCTCAAGGATACGGCGCTCCTCTACGAGATTGTAAAGCGACATTGAGCTTGGCTGCTGCTCAAGATGCGGATGAAAATAGCTGTGGCAGGCGATCTCCATGCCCGCGTCAAGATAGATGCTCTTGACCTGCTCGGGCGTGTAGCGCGAGGGGAGCGTGTACGCATTGACGTTGAAGGTACCGCGCATACCGTATTTTTTGAAGATCTCGATCAGGCGCACGTCCTGCGGTACACCGTCGTCGTAGCTGAAGGTCAGGGTCTTGAATTTCCAATCGGGAAAGCGAAAAAAGTATTCCATAGCGGTCTCCTTATGCGTTTACCTTTTTGTATTTGTAGCCGTCAAGTATAAGCGCCGTGCCGCGACGGCGGTCACAGCCCGCATTCGTAACGATCGAGTTGATCTCCTCGGCAATGTTCGTGCCGTCGATCGGACGGAAGTCCTTCGCTTTGATGCGGTGATAGGGCTGATGGTTGGGATCTGCAAGGATCGCCTTCTCCTTCGCCTCAAGATCCTCCTTCGACAAAATCGTTGAGTTGATCTCGTAAAGCTCACAGTGGCGCATCACTCTGCCGTGACCGCAGGTCAGATAGTCCTGCTCGAGGTTGACGAAATAGTTATCCTCAACCTTGATGTTGTGCACCTGCTGACCGCCCTTCATCCAATAGCCGTTGCCGCCCTGCAGGGAGACGTAGCTCCAGAAGGAGAGGGTTTTCGGCTCTACGCGCACGGCGTTGTGGTAGTTGTGCCAGTTGGAGGACGCGCCGTCGTGATACCAGCAGGAGGGCGTGTCGTCGCATTCGGGAAGCCCCTCGGTCGAGCCGCAGTAGGCGTAGTTGTCGTGCACGAAGTTGAAGTAGGTGCTGTTCTCGATATGGCAGTTGCCGCCGAGCATATAGATCGCGCCGCCGTCGTAAAGCACCGTCATATAGTTTTCGATATAGTTATAGGCGATCTCGACGTTCGTGTTGTTGACCTGCTCACCGATCGCCCACGTGCCGCGCTGCCATCTCCAGCCGATACCGATCGCGGTGTAGGAGGTGTTGACGATGCTGTTGTGCAGGATCTTCAGATTCTCCACGGGCGTGATCAGAATCCCCGTGCAGCAGTAAAAGACCTCGGCAATGTGGCGCAGATAATTGTTTTCGATATGAATGTTTTTGTTCTGATTGGTGTCGCACCAGCCACAGGGCGAGCCGATCGAGACAGCACCACCGCCGATGTGCGTAAAGTCGCAATCCACCACGGTCACCCCGTCGGTGATCCCCTTCGTTTGCAGGGCATAGCCGTGAATATCGTGGAAATGACAGCCGCGCACGGAAAGATCCGTAATATTTTCTGCAAAGACCGCCGCCTCGTTCACGAAGTTGCCAAATCCGATATAATCCTTGTTCGCCTCGGTCATCAGGTCGGGGTTGCGGCGGACGTTACCCGACTGGTTGGTCAGATACGCCTCACGCGCGGGGTAGTTTGAGACCGTACCCGTGAAGGAAAGACCGTCAAGCGTGATGCTTCGACCGCCCGAAAGATCAAGAAGGCGCTCGCAAAGCGGAAGCCCCACCGTTGCGTTTTTGAGCTCCACGTCGTCCTCGGGGCATAAGTAAAGCCTGCCGCACTCGGCATCGTAGTAGAACTCGCCCGGCGTTTTCAGCAGCGCGAGATTGTTCACAAGATTGAACTTGCGCCCGCCGCGCGAGGAGAATTGATACTGCATATTGTCTCGGTTCATATGCAAGGCGTCACGCGGGTCGATCTCCACCGTGATCGCGTCGGGATGGGTGTGATCGTCAAAAAGGATCGCGGATACGCGCATCCAGATCGTGTACCATTCGATCCGCAGATGCAGCTCGAAGGGGAGCGTTACGCCGTCGGCAAGGCGGTAGCCGTCTGCCGTCTTTACGAGCATATCGCCAAACGCATCGGGCGACGGGTAGAGAAGCGCGCGCGTGGGCAGACCGCTCTCGTCCTCGATCGGCGTATGGTTATACATCATCTGCGATTCGGGACCGCGGACGAGCGTTTGCATTTTTCCGTTGACGTAGATCACGCGCAAAAGCGGATACTTCCCGTCCTTTTTCAAGGATTCGGGCAGCTGATATACGTAATAGGGCTTGCCGTTCACGGGCTGAAATTCGCGCCCGCTGACGTCGTGCGTGCCGTCGAGCGTTGCCCCTCCCTTACCCTTCAGCGTCAGGCTGTAGGAAAGCTCTGTAAGCTCGGGCGAAAGCACGAAGGGCTCGGTCATCTTGTAGGTCGTATCCTCAAACTCGACCGTGACGTCGCCGCCGCGATTCTTCAAAATGATCTGCTCCGCCTCCTTGAGCGAGAGGAGAGCGTCCTTTGCGTTGAGCGTATAAGACATAGGCAAAACCTCGTTTCTTAAATTACAAGTTCATACTATCATATCCCAGCGCCAAAAGCAAGCGGTTTTCGCAAAAAAAGAGACCTGTTTTTCTTTTGAAATTTTTTAAATACCGTTGAAATTGTGGCGAAGGTTTGGTACAATGATAAAAAACAAAAGGGGACTTTTGAATGAAATACGTCGTTGGAATTGATTATGGAACGCTGTCGGGCAGAGCCGTGCTGATCGACGCGGAAAGCGGTGCCGAGGTCGCATCCTCGGTACTGGAATATCCCCACGCGGTGATGGATACGCAGCTTCCGTCGGGCGAGCGATTGCCCGCGGATTTCGCGCTTCAGCACCCCGCGGATTATCTTGAGGTTTTGCGTGTGACGATCCCCTCACTCCTTCGCGACGCGGGGATCACCGCCGACGAGGTGCGCGGGGTCGGCATCGACTTCACGGGCTGTACGATGCTGCCGATCGATAAAAACGGCACGCCGCTTTGCATGACGGAGAAATATAAGGATGAAAAGCACGCCTACGTCAAGCTCTGGAAGCACCACGCGGCAGCCCCCTACGCTGACCGACTGAACGCGCTGGCAAAGGAGCGCGGCGAAAAGTGGCTCTCGATCTACGGCGGCACGGTCTCTTGTGAGTGGGCGTTGCCGAAGATCCTTGAGACCCTCTGCGAGGCCCCCGAGGTTTACGCCGATACCGACCGATTTATCGAGGCGGCGGACTATCTTTCGCTCGTTCTGACGGGTGAGGAAACGCACAGCGCGATCTTTGCGGGCTTCAAGTGGCTCTGGAACGAGCGCACGGGTTACCCGTCAAACGACTTTATGGAGGCGCTCGATCCGCGCCTTTCGGGTATCGTCGGTACGAAGATCTCCGAGCGTGTCGTCGGCACCGACGGCATCGCGGGAAGGATCAACGAGAGCGGCGCGGCGCTGACGGGGCTTGCCGTCGGCACGCCCGTCGCCATTCCGCTGATCGACGCACACGCGGGTATGCCGACTTTGAACGCGACGGGAGAGGGAGATCTGATACTCATCATCGGCACCTCTGCCTGCCAGCTCGTCAACGATCGGCGTGCGCTCCCGATCGACGGGATCTGCGGTTACGTCAAGGACGGTACCGTCCCGGGGCTTTATACCTATGAGGCGGGACAAGCCGCCGTCGGCGATATCTTCGATTGGTTCGTGAAAAACGGCGTCCCCGCAAGCTATCACGCCGCCGCCGCAAAGGAAGGTGTCAGCATTCATCAGTATCTGCGCGCGCGTGCGGAGCGTCTTGCGGTCGGCGAAAGCGGACTCCTCGCCCTCGATTGGCATAACGGGAACCGCAGTACCCTCGTCAACCCCGCGCTGTCCGGTATGGTGCTTGGCTTGACACTGGCAACGAGACCCGAGGAGATCTACCGCGCACTGATCGAGGGCACCGCCTTCGGTCTGCGCGTGATCGTTGAGCAGTACGAAAAGGGCGGTATCGAGATCCGCCACGCTTGTGCCGCGGGCGGTATCGCCAACAAGGATCCGATGCTGATGCAGATCTATGCCGACGTGCTGAACAAAAGCATCGCCGTCGCGGGTAGCTCACAGGCGGGCGCACTCGGCTCTGCCGCATACGCCGCCGTCGCCGCGGGAATTTATCCCGACATCAGGGTGGCGTCGGAGAAGCTCGCGCCGCCTTACGCGTGCGTCTATACGCCGAAGCCCGAAAACGTCGCCGCATACGAGGCGCTCTATCGGGAATATAAGACTCTTTACGACTACTTCGGCAAGAAAAATGCCGTAATGGAGCGACTGAGAAAATAAACGAAAAGAGAGTGCCAACCGAAGCGAAAATTCGGTTGGCACTCTCTTTTTTGGCAAAAAAAGACGGAATTTGTTGTAATGTTGAACAAAACAAACATTTTTTAAAAAGATATGTTTGAGCATATTGACTAAATTCGTGCAACGTGGTATAATTATATTATCTCAAATAAAGGAAGGAAAGAAAATGGAGAAAAAAGAACTTCTTGCTATTACCGATCACACGCTCCTGGCTCCTGCATCGACCCCCGCTGACATTCTCCGTACCGTTGACGAGGGGATCCTCTTTCAAACGGCATCGGTCTGTATTCCTCCCTGCTACGTGAAGCTTGCGTCCGCGCACGCAAAGGGCGCGATCCCGATCTGTACTGTGATCGGCTTCCCCCACGGCAACAGCTCGTCCGCCGCGAAGGCAAGCGAGGCGTGTCTTGCCGCAGAGGACGGCGCGGATGAGATCGATATGGTCATCAACATCGGACTTTTGAAGGCGGGTGATACCGCCGCCGTTTTAGCGGATATCCGCGGTGTACGCGCGGCGTGCCGCGGCAAGATTTTGAAGGTCATCATCGAGACTGCGATGCTGACCGATGAGGAAAAGCGCACTGCCTGCGAGCTTGTCAGCCAAAGCGGTGCCGACTTTATCAAGACCAGCACGGGCTACGGAGGCGGCGGTGCAACGCCCGCTGACGTGCGCCTTTTGCGCAGATATACCGATCCTTTGATCCGTGTTAAGGCGGCAGGCGGCATCGCGAGCTTTGCTGATGCCGAGGAAATGGTCGCCGCGGGTGCTGACCGACTCGGCACCTCACGCCTTGTGAAGCTCTACCGCGAGGAGGTGGAAAAGTGAGCCGCAGAGTATTTCTTTTCGTTCTCGACTCTCTCGGCGCGGGTGAGTCGCCCGATGCAATCGACTTCGGCGACCTCGGCGCGCATACCCTGCGGACGCTTGAAAGATCGGGCGGACTGCACATCCCGAATCTGCAGCGGCTCGGGATCGGCAACATTGACGGCCTTGCCTTTCTTGGGCGGACCGATTCCCCGATGGCGTCGGTCGCCCGTCTGCGTGAGGCATCGGCGGGGAAGGACACCACCATCGGACATTGGGAGCTGGCGGGGCTGATCAGCCGCACGCCGCTGCCGACCTATCCCGATGGCTTTCCCGACGCGGTGCTTGATCCTCTGAAGCAGAAAACGGGGCGTGGCATTTTGTGTAACAAGCCCTATTCGGGCACCGAGGTCATTAAGGATTACGGCGCGGCGCATCTGAAAAGCGGCGACCTTATCGTTTACACCTCGGCTGACAGCGTCTTTCAGATCGCCGCGCACGAGGAGCTCGTACCGCCAAAAGAGCTTTACGAGATCTGCACGACCGCCCGCGAGATTCTTTCGGGTGAGCACGGCGTCGGCCGCGTGATCGCGCGTCCCTTTACGGGGAAGGAGGGGAGCTTTACGCGTACGGCAAACCGCCGCGACTTCTCCCTGCAACCCCCCGGGCGTACCCTGCTTGACGCGGTCAGCGAGGCAGGACTTGACAGCATCGCCGTCGGCAAGATCAACGACATTTTTGCAGGGCGCGGGATCACGCAATCGGTCTACACTCACTCGAATAAAGAGGGAATGGACCGCGCCGCGGCGTACGCCGCGGGGAGATTCTCGGGGCTTTGCTTCGTCAACCTCGTGGATTTCGATATGCTCTACGGACATCGCAACGATATTGAGGGCTACACCGCCGCGCTCAATGCATTCGACGCGTTCCTCGGCGAATTTCTGAGTGCGATGGGCGAGGAGGATCTTTTGGTGATCACCGCCGACCACGGGTGTGATCCCGGCTATCCCACCACCGATCACACGCGTGAGTACGTGCCGCTTCTTTTGTACGGCAGATCCCTGCCCGCACACAATTTTGGCACGCGACCGACCTTTGCCGACGTTGCCGCGACCGTAGCGGCTTATCTCGGCGTCAATTTCTTCACTCCGGGTGAGGATCTTTACAGAAAGGGACGCATCTATGACTGAAAAAGAACTGCTTTCCCTTGCAAAGCAGGCACGGGGAAGCGCGTACGCCCCCTATTCGGGATTTGCCGTCGGTGCGGCACTGCTTGCAAGGGACGGCCGCGTTTTTCTCGGCTGCAATCTTGAAAATGCATCCTATTCGCTCACGCTCTGCGCGGAGCGCGCCGCGATCGCATCGGCGGTTTCGCTCGGTGTGCGTGAATTTGAAAGGCTTGCCCTCGTCGGCGGTCCTGTGGGTGACGAGCCCGTTTTTTGTCCGCCCTGCGGCGCGTGCCTGCAGGTGCTGGCGGAATTTTGTCCGCCCGATTTTCCCATCGTTTGGGAAAACGACGGCACGGTGACCGAAAGGCGGCTCTCTGAGCTTTTGCCGAGCGCATTCCGACTGAAGGGAGAAACCAATGCTTGACGTTTACGATATCATAGCCAAAAAGCGAGACGGACTGACCCTCCGAGCTGAGGAGATCGAGCGCTTTGTCAACGCCTTCGTGCGGGGCGAGGTGCCCGAGTATCAGATGTCCGCCTTCCTGATGGCAGTTTATTTTTCGGGGATGCGCGATGCGGAAACGCACGCCCTCGCCAACGCGATGGCACACTCGGGCGATCTGCTCGACCTTTCGGGGCTCGGAGAGCTGACGGTCGATAAGCACAGCACGGGCGGCGTCGGGGATAAAACGACGCTGATCGTCGCTCCCATTTGCCGCGCCGCAGGGCTGACCGTTGCCAAAATGTCGGGCAGGGGGCTCGGTCACACGGGCGGCACGATCGATAAGCTCGAATCGATCCCCGGCTTCAAAACGAATCTTTCGCGGAGCGAATTCTACGAATGCGTGCGGAAAAACGGCATCGTCGTCGCGGGGCAAAGCGCAAATCTTGCCCCTGCGGACAAGAAGATGTACGCTCTGCGTGACGCGACTGCCACCGTTGAGAGCATTCCGCTGATCGCCGCCAGCATTATGAGCAAGAAGCTCGCCGCGGGTGCAAAGAGCATCGTCCTCGACGTGAAGACCGGCTCGGGCGCACTGATGAAAAGCAACGTGGACGCCGCCGCGCTTGCCCATCAGATGGTGGATATCGCACACCGTGCGAACCGCCGCTGTATGGCGCTCGTCACCGATATGAGCCGACCGCTCGGCAACCACGTTGGTAACTCGCTTGAGGTGATGGAGGCGATCAGCGTCCTGCAGGGTGCGGATGCTGACGGCGATCTTGCAATGCTTTGCGTACAGCTTGCGGGCGCGATGATCCATCTTGCCAAGGGCATTCCTATGGAGGAGGCGCTCGGCGTGGCAAGCGATGCGCTTGCAAGCGGCAAGGCGTACGATGCTTTCCGTCTTCTCATTGCCGCGCAGGGCGGCGATCTTCGTTACGTAGACGATCCCGAGCTGCTTGAGGTAGGTGGCGCGACCTATCAGATCCTTGCCGATCGTGCGGGCTTCGTTGAGGACGTGAACACCGAAAGCATCGGCAGGGTCGCACGCGTTTTGGGCGCGGGGCGCATCATCCCCGACGCCGCGATCGACTACGGTGCGGGCATCGTCTTCCACAAAAAATCGGGCGACTACGTGCAAAAGGGAGACCTCATCGCCGTCCTTTACGCGAAGGATGAGGTGCATCTTTCCCTCGGCATCGAGCAAAGCCGCGATCTGTTCACCGTCGGCGACGTCCGTCCACCCGACCCGCCGCTGATCCACGATTGCATTACCGCGGACGATCTTTACGATTGGGATTGACTGCAAACAGGAGAAAAAAGACAATGAAGCTGAGTATGTGGACATCTTATTACGCAGACGAAACGCCCGAGGATGCCGTTCGTCTTCTGAAGGAAAACGGCTACGACTGTTGCGAGCTTTCGGACGAGCATGCGGAGCAGCTGCTCGCGCGCGGCGACGCCGCGACCGTTGGCGAGGCGTTTCGCGGCTATTGCGACGGCATCGGAATGCAGGTCTTACAGGGGCACCTGTATTTGAAGGTTCGCCTTTGTGATGAAACGACCCGCCCCGCAGAGGTTCTTTGCGATTGGCTCGACCTCTTTCTTGCCATCGGCATCAAGAGCGCCGTGCTCCACTGTGACGGAAAAACGAACGCCGATCTGCCGTCGGAGATAAAACGGGAAAATAACCTTGCGACCTTGCGCAGGCTGACGGATCATATCAAGGGCACAGATCTTGTCATTTGCTTGGAAAATCTCATTCACTACGTCACGGGCATTGACGAGCTTTTGTGGTTCGTCGAAAAGCTCGATACGCCGAATATCGGCATCTGCCTTGACACGGGGCACTTGAATCTTTCAAAAAATCCCGATCAGGTCGACTTTATCCGCCGCGCGGGCAAGCATCTGAAGGCCCTGCACGTCGCCGATAACGAGGGAAAGAGCGATCAGCATATGTTGCCCTACGGCCGCGGCAATATTGATTTTGAAGCCGTCGTCGCCGCCCTTCGCGAGATCGGCTACGACCGACTCTTCAATTACGAGGTCCCCGGCGAGCGCAACTGCCCGCCGCCGATCCGTGCCGCAAAGCTCGCCTACGCCAAGACGATCTTCGAGTATCTTATACAATAAAAGAGGCTGTCTCAAATGCAATTTGAGACAGCCTCTTGTTTGATAAAGGGCTTGTCAGATTTAGGGTGAGCAAATCAAAACATCACGGTGTGATGCTTTGATGCCGCGAAGTCCGACCAAGTGCGAGCAGGCAGAGCCGAGATTTACGAGGCGACAGACTGCGACACACGACTCGGACAGGG